>JABFSS010000020.1 GCA_013140485.1 Candidatus Peribacteraceae bacterium | reverse complement strand
GTATATTATATAACAAAAATCATAAATTTGCAAGTACGCTCTCCGTGTCTCTTTAGATGGACAAAAATGGAGGTGCCGGTGGGAATTGCACCCGCGTATGGGGGTTTTGCAGACCCCTGCCTTACTGCTTGGCTACGGCACCAACGGGACAATGATCGATCATCAATGATTAATCATCAAGGAGTATTTAAAAGACCAACCACGGTTGATGATTGAACAGTTGAACATTGATCATTACGCAGCCGTCGGTTCAGAGAATCTGACAGAGTCCATGATGAGCGTGATTTCTTTTTGCAACTGGTCCGAAATCGACACGGGCGTCAGCGCCGTGAATGTGTAGCCGATATTCGCCGCGACCGCGGAGAGTTGGAAGAATCGGCGCTCCGGTTCGCCGTCGACGGGCTGGGCGGTGAACACATGCAATTCGACAGTCTGGCCTTCGACCTGCATGGTCCGGCTGTCGATCAGCGTGTACCCGGGGAGCGACGCGACGGAGCGAATGCTCGCTTTGCTGTACGCCGCGGAATCAAGCGCGACGGGCAGCTTCTCACTCGTCACCGTGAGCGTCGGCGTCTGTCCGGACACGGCCTGCTCAGACTGGAACGCGACGAGGACCTGCTCGGGAACTCCGCGCTCCTCGAGCTTTTCGCGCTCAAGCACGGTCCACCCGGCCGGCAGACACAGCGCGACGACGCCGTTCCAGAATTGCTCCTTGCACACGACCTCCGTGCTCGTCGAACCGCCGCCGCAACCGACGAGGAACGCGACGAGAGAGAGGGAGGTGAGAAAGCGCTTCATTGGAGCGAAGTATACGAGAGGATAAGGATGGGGGCCAGGGTTTGGACGAGTATGCAGATTCTTGCGTTCCCCTGACCCCACCCTAGCCCTAGGGCTAGCCCTAACGAAGGATTGAGCCCAAAGCCAAAATCTGCTACAATAAAGGGATTTATGAACAGACACTTCATTCGCCTTCTCCTTGCCCTGACACTGCTCCTGAACCCCGTTTTTACGGCAGGTGCGTCGTTTGAAGGCGTGAGTGCGAGCGTGGCCGTGGATGATGTCGTCGCGGGATTCGAAACGAGTGTGCGCGTGACGGGCCTGACGCCCGGTGCGCTGTTCCACCTGCACGTCGTCTCGCCCTCCGGCGAAGACACGATTCTCCCGGTGCAGGCGAATGCCGGAGGCGTCGGTGACGCAGTGATTCCCGCACGATTGACCGAGGAAGCCGGCGTCTACCGGGCCTTCGCGGTCGCGGGACAGAAAAAGATCACGGACGAAGCGTCATTTGAAGTACTCAGCGACCGCATCGACACACAGCGGTCGACCATCACGGTCAGTAACGCGCTCCTCCCCGCCGACGGCCGATCGATCTCGACTGTTACGGTGACGCTGCGTGACATGATGGGCAATCCTCTGCAGGGACATCCCGTGCAACTCGTCGGCAGCCGGAGCGAAGACCGCGTGGCGGCGCTCAAGAACGCGAAGGAGACAGACCATGACGGGCGCATGCAATTCGGCGTGCAAACGGAGACCCCCGGCGAAATTTCGCTGCGGGCAATTGACCTGCTCTCGGGAACCATGATCGACCGGGCGGCGCGCATCGCCGCGCAGGATGACCGGGTGTCGATGGGAGGATTCCCCGACGACGAAGAGCCGGCGACCGGCAGCCAGTTGAAAGGACAATTGATTGAAGGAGCTTCGGCCGCGGGACCCGCGTACGACGTCGTCGATCACTTCGAGGTGAAGGTGAGCACGCCGACGACGAAAGTCCGCGACGTCATCCCCAACTTTCAGATCACCGCCGTCGATGCGAACGGAAAAACGGTGGAAAGCTACTCGGGCAAAGTGCACATCGAAACGCCCGGAGACCCCACCTCCACGCTGCCCGGACTCGGCCCCGGAGCCGGCGAAGCCACGATGAGTCCCAAAACCCGCGGCAGTCTGAGCATTCCGTGGGCGGTCAGCTTCAACAAAGCCGGGGAGCAAGTGATCATCGTGAAGGACGAGACCGGCACGATCACCGGCCAAACGACGGTGCTCGTGACCGGAACCACGGAGATCGCCGCCAACCGCCGGATCAAGCTCGATAATTTGAAGGACGGCGACACCGTGGGCTCGCGCGATCTGCTGATCTCCGGCAAAGGCCCGGCACTCGCGAACATCCGTGTGTGGGCGGAAGAGGGATCGGTCCCACTCGAGGACGTGACGTCCAAAGAATCCGACGCCGAAGGAGAAACGGAAGACGATGGCTCGTTCATCGTGAACGTGATGCTCCCCGCGGGAGATGATGTGATCGTGGAACTGCAGGACCAGAGCGGCCAGTACGATTCCGGGCCGCTGCGGTTGCACGTGGACACCCGCGGTCCCAAGATGCAGGTCCGCTTTGAGCCGGAGGAGCCGAGCGAAGGCGACGACGTGACGCTCACGGTGGTGAGCGAACCGGGACTTTCTGACGTCGTGATCGAGATCCGCGACCAGGAGATTTCTCTCACGGACGTCGGACCGGATTCGTCCGGAGACACGCAGTACCAGGCGCTCTTCCAGGCACCGTCGCGCGGCGACGCCGAATATGTCGTGAGCGCCCGTGACGCCGCCGACAACATCACCGACGCGAAGGGCACGCTCGTCATCTCCGGCCCCTCGATTCCCCAGGTACAGAACGTGGTCGCACAGCCGCTCGCCGGAGGAATCCAACTCGCGTGGGACGAAATTCCCGACGACACGATCACCGGTTACCGCATTGAGACGAAGTCCCCCATCTTGGACAAGACCCTGACGCTGGATACGCCCGAAGCGACGGACGGCGCCGCCATCATGGGACTCAAAGCGGGCAACGATTACTACATTACGGTCCGCGCGCTGCGCGAAGACGAAGAAGGCGCCCGGAGCGCGATGCTCACCTCGCGCACGCTCGGCATGGAAGTGACGGTGACGCCGCAAGAAGGCGGGCTGCTGGTCCAGTGGACATTCCCGGACAGCACTCCCCTCTCCTCATTCGTGCTCGAATATGGAAGTTTCGAAGCGGAATATTCCGAAGAGCGGACACTGGAAGGAGGCATGCGCGTCTTTACGATCAAGGATCTCCTCGCACAGCCGTATTTGATCCGCCTGACGCCGGTCGCATCCACCGGCGAGATCCTGAGTGACCTGACAGTCTTCACGCAGGGAACGCCGATGCTCAATGTCGCGTTCCACGCGTCCGCGGATGACCTGCAGTTGGATCCGAGCACAATTGCGCCGGATAACGGACTCCACGCCAGCGCGCCGAAGACGCCGGGAAGCGGCTTGCCCGGTCTCTCGTGGAAACTCATCCTCGCATTGACCGCGATTCCCGCGGGAATCTACTGGTATCGCCGACGGAAGATGATGCTGCAATCGAAAGCGTTCATTACGCAGATGGAACGGAGGTATCATTCCTGAGGCAAACGAAGAAAACGAAGCAAACAATGCAATCGATGATTCTCGTTTCCCTCGTTTCCCTCGATTGCCTCGTTTTCCTCCCATGACTTCTCCAAAAACTCCCACACAGGCTCCCCGCACCCTCTCCATCGGAGGCGCCACCTACGACCTCTTCGTCCGGACCGGGAGCGACGTTCTTCGCGAAGACCACGGGAAGAAAATTCTGGAATTGCCGCTCGGCGAAAAAGTCCGCGTGCAGCAAGTGATCGAAACGTGCGGCGGAGGCGCGGCCAATACGTCCGTCGGACTCTCGCGCCTGGGATGCGCCGCGCACTTCTGCGGCATCCTCGGAAGTGATCAATGGGGACAGCGGCAGCTCGAGAATTTGACCAAGGAGAAGGTCGACCACCGCGCGACCACCGTCGTCGAAGGCGAGACTTCGAGTTTCTCGATCATCCTCTCCGCCGGCAGCGGCGAACGCGTGATCCTCTACGACCCCGGCACCAACGCCCACCTGCATGACGCGAACTTCGACCGCGAGCAGGCCGCGACGATGGACTGGATCTACTTGAACCACCTGCACGAGCGCAGTTGCGTGATCGAGGACGACATCGCGGCGATGTTGGAGAAGAACGAAGGCATGGGAATCACCTGGAATCCCGGCGGCTCGCAACTCAAGACCGGCATGAAGGAGACGAAAATGCGTCACTTGCTCAGCCAGACCGACCTCCTCGTCTTCAATAAGGAGGAATCGCTGCTCTTCACGGGAGAAACTTCGGTGGAGACTGCGATGGCCTCTCTCCTGAACGCCGGCGTGCGCATCGTCTGCGTGTGTGATGGAAAAAACGGCTCCACGGCGTCTGACGGAAAAACGACCTGGCATTGTCCGGTCGCCGATGCTCCCGTCATCGACACGACCGGCGCGGGAGACGCGTTCGGAACGGGCGCGACCTGGGCCCTCCTGCAGGGCCTCCCCTTGCCAGATATGCTCAGAGCAGGTACCATAAACGCAGCCAGTGTTCTCGGCGCCATCGGCGCCCAAGCCGGCCTTCTCACAGACACCCAGATACGCCAAAGGCTCACGACAGTGCGACTGGACGTAATGGAGAATTGAAAATTGATAATTGAGAATACCCCTCCACGCGCCCACTCATTTATCTCTTCACCCTTCCGAGTCACTCCTCCCTACCTCAAAACCTCTTCGTCGCTTCCATTATTCTCAATTCTTCATTCTCAATTCTCAATTCCGTATGTCCGACGATATCCTTCTTCAAGTCCAGGAACTCCTCGATACCGCACAGTCGTCTCTCAAGACGGCGTACGCGTTGCTTCGCGACATGACGGGCGTCTCCGATTCGACCCGTGAGCGGCACGTGCAGCGGGCGACGAGTTTCAGCAACAGTCCGGCCAACGGCCGCGTGATCGAAGGCATTTTTGACGGCCAGAACATGGTCGACAGCCAGGGCCAGACGTATCCGGTCCCGGCGAACTACGCGAGCAAGAGCAAATTGGTCGAAGGCGACGGCATGAAACTGACGATCACCGACGAAGGCAAATTCATCTACAAGCAAATCGCTCCCACCCCGCGTCGCACCGCGCTCGGCGTGCTGATTCAGGAAGACGGCCAGTACAAAGTGCTCGCCGAGGGCAAGGCGTTTCGCGTGCTCCTCGCATCCGTGACGTTCTACCGCGCCGAAGTCGGCGACCAAGTCACCATTCTCCTTCCGGAGAACGGCGACGCGAAATGGGGCGGAATCGAAGCCGTCTTGCCCAAACACATCGCCGATGCCGCCGCGCGCGCAACGGTCGGCGGTTCGAGTCACGGGAAGGACGGGGAATTGAGTCCGACGCTTTAATCTAGCTTCTTAGCTGTTTAGCTTCTTAGCTGTTTAGCTTCTTAGCTGTTGAGCTTTTTTGCAAATTTGATTGCACAACAGAAAATGAGAAAACTAAGAAGCTAAACAGCTTAACAGCTAAAAAGCTGGTACTCTCCTGAAGATGAAATTCCCCGCGCGTGTTCTGATCCCATTGGTCGCGGCTCTCCTCCTCGCCGGAGGTGTTCTTGGATATGCCTGGTGGCAATTGAGCACGACACAGGAACGCCTCCAGGAACGAGTGCGAACTCGTGCGGAGCAGGAAGATGCGGGAGTCCGCAGTGGGACAGGCGCGGCGGTGAGGGAGGATCCCGTGGACGCAGGCGACATCGTCTTGATCCACCTGCGGCAGGGGGACCTCCTCGCTCTCCAAGGTGATTGGGCGGGCGCCGAGAAACAGTATCAAGAGTCTGTGGACGCCGGCGGCGGGATTCCCGCACTGCGCAAACTCGCGCAGGCGCAGATGCAGCGGCGCGAAATCGTCCAGGTGAAAGATACGATCCGGGAGCTCAGGCGCCTGGGCGCGCGGAGCGAAGATCTGCTGCTGCTCGACGTGATCGTGGCGCTGAGGACCGGTGAAATTGTCCAGGCGCAGCAGGCACTCACGGCGGCGCAGGATTCCCCGCAGAAAAATTACGGATCCGCTCTGCTCGCGATCATTCAGGGCCGGCATGACGCCGCGAAGCAGGAACTCGCCGCCGTCATCAACGGCTGGGATCCGGCATTGAGATCATACGGCCGGACGCTCCAGTCGGCGTACGACGAATACGCGCTCTTCCCCGAGAGCCGCGAGATTCACCTGACGACGCTGCTGGCCCGCGCACTCGCCCAAGTGCAGGAATGTGAGCTCGCTCTGCCGCTTCTCGCCGGTGTCGTGAAGCAGGAAGATGACTACCGGGACGCATGGACCGTGCAGGGCTACTGCGAACTGACGAGCGAGCGAGCGCCCGAAGCGCTCTCGTCCTTCGAGAAGGCGTACGCGATCGATCCCGAGAAGCCGGAAATTCAATATTTCTTGGGACGGACGTACATGGTTCTCAAGCAATGGCAGAACGCTTCCACCTTTCTGCAATACGCGCTCAAGAACGGTTTCGAACCGCGAAAAGAGCTTCACCGCCGACTCGCCGACGCCGCGCAGCAAGCCGACGATCTCCCCCTCGCGCTCGACCAGTACCGCGCGCTCGTCGCCGAACCCGATGCCGATCTCGCCGCATTCGAAAAAACCGTCTCGCTCGCGATCGCCACGGACAAGAAAGAAGACGCCTACCAGTTCGCACAGAGTGCCGTGAAGAAATGGCCCGACTCAGGCAAAGCCCACGAACTCGTGGGGTGGTCGGCGCTGGAGACGGGAAGGAATGATGAAGCGAAAACTGAATTGGAAAAAGCGCTCAAGCTGGATCCGAGACTGGAGAAGGCGAGAGAGCTTCTGCAAAAACTCTAAGCCCACACACCTGCGCGCTTAATCTACATTCTCACAGTCGTGGCCGCCTCCGGATGAAGGCAGATGCTTTGTTGCCCTTTCGAAATCTACCGCAGTTTCGCCTACATCATCTCTGTCAAAAAAGACATCGTGATGATTTTTGGGAATTTCAAACGCAGCCGCAATTTCTCCTATGGATAACTCAAGGATGCCTCGCACGGGAGCGGGGTCCACATTACTATGACGATGGAAGGCAACCAAAATGGATGGAGTCATCCCTGGACCCAGCGCCTCGCCCTGAAGAATAACCGGATCCCTATCGACAGAAAAACCTTCACGGAGCATGACTGGACCAATGCGGCGCATGATCTGCGCAGAAAAATCCTTGATGTTGCCGAAGCCGGCCACATCGACCCGCAACTCGTACACATGTTGATAGGCGCCCAGGTAGTCACTCATTCGACGAGTATAACAAACTATGCTTCGCGGCAAAACAAAAAGACCCTTTGACGGGCCTTTTTGTGTTTGTGTCTTCCTCCTTTTGCTATCGGCGGCGAATCACATGAGTCTACCGCTGAGCGTGTTTATCGAACGTGGAGGATGACGTGGGAAGAGGTGTTCCCGGTTCTCTGCCTTGCTGGGGTTTCTTGTTTCTCCTCGGATCCCATCCGAAGTCCCCGTACCGGTCTGCTACGCAGTGCACAAAGGCTCTGGAGAGACACTGGGGAGTAAAGGAAGCACGCCGCTAGCGCAACCTCGCATCTACGGCGCGACATCGCAGAGCAGAGAGGAACATGAAGGCGACGACGTGAACAATGTGCATCCATGTTCCTCCCTGATCGGACGAGAATAATGAATCAAGAATCATGATTCTTGATTCGTACTTCATGATTCATCGTCGGATGCAGTGATGTGAACGATCAGGTCTGTGTGTCTTCGTGTGTGTTTGGTTGGGGGCCCCCGTGTATGTGTGTGTTCCGTGTGTGTTTGGATTTGCTTGATGCAAATCGAAGCATCGTACGCTCCAATAAAAAAAGCGCAATAAAGTGAACTGGTGTGATCCTCTGAATTGTATTGTGAATACAATTTGTGCTCAAAAATATGGCTCTATACAGGGCTCTGTCCCTAACGACAGAAAAACATTTCTCCCCTAGAATCCCCGCGATGATCACCTTCAGTCTCTCACCCTGGCGTCTGGTCCTACTCGCACTGTGCGGAAGTCTGATTGTGCTGGGAGGGGCAATCGCCGCCATCGTCGCTCTGTGGCAACCGAGCTCTCTCCAGTCCATCCTGCCCGGACAGAACACCACGGCGCTCTTTTCGAATGTCACGCGCGAAGACCTGCGGCAATGGGGTGACCGATTTCCGGTCCTGCGAAGCGTCCCTGATTTTGACGGTCGCTTGGAACTCGGAATCCTCGGTGCTCCCGGAGGACCGTACGGATGGATTCTGTCATCTCCTTATAAGGACATTCCCCTACCCGATGCCAACGGCGACTTCCACGGTCAGGACGTGCTTCTCTCCGACTCCGGCGTAATGAACTTGATGACTGGGAAAGATTCACGCTTGAAAACGAACGACGTCTTCCGGGAGCTCTCCCGGGGAATATCGCCGACTGCGACGCTCATCTACCTCCGAAGCAATGCTGACGAATCCTTGATGTCACTTCCCTCCGCTCTCCGCCCCTTTGTTCATGCGTCCGGAGGACTGCTCCTGAGTAAGGAGGGAGCGACTGCGCGTATTCGCGTCTTCGGCGTAACGAAAGATCTCGATGGGTCCGTTTCGGGCGACACTCCCCTCTCTCCTCCTCCGGAGATGACGCTCTCGCTTGCGGCACCCTCGCAGATGCTTGATCTCTCGCTTGCGAATCTTCCCGCAGCGGAGCAGGCCATCCGCCGCGGACAACTGCTCAAGAAGATCAATGACACGCTCGGCGGCGAGTGGAGCATGCCGTACGACATTCTGCCGCTCTTGAAGAACCCCGCAACGCTCCACTTGAGCACGGGTACGGGATCGGGCCCTTCGTTCGCGTTCCAGGGACGCGTGAGTGATATGCGTGATGCGAATGAGCGGCTCGCTGCGTTCCACGAGAGCATTCGCGGGCGGGCTGGAGCAGGATCGGTCACCAGCAGGACATTTGAGCGGGGGTTCACGTCCACGATCGTCGGGAGCGGCCCGTCGCAAGCGCAAGAAAGGAAGTACAGCCTCCACGGATGGACCGTGCACGAAACGACGGACGGCGGCCGGTCCCTCGTGACGGCGGTGCGCGGACGCGACATCGTCATCGGGAACCGCAAGGAATGGGTGGAAGACATCGTGGCAGACGAAACCCCCGAGCCGTTCCCCTCGCTCTCCGGCAATCCCGTCGCGGGCGGCGCGCTCTCCCCTGCCCTCTTTGATCAATGGACGACGGACATGCGCGGCTCTGCGGGCTGGCCATGGCTGAGCGCGCTCCTTGAAAACGGGAAGTCCCTCGTGTGGAGCGTCGAAATGGACCGAAACGTGCTGACATTGTCGGTCGAAACAAGGAATGAGCGGTGAAATGCCGAAATCCCCTTGCTTCATAACTTGTGCTGAGATTGCGAAGCATTCATAATCTATTGTCGATGTCCTTCCGCCAACTCTCCAAATTCTTTCTGGCTCTCTCCGTGGTGATGGTCGCAGCGTCCATCGCCCTCTTCGTCTACCCGGGACCGAAGTATTCGATCGAATTCACGGGCGGGACCCTGCTGCAAATACAAGCGCCTGCCGGCAAGACGCGGGACGACGTGATCGCGGCGGTGCAGACATATGAGAAAACTGCAGGCGAGGCAGGAACATTGGGGAATTATTCGGTGACGGGAGTGAAAACGGCCAGTGAGGAAGCCTTTATCCTGCGCATGCGCGCGATGACCAATGAGGAGCATCTGGCTTTGATCGACAGCTTCCGGGCGACGCTCGGCGAAGTGAAGGAATTGAAGTACAACACGATCGGCCCGACGCTCTCGGCGAGCCTCAAGTGGAAATCGCTGCAGGCGCTCGTCATCGCCTCCATCGCGACGATCCTCTATCTCGCAATCGCCTTCCGCAAACTCCCGCGCAAGCTGAGCCCGTGGAAGTTCGGCCTGATCGTGGTGGCGGCGTTCATGCACGACGTCATCGTCACCATCGGGGCCTTTATCGTTCTGGGATGGTTTACGAGCTTCGAGTTCGACATTCTCTTTGTTACGGCGCTTCTGACGATCCTCGCCTATTCGACCAACGAGGCCATCGTCGTCTTCGACCGCGTCCGCGCCAACCTGACCTTCGACAACCGGTCCGACGACCTCTCCGACGTGGTGGTCGCGGCGCTCAAGCAATGCGTGGGTCGGACGAGCGGCACCACAGTCGCGATTGTCATCATGCTCAGTTCGCTCTTCATTATGGGTGCCGAAAGCATTCGGTGGTTCATCCTCGCGCTGATCTTCGGCGCGGTGATGGGGGTGTATTCCTCGTACTTGGTGGCGGCGCCGCTCCTGATGCATTGGGAAGGGAAGAATACGAAGAAGTAACCGTAGCCGATTGCAGCCGGACGGGGGTTGGTGATGACGATTTTTCCTGTATCCTCTCCCTCCGATGCCCCAAATCACCCCTCCCAAAAAGCTCAAGCAATCCCAAACACAGTGCACGGTGACGTTCACTGCGGACGAATCGGCGAAAGCCGAAGCGAAGGCACTCGAGAAGCTCGGCGAAGGCGTCCGTATCGAAGGATTCCGCCCCGGGCGCGCTCCCGCGGAGATGATCCGCGCGAAAATCAATCCGGAGCAATTGAATGAGGAGACGGTACGGGCACTCCTGCCCGGTGTTTTCGATGCCATCATGAAGGAGCACAAGCTTTTGCCGATCATTCCGCCGAAAGTCGACATGACCTCGCGCGAGCCGCTCACGCTGGTGCTGACGTTCGTGGAGAAGCCCGACGTGAAGGTGAAAGGCGCCGACAAGATTCGAGTAAAGAAGACGGAGATTACCATTGAGAAGAAAGAGATCGACCGAATGACCGACTATCTGCGCAACCAGTACCGCACGACGGGACCGGTTGACCGTCCGGCGAAGGACGGCGATGAACTCACGCTCGATTTCGTGGGACACCTCGACGGCAAAGAAGCCGAGGGCACGCGAGCGACCGGGTACACCATCGCGCTCGGCAGCAAATCGCTGATCCCGGGTTTTGAAGAAGCGCTCGCAGGTATGAAGAAAGGCGACCGGAAGACGTTCACGCTCACGTTCCCCGAGGATTACCGTGCCGAGCATTTGAAGGGCAAACCCGTCGCATTCACGGCGACCGTCCACGAGGTCCGCGAAGTCCGGCTCCCCGAGTTCACCGATGCGTTCGTGAAGGAACACCATCTGGGAGACTCGGTGAAAGATCTGGAAAGCAAAATCGAGAAGACGCTCCGCGAACAGCAGGAACGCGATGATAAAGTCCGCCGCGAGAAGGAAGTATTCGACGCCATCCGCGCCGCGACGCAGATCGACCTGGCGCCGGAGTTGATCGCGCACGAAGAGCGCATGATTTTTGACGAGATCGCGCGCAATCTCGACGAGCAGAAAATGAGCATGGACGAGTGGCTCAAACAAACAAACCGCACGGTGGAAAAACTCCAGAAGGAATTGCGCGACGAAGGCGAGAAGCGCCTCACGCTTCGCTTCGCCATCCAGTGGCTCATCGACGACAAGAAGATCGAGGTCTCCGCGCAGGAACTCGACGCCGCGCGCGAGATGATGCTCGCAGGCGTGGAACCGGGAGAGCGCGCCAAAGCCGAAGTCTTCTACAAAGAAGGCGGCGAGGGCTTCGCCGAACTCCAGTGGAGGAAGCGGGTGGAGAAACTGGTGGAGGGGATGCTTGCCGCTTAAGCCGCCGGCGGAAGATGGACCTTGGCGCCGATTGCATCTTGCGTGTGTTTGCGGATGAAGATCACGTTGCGCTCTCCGATCTGCTCCAAAACTGTGCCGTCTTCTTTGACAAAAAACCTCTGCTCTCTCGCTGCAGCATCCTGCGCGGTGTAGCGCTCGAATTGCCGCGTCACTGAGTTCCATTTCTTGAAACGACCGGGAACAAAGTTATTTTTGCGGACGCTGGGAACCGTACTGCCCTTCACAAACTTCCAGTGACGGCTCTGAGGATCCCGAAATTCAATTGGAGAAAGGACTTCATCAATCCCGATCTCGTCGAGCGGACCGTTCTGTCTCAGAAATTCGGCGTCTTTGATTTCAAGGGGGCGATC
>JABFSS010000042.1 GCA_013140485.1 Candidatus Peribacteraceae bacterium | reverse complement strand
AACATCGGGTAGGGGAAGTCGGCGGGAATCGCGCCGCTCGATTTTTCGCCGTTGAGCCAGTAGATCTTTGTCGCCTGGGCTTCCTGCGCGTAGAGCCACACGCCGAGACTCTCGAGATTTTTATTGCCCGCCGTGCGGCCGAAGAGCGCAAGCGCGTGCCAGGCGTAGAGCGCTTCGGAAGTCGACTCCTGGTTCTGCGCGTCGCCGAAGAGCGTCAGTCCGTTGGCCCAGCTATGGCCGCCGTACGGATCGAAATGGCGCAGGTACGGGAAAGCGGGATCTTTGCGGTTACTCGAGGCGATATCGCGAGCGAGGAGGCGGAAGCAGTCGCCGTACTGCTGGAGGAATGACGAATCGAACCGCGCAACGACGGACGCTGCATGCAGCAGATAGCCGTAGTGGAAGTGATGATCGTTGTAGTGGTCGCTGCCGAATGCGGGAGGGAGCGCGATGATGCCGCCGCCGTTCTTGTCGTACGCGAACGTGAGCGGAGCGCCGGGCGCCGCGGAGCACGACTGCACCAGGCTGTAGCGCACTTGGGCGACCGCGCGGTCGCGGAGTTCCTTCTGGCCCATGGTATCGGCAAGCTCGGCGAGCTGCGCCGTGCGGTTGAGCACCTTGGCGATGGAGTAGATGTCGCCGGCGGGAGCCGTGTTGGTTTCGATATCGGTGCGGAGCAATTGCACCAGATTTTTGTCGGAACTGAGGGACGGCACGGGCGGGAGCGACGGGAGGATTGACGGCCGCGGCAGCATCGTGCGAAAGCCTTTTCCTTTAAAGATGCGCACCGGACCGCGGATGGTGTCGAACGTCCCGATGATCTTTGCGGGATTGCCGTCGATGAAGGGCTTCGGACCGTTATCCGGCGCCGAGTATGCGAGAGAGACGTAGTGATGCGGAAGCACGCCCATGATCGTCGCGACGGGATAGCGGAACGTGGTGAACACGTCGGAATCGGTAAGAGCGTACGCCGCCTGTGTGCCGGTGAAGGGACGCATCGCGGCGCCCAGATACTCGGCGGGATCGCTGCCCGGCGCCACGGCGACGATCGTGAGAAGAGCACTGGTGTTCTGTATCCGGATGTCGACCGTTCCGCCGCGGATGGTAAACGCGTCTTTGACCGGCGAGACGAGCATGTACGTGGTCGCGGGTGCCTGGATGAGTAGCGCCGAGCCGCATTCGCCGCGGCAGTCGACGGGCGTCGGGCGGGCTTCGGCGGGGAGAGCGGCGGTGAGCGAGGAGCCGAACGGCCGGATAAAGGTGAACGGGCTGCCCTGGACGAACGTCGCGTCGAACTGCACCCCCGCGGCGTCGCGAACGCGGTAGGTCACGTCCCAATCTCCGGCAACGATCGGCATCGCGGACACCGCAGCGGTCTTGGCGAAAATTCGTAGAGGATCGCGGTCATCGCCGATCACCGCTTTGTTGATGACTTTGCGGCCGGGCACCCAGAGCGTGAGTCCGGTCGTATTGAAGATCCCTTTCATCGGCAACGCGAAGACGGGCGCGGGCCATTGTTCAAGCATGCCGCTGCTCCACCAGCTGTTCGTACGGACGGGACGAGCCGTGCCATCGGGGATCGTCTGAACGCCCATGCCGGCGGGGAGCACCGCGAGCCTGGTCTTGTCGGCAACGGCGGGAATGGCGGGAACACGGCTCAGATCGGGCTGCAGCCGGTCGATTTTTGGAGGAACGAATGTGCTCACGGGAGCAGGTGGTGCGGCGGGGAGAAGCCCTGCCGACGACGTGCGGGTGCTGGCGACCGCGATGCTGGCGACCGCGACGGTCACCAGGAGCAAGCCGACGCTGACGGAACGGTAGGTCATATCAATTGCCGGCGCGGGAATGCGGGAAGAGCCAGGTGTAGACGCCGATCACGACGTTGTCGTTGGACTTGCGTTCCTGCTGCACCCACGCCTCGACGGGCAGGCCGAGCGGCATCGTCTCGATGCCCTCGGGATAGCGAAGCAATCGGAGTTCGACGGTGAGCCGCTTCGCGTACGCATCGTAGACGGGATCCACGCTCGCGACCAATGCGTCGATGACATCGCCGCCGTTGAGGAATTTCGCCGTCACGCCGGCAGCCATGCCCGGACGGATCCGGTGCGCGTCGTCGGCGTCCACGTCCAGCACGGCGCGGATGCGCATGGTTTCGGGAGAATTATCGACGATGGTGGCGAGCTTCTGGTCCGCCTGCACGAACAGACCCGTGCGTGCGTCGACCTTGGTGACGATGCCGGGCTGCACCGCCAAAATCGGCAGATCATCGTGCCGCCAGGCGAGCGTCGCCGGATCGGTGACGATACGGGTGATGGTGAAGAGCACTTGGTCTTCTTGCACCCGCTGGTTCTCCTGCACCAGAACATTGCGGATCATTCCCTGGATCGGCGTGCGCACGTCGACGGTATCTCCCTCAATGCTCGCTTCGAATGCCGTGAAGACGCGCGGCGCGATGAACGTGCGGGCGAGCACCCAGCTCTGGATCGCAACGAACGCGATGAGCACGAGGCCGGCGGTGAGAATGGAAGAAAACTTCATGGCAATCAGGCGACAGCGGCGTATCCGGAGGAGACCACCGGCGCGCGCTCGTCACGAGCGGGAATCGCGCGGCGGCAGAGTTCTGCAAGCGTGAGACTGTTGAGCACGAGCCAGACGGACGTCATGACGCCCATCCCCGCGTCGCGCTCGGTCATGAGCAGCACGGGAATCGCGCCGACGGAGAGCAGCAGGAGGAGCAAGTGGACCATGACGGGTTTCACGTAGTCGATATTGCTACGGACGACGCCCGACGGATTCCATTGCAAGCGAAGGTTGGTGAGAACGCCGATGCTCGCAGAAATATGGGCCGAAAACGCTCCCAAAGCCGTGACGTACGTCCTCCAGCGCGGCCAGCGTCCCAGCAGATGCGCCGTGGAGAGGATGATCATGCCGAAGTACGGGGCGTAGTGCGTCGCCCACGTCACGAAACCGCCGTCCACGTCCATCGCGCGCCATCCGAAGTAGACGTACAAGAGCGGCAAGATATAAAAGATGGCCACGGAGAAACCGCTCAGGAAGAAGAGGATCGTGTGCAGGTACTGGAGTTTCTGGTCGAGGGTGAGCGTCTTGATGAAGAGAGGATTCTTTTTGAACAGCAGTTCATATCCTCCGCTCGCCCAGCGGAACTGCTGGCGCAAGTATCCGTCGACGGTCTCGGGCGCCTGCCCGTGCGCGAGAATCATCGGGACGAACACGGACTTCCATCCCGCTTCGTGGAGAAGCAGCGACGTCCAGATGTCTTCGCTGCGGGACTTGTCGTACATCCCGCCGATTTCCTGGAGCGCGGCTGTGCGGAAGAGGACGTTTGTGCCCACGCAGAACGCCGCGTTGAAGCGGTCCTTGGCGGGTTGGATATGGCTGTAGAAAGCCTCCTGCGATTCGGCGATGCCGCCGGCGATGAACGAGTCGCGGTTGACCAGATACTGCGGCGTCTGCACGAAGGCGACTTCCGTATCGGCGAGGAGCCACGGCAGCGTCTCGATCAGGAATTCCGGCTTCGCCACGTGGTCACTGTCGAAAATCGCGAAGGAGTCGCATTCGACGTTCTGCAACGCGTGATTGATGTTGCCGGCTTTCCATCCGGCGTTGTCCGGGCGGCGGAGGTAACCGATGCCCAGGCGGTTCGCGAGCGCTTTGACGTCGTCGGATTTGCCGTCGTCGAGAGCGTACGTCTCATGCGGAAAAGCGATGTCGCGGGCCGCGATAAAGGTTTCCGTGATGAGCTCCAGCGGCTCGCCGCACACGGTCACGAAGACCGCGACTTTTCCTGCGAGTGTGGGACTGCTCTCCAAAGCCTTCTTCGCAGCGATCACGTCGAAGCGCGGCTGCAGAGGCGGGCCGATGATGATCGTGATCCACGCACCGAGCAGCTGCACCACCACGATGGATTCGGCAATCAGCAAGAGCCCGAATGCGACGGGATTACCGATGTTCGCCGGCTGCAAAAGCATCATCAAGTACCACGCCATGCATACTATCGCCGCAACCAGAATGACGGGGGTGATCGCCTGTCGCTTGCCACGTGTGTCCATACTGTGATTGAGAGGACGGAAGAGGGGTGAAATACGTTACCACGAAAACCAATAAAGAGCTAGAAAAAGCCAAAAAAGAGGGTTTTGTATCTCTCTGCCCACGCCCGTCAAAGAACCCCTGAGAAACGGCAAATCCGGGCTATACTCGGTCCATGGCAGCACTCTTCATCGTTCTGGACGGCCCCGACGCGGCAGGAACCTCGACCCATGTGGCGATGCTTGCTGAGCGTCTTAGAGCCGCCGGCGAGCTTGTCCTCGCGACGTCCGAACCGACGGACGGACCCGTCGGAAAGCAGATTCGGGAATTTTTGAAGACCGGTGAGGCGGATCCCATGGAACTGCAGTTTCTCTTCACCACCGACCGGGCATGGCACGTGAAAAACGTGATCGAGCCCGCGCTGCAGGAAGGAAAAAACATCGTCTGCGACCGCTACTGGCACTCCACGATCGTCTATGCGGAAGCGCAGGGACTTGCTTCAGATCAGCTCAAAAAACTGAACACAAAATTTCTGCAACCTGACTGCGTGATCTTCACGTTGCCGCCGCTGCAGATCTGCCTCGAGCGTCTGGCGCGGCGCAGTGAGAAAGAAGTCTTTGAGAAAGAAGAACTCCAGAAAAAAATCCACGCGGGGTACCGGGCGATGGCCGAGGATGACCGCACAATTCGCATCGTCGACACGTCGGGAAAAAAAGAAGACTGCGCGGAAGAAATTTGGGAGATCGTGAAACCTCTCCTGTAACCTTTCGGCGTTTCATTCGTTATTCCAAACGTCACTCCCCTCCTCTTCTCTATGTTTCGCTCTCCCCGTACTCTCGCGCTTCTCTCGATGTCCGTCCTCGTGACGGGAATACTTCCGCTCCCCGCGCTCGCGTTCACCGACGTGAAAGCGTCGACGCAGTACCAGACGGCGATCAATGCGCTGCAGGCAAAAGGCGTTCTGCAGGGGTACGCCAACGGCACATTTAAACCGGGTTCCTTCATCAACCGAGCCGAATTCGTGAAGGTCATTGCCTCGGCGGCGTTCGATCAACACGTGATGGACGACTGCAAAGACGAAAAAACTCCGTTGAAGGACGTACCGGCAAACGCATGGTTCGCTCCGTATGTGTGCGTGATGCGGGGCACCAACGCCGTCAGCGGTTACCCCGACGGCACGTTCCGGCCGGATAACGACATCAATTTCGCCGAAGCCGCGAAGATTCTCGCCTCAACGTATTCTTCGACATTTCGCGAAGAAGGCGAAGAGTGGTACACGGGAACCGTGCGCTTGCTGGAGTCTGCGAAAGCGATCCCCGCGTCGGTCGCGAAGTTGGATTCGTTCCTCACTCGCGGCGAAATGGCCGAAATGATGTGGAGATTGACGGAGCGGAAAACCGACCAGCCGACCAAGGGACTCCTGAACCTCCAGAATCCGGCACTGAGCATCAACACCGCATCCGACGCCGTCCAGTATCCCAAGACCTGCGCCGACCTGCAGGCCTTCGCAACCGCGGCGCAGAGCTCCGGTGGTCCGGAAATGATGTACATGCGCGGAAACGCGGTGATGGAAGACGCGGCGGCGGCGCCATCCGCATCGAAGGCAACGAATCAAGCGGGCGGCGATTACTCGCAGACAAACGTCCAAGTCGAGGGCGTTGACGAAGCCGACATCGTCAAGACCGACGGCACGTTCCTCTATGTTCTCAGCAACCGCGAGAAGCCGTTGATCAGAATCATCCGCGCGACTCCGGCCTCGTCGATGAAGCTCGAGAGCACGATCGACGTGAGCGCGGATATGACGCCGACGGAGATGTACGTGGATGACGGAAAGTTGATCGTCATCGGGCAGCACTCCTTTATGAACCAGCCCGTCCCGATGGTCCGGGACAGCGCCAAAATGATCGCCCCGGACATCTACCCGTGGCCGGGGTACTACGCCCAGCGGACGGACGTACGCATCTACGACGTCTCGAACGCCGCACAACCGAAGCTGAGCAGGACGGTGAGCATCGACGGCAATTCCGTCTCGACCCGCAAGATCGGAAGCAAACTCTACCTCGTCCTCCAGCAGCCCTTCTATTACGGCGGCCCGCACATTCTGGAAGCAGACGCAAACGTGAAGCTCGTTCCGCAAATCGAAGATTCCAAAACGGGGAAGACCGTCGACGCGGCTCCGTGCAATCGGATCGCGATTCTCCCCCGTGTCCCCTCTCCCCAGTACATGACGGTCGCCGTGGTGCCGACCGATGATCTTTCAAAAGACGTGAAGACGACCGTGGTCCTGGGCAGCGCGGAGAACGTCTACGCATCGCTGCAAAACCTCTACGTCGCGACGACGCGGTGGAATTATTCCTGGAATGCGATGACCTCCGAAAATACCGAGCAAACCCGCATCTACCGCTTCGCATTCACCGATGCAGGCGTGGAACTGAAAGCGGAGGGCGAAGTGCCGGGTCATATCCTGAATCAATTCTCGATGGACGAAAATGAGAGTCACTTCCGCATCGCGACGACCGTCGGCGAGTCGTGGGGCGTAACGCAGGTTCCTTCCAGTAACAACGTCCACGTCCTTAATATGAGCATGGAACAGGTCGGTGCCGTCGAAGGCATCGCGCCGGGCGAGACTATCTACTCAGTACGTTTCATGGGCGACCGCGCATACATGGTCACCTTCAAGACCGTCGACCCGTTCTTCGTTCTTGATATGAGCAATCCGCGCAGCCCGAGGGTGCTTGGAGCGCTCAAAATCCCCGGCTTCAGCAACTACCTGCACCCGTACGACGCCACGCATGTGATCGGCTTCGGAAAAGACGTGGATGAATCCATCGATGCCGACAAAGTGCACTCGACCGACGCGATCTACTACACGGCAGTGCAGGGATTGAAGATGGCAATGTTCGATGTGACCGATGTCGCCAACCCCAAGCAGATGGCCGTGACCGTCATCGGCGACCGCGGAACCGACAGCCCGCTGCTGACCAATCACAAAGCGCTGTTGTTCGATAAAGAACGCGACCTCCTCGCCTTCCCCATCATGGTCACGAAGAGACCGGCAGGATCTCCCAAAAGCGCAGAAGCAAACACTGTCTTCCAAGGCGCCTACGTCTACGACGTGAGTCTCGCGAAGGGATTCGATCTACGCGGTACCATCACGCACTACGACAACACGGACGACTTCATCAAAGCGGGCAGCTACTGGTACGGTGGTGCGAACGATATCCAGCGGATCGTGCGGATCGGCAAGCAATTGTTGACGGTCTCGGATGCGGAGGTACGGAGTCATTCGGAGACGGACGTGAAGGAAGAAGGAAAAGTAGACCTGAAGTAAGGAAAACGACGTAAACGAGGAAAACGAGGCAAACAAGGATCCTCGTTTTCTTCGATTGCATCGTTTACTTCGTTTGCCTCTCCCTAGCTCTCACTGCCCGGCAACCGTACAATTGAATCATGACTGCCTCGCTCCTCTCCGGCAAACCCGTCGCCGACGCCATGTTCAAAGACCTCGCGCCTCTCGTGAAGAAGTTCGATCCGAAACTGGTGATCATCCAAGTCGGCGATGATCCCGCAAGCGAGAGCTACATCAAACAGAAGATCAAGAGCTGCGACGCTGTCGGCATGCGCCATGCTCATGAACATTTGGCGAAGGACGTCACGAAAGAAGAATTGTTCGCGGTGATTGAGAAGTTAAACGGCGACGCGGACGTGACAGGCTTCATCCTGCAGCTCCCCCTCCCCGCGCATCTGGTAAAGGACATTCCCCTCTTCCTGCGCGCGATTGATCCCAAGAAGGACGTCGACGGCTTCACGGCGTACAACGTCGGCAAGACGATGATCTCCAAAGACTTTGAACATCTCCCGTCCGCTACGCCCGCCGGCATCATCGCGATGCTGGAGTTCTACGGCTACGGTGATGTGACGGGCAAAGAAGTCGTGATCGTGAATCACAGTAACGTTGTCGGGAAGCCTCTCGCCGTGATGCTGATGAACAGGAACGCGACGGTGACGGTCTGTCACGCGTTCACCAAAGATCTCGCCGGACACACAAAGCGCGCGGATATCCTCGTCAGCGCCGTCGGGAAGCCAAAACTGATCACGAAAGACATGGTGAAGCCCGGCGCAGTCGTGATCGACGTTGGCATCACGCGCACGGCAGACGGCCTCGTCGGTGATGTCGACTTTGAGGCAGTCAAAGAGATCGCTTCGGCCATCACGCCGGTGCCGGGAGGCGTAGGACCGCTGACCGTCGCAAGTTTGATCAGGAATACGGTGCGGGCGAAGCAGCGGCAATTGGCCGCATGAGGTTTGAGGATGACGATGCCTACTTTTTCGCAGACTCAACCCGCACCTCCCACAAATATTGACGATTGTTGAGCGGCAGCTGTATATCCGGCCGTGGCTTCCGCAGCATGGACGTTGCAACATTCTGGCGAAAATCCTCATCACCGTCGTCCATCTTGAACGCATTGACCACCTTCACCTCTTCTTTCTTCTGCAAGGCGATCAGTGCATCTCCGCGCTCAATCAACGTCGCACGGATGAGTTCTTCGGCTTTGTTGTCCGGTGCACCTTTGTGCTCGATCAGGACGATATAGTAAAACTTATCCACCATTTTGGACTCGACTTTGTTTTTCCCAGACACACGAGCTTCAAATCCCTGCACTTTTCTAATCACTTGCACTGAGGACAATCCGAGATGTTCGAGCGGAAAGACTGGCGTCTTCACCTCTTGTGCATCATTTCCTTTCTTCTGCGCTCCTTTATCCTGAGGTTTTTTAAATTGACCTTCAATTTTCGTCCCATCAACCGAGACAGCCACAACGGCTAAAAAAGTAGCGAGAGTGAAAGCACCGACGCCGAGCATAATCCCTGCGATATTGTTTTTCACAAATTTCACCACTTCTGACGACAAGCCGGCAGAGGGTTCAGAATCGAGATGCTCTTGAGGTGACATACGGTTCTTGCGGAAAAAAATGTGTCAAATTTTACTCATCTATGCGCGCTGCATTCGCAGCGATGATGTACACCACGCGCTCCTTATTCTCTCCCTGCTGCATCTTCGCGTGCTTTGTCACATCTTGCATGAAGGGAGAACCTCTTTCCAGAACACCGGGGATCGGCGGCGTTCCCGGATGAAAATCTTCGGTTCGCAAAGGAAAAGCATTGCGATGGCCCTTCGACTTCATTTCTTCCAAAGCGTCATTTTTTGCGCGGTCGATGGCTTTCGCAAGATCCTCCGGCGAAGGCTTCCCTCGGAACGCGACGCGGAAAACGCAGACGCGACACTTTACCGTCTTTACGCCTTCCGGATCAGAGTTGCCTGCATAAAAAACGGTAAAACTTTCGTAGGGACCCGCGTCTTTCTCTTCTTTGTCATCTGGTATTCCGGCATCTTTTTTCTCCTTGCCCCCATCCTTCTTCTCTTTGCCGCCGTCCTTCACGAGTTTTACGCCGTCAACTTTCATCCCATCGAGCGAGATGACCCCGACGAAGAAACATGTGGTAAGAGTCAAAGCACTGACGCCGGCAATGACCAAACCGACATTCTTTTTCACCATTTCGACTGCCTCGTGCAAGAGACCGCCGGACTCGTTGGAACTTCTCGGGGATTCGGACATGAAGTAAATTTAGCATATTACTATAATTTGTCAATATCACACAATTCCTGTGAAAAAGCACACCGACAGTATCCATGAAAGTAGAGGCAGCATGTCATCAAAGACAGTTCGAAGTATTTTTGGTTATTTTTTTGCTGATTGGCGCCTGGGCCTTTTTTGGCTCTGATCGGCCTTCATGAGATAGGCCAGACCGCTCGTGCATTCCTCCATTCCAAAAGCTGCGTCGACGGAAACACGAATATGAGAAAGTACGTGGGCGGCAGTGACGCCGGGATCTCGTCGCTGCTCATGGACCGCTTCTTTCACTCCTTCAACAATCACCATTCGCACCACAGGATCGTTTTCTTGATCGATGGGAATTTTCATCTTCAGCATCGCTACCCGCAGCCCCTCCCTGATCTGCGCAAAAAGAGCACAGCTCTTTTTTCCCGTAAGACTTTGAGAAACTCCTGAAAGCAAAGCATTTACCCGTTGATCAAGAGAGACGGTTTCCAGAACGACCATAGGACCATGGTAACAGAAGACCAGTGGCGTTCCACGACCCTATGGAACGGATTTTATGGCTTACAGAAGAGCAAATTTTGCATTCATAAAAAGAATCTGTCCAGGCGGTTCTTCCGTCATTTTTATGGACTCATGCAGGGTGGTATTGCATTATTCCCCCCTCACCCATGACGACCGATATGTCTGCATTTGCGACCAAGAAAGACCTGACTGTCCTGAAGAAAGCCTTTCAGAAAGGCTTGAGCGGCACAAATAAGCGACTCGATATGACAAAGGTGGAGCTGAAGCACGATATTTCTCGCACAGAAAAGCGCTTGGATACCTTTCACAACGAATTCCTCGATTTCAAGGACGATTCGATCAAACGGTTCAGCAGGATCGACGAGCGCCTCTACTTCGAGGCTGCGGTGGAGAACTTCCGCAAAGATATGCGGGATTTCAAGAATGATGACCTAGAAACCGTCAAACATCGTGTCACGCGCCTGGAAATTCACACGGGAATCCGGGCCGCCTAGCGTGATCCGAAATGCTGTGCGGGCGAAGCAGCGACAATAACCTGTGTTCTATTCATCGCCCTCTTGCTTCGCATATTCGTATTCTCCGTCAATGATTCGCCCATCGCAATCAACAGGAATAAATGAGTGCTGAGACAATAGGTGCCGCCCGAGTTCACGCAACATCTCAGTTGAAATATTATCCATGCTGCGATCACCGATGTCCGTAAGACGCAAAATAGGAATGGCATGCCCATCCTCTTTCCAGTGCAGCAGGCCTCTAGCAATACGGCAATTGATATCGTTCGGCGAGAAAAGCTTCCTGTGTTCGCGAAGTTCTTGCAACGCTGTAAGTCTGCCCATCAGAGCACGTGTTGCATAGTCGTGGAGACCATATCCGTGGCTCGTCGCGGAGATAAACGAGTGAAGATCAATAGCATAGCCACTCACATCTTTCCGTCGAAGTTGCTCAGTCAATTGCAGCTGTCGTAGAAAATCTTTTTGCTCGCAAGCAGTGAATCGCTTGATGGCTTCCACCTGCGCCAGGAATTTCTGCTCTTCAACGGATTGAAGTTTCGGAGCACTTTGGGGAAGGCTGTCGTCGTAATACGATTTTACGCACAACGTCGGAGTGAGGCAGACGCGCAAATATTCGGCTACGTCTTTATGATTATCGTCTACGGCCCCCAGCATCAGTTCTTCATCGCTATGGGCGTCGTACGAATGGCGAAGCATACTGCGCGATTCATGTGTTTGGGCTCGCCGGAAAGCCGTCGAACCGATGACACGATCCGCATATTCGCGAAGTCGCTCTTGTAATTCTTTGGAATGGCGATCGAGAACAAAAGTATGTGGATCATTCTCGGAAACTTTCGCAACTGATGTTCGCAAATAGGGCATGATGATCACAGGAATGCTACCCAGCTTGTCCCGCGTTTCGACCACGAGCCTTTGACACTCATGAAGTTCATCTTCAAATTTTGTCTCAGCAACGAGAACACACATGAGAAGCTCTCTTTCCATAAGCCGCTGAATCTGATCTATAGAACTTTGAAAATGATGTTCTGTACGAAAATGTACCGTTCGATATCCGCAATCTTTTTCCAGAAAATGTGAGAGTGCATCCCTTTGCATCTGCTCAAAGTCGCTCGATTGATCTTCGACGTGGACGATCGTAGGTTTCATAGGGTCAACAAGCTTACCTTTGCATTTTCTGAAGTATAGAGCTTGCCGTTGAGAGAAATCTCTCTACACTATGTCCGTGGAGCCCCGCCCCAGTGCCATTTCGGCTTTCCCCATTCGGGCGAAAGTCGTGTTCGTCTTGCCCTTTCACTATTCACTAATAACTAATCACTAATCACTACGATGTGTGGAATCATTGCCGCCTCCGGCTACAGAGATGTCATCCAAGATCTGTATGAC
>JABFSS010000001.1 GCA_013140485.1 Candidatus Peribacteraceae bacterium | reverse complement strand
GGAGAATCGTGATGCGGGCGGCAGCGCTCTTCTTGCCGGCGGCGTCGAGCGCGGTGACGTCGTAGGTGTTGATGCCCGTGACCATGTTGCGCAGGCGGATGCTCGCGACGTAGCTCCATTCGCCTTTGACGGGATCGAAGAGCTGGAGCTTGTAATCGTTGACCATGATGCCCTTGGCGCCGACGGGCGCGGTACCGCGGAGAATCAGTTCTTCCGACGCTGTCCGGTAGGTCTGGCCGGTTTTCGCGGGAACGGTGACGGTGGGCGCTTCCAACGGGGCGGCCGGCGCGCGCTTCACCATGCGGCGGAAATCGCCGAGGACGTTCCTTTGCGCATCGAGCGCCTGAATGTGAATTTCAATGTCGTCGGTGCCGTCCGGCGGGGAGAGCTGCTGGCTGAACGTTCCTTTCGCGGCGTCAAAGACGGCCGGATATCCGTTCACGAGTACCGATGTGACGCCCGCGCCGACCGTTCCGCGCACGTCGACGGTCGCCTGTGTCAGGGTGGAGTTTGCCGCGGGGAGCGTCAGCGAAATCAGTTCTGCGCCGTCGGGACGTCCCGAAGTCGACGTTCCGCTTGCGGCGCGCGGGAGCAGCTTCTGTCTGCTTTCAAGCACGAACGGCGTGCGCGCCGCGACGGGATCGAGCGGTGAGCGCAATGCGTAGAGGTCATCGCCGACGGCAGACCCGGCGGCAATCGCCCACTGCTGGCCCTCGCTGATCACAATGGCATCGTGCCCGGCAACCGTCATGCCGATGCCTTGTCCTTCATCGGAGTAGACGACGAGAGACGTGGGAGAGAGTGTCGCTTCTGCGCCGCGGGGAACCTCGAAGGACAGCATTGGCGTCGTCACGGACAACAGCACGCTGCCGCTGAAGCTCTTGCTGTCCGCGGTGAGCAACCACAGGGTTCCTTGCTTCAGTTCCATGCTCACGCGCGAGGAGCTGCTTCCACGGGAGCTCTCGATCAACGCGAGTTCCGCGCCGTCATTCATCCGCGCGCGCGATCCGTCGAAGAATTGCAGCGACGCGTGGGCGCCCGGGCCCGTGGCCACGCTTTCCCCGGGGAAGAGCATCATGCCGTTTTCGGCGCGCTGCTGTTTGCCGTCGATCGTCACCGTCACCGTTCCGCGGTCCTCCGTCATCAGCATCGCGCCCGCCCGCTCCCCTCCTCCGGCGAGTCCCAAAATACTCAAGAGCAGCGTCCAGAGCAGATACGCGGCGAAGAGCACCGCGCCAACGGCGAGAAGCAGACGCACGCCGCGCGGGAGCGCGTGCTCACGGGCGAGAGGATAGGTGCCGCGGCGGTGTCGGGGGCGGAAGTACATGGGAGTGTGAGTGCATCATACTACGGACTTGGTGGTAGTGAACGCAAGGTGCGGAAGCAAACGAGGCAACCGAGGAAAACAAGGAAAACGAAGATCCTCGTTTGCCTCGTTTACCTTGTTTTCTTCGTTTTCCTTATCCCGTGACTCGTGCAACCTCCTCCAGCGTTGTGATCTTGTTTTTCACAGCCTCACTCCCCCACTCCTTCATCGTCTTGAATCCCTCCTTCTTCGCCTGCGCTTCGATGGCCGACGCGTCGCTCAAATTCAAAATCAATTGCTGGATCGCTGGCGTCACCATCAAGAGCTCCGGCAAGCACATCTGTCCGCCGTAGGTGGAATGTGCGCCGGGGTCGCAGGTGCCCGAAGTTTTGCATTCGTCCGTCAGGGTGCGCACGAGACGCTGTGCGAGCACGCCGCGCAGGGCGGGCGCGAAGGTGTACGGGCTCACGCCCATCGAGAGAAAGCGCGGAATGGCTTCCAGAGCGGAGTTGGTGTGCAGGGTGGAGAGCACCAAGTGGCCGGTCAACGCCGCGTTGATGGCGGTCTGTGCGGTTTCCAGATCGCGGATTTCCCCCACCAAGATCACGTCCGGATCGTGGCGCAGGATGCTGCGGAGTCCTGCCGCAAAGGTGAAGTCGTGGGCCGGGTCGATCTCGCTCTGGATGATGCCCGGCAGTTCGTATTCGACCGGGTCCTCGAGCGTGATGATGTTGCGTTCTTTACCGATGACCGTCGAGAGCAGCGCGTAGAGCGTCGTCGTCTTTCCCGATCCCGTGGGACCCGTGACCAGCACGAGGCCGTTGGGAACGTCGATCAGTTCTTTGAGCGACTTCTCAATCTCGGGTGGGAACCCCAGTTTTTCGAGCGGCAAAATTCCCCGGTCGGGGTCGAGCAACCGCAAGGTGATGGCTTCGCCGAAGCGCGAGGGCAGCGTGGCGACGCGGACGTTCACGCTTCGACTTCCCGCCAAAAAGACGTACTGGCCGTCTTGCGGGATATTCGTGATGTTGAGCTTCAGCTTGGAAAGGAATTTGACGCGGCGGAGCAAATCGACGTACGTCGGATGCGAAATAGCCGCGAGCGTCAGGAGAATTCCGTGTAACCGCCACTCCAGGCGCACATCGTTTTTCTGCGGAGAGAGATGCAGGTCGGAGACCCCGTTTTTCGCGGCTTCCTCCTGCAGTGCCACGAGCAGATGTTCGCCGTCGAGCTTGGTGAAGTCGATGTTTGTCATTTCCTCTTATTATAGCAGAAAATACATCGCTCGTTAACTCGTTAATTTGTTATCTCGTGCAACGGAATAAGAGTAAACGAATTAACGAATCAACGAGTTCGCCGCTGCCATGCTATTCTCTACTGCCTCCGCCCGAGGCCTTCCATGGCCTACAACCCGCACCGCACCCAATCCGAAACCCACAAGAGACGCTCGCTTCACCGGCGCATGGCGATCGTCACCGGAGCGCTGCTCGTCGCGCTCCTGCTTATCGTGTCGCGGTTGATCGAACTCCAGATCGTCCGCGGCGGCGCGTTCCACTCCGAAGCGCAGCGCCAGCACTACGGCGGCGTCAAACTGCCCGCTCGGCGCGGCGAAATCCTCGCGCGCGACAGCCGCACGGGCGAGACCAATATTCTGGCAACCAACATCACGCTCGACCTGGTGTACGTCGATCCGCTCATCACGGACGATCCGCCGCTGGTGGCGCGGACGCTCGCCAATATTCTTCTCACAGAACAGGTACACGACGACTGCTCCCACGGGCACGAGAATTGCCCCCGCGAATTCATGCCCTTCTACGCATCCGCATTCGATCCGCTGGTGCGGCAGAAGATCCTCTCCTCCGGCGAACTGCCCGAGCCGATCGAAGCCGGTGCTCCGCTCCCCCCCGCCCTGCTTCAGCTGCCCACGCTCACCCAGGCGCGCGACGCCTTGAGCGCCGATATCCAGCAGCGCATCGCGCAGCAGAACGTCACCTTCGTGCCGCTCAAGTACGGTCTCACAAAGACGGAGATGGCGGCCGTCCGGGAGCTCGATATCCCCGGCGTTCGGGTCGTCGAGGAACAGAATCTCGCGTACGCCAATCCCGAAGAGATCAACCAGGCGCTCGTCGACTCCTTCGCACGCTCTCTCGCGCAGGCGCTCGGCGCCGATTCCGAAATCGTGCAGGAATCCCTGCGGTCGCGCCGCCTGCGGTACGTTCCGGTCTTGCGGCGGGTACCGCGCGCGGTGAGTTTGCAGATTCTTCAGACGAAGACGGCCTCGGCGCGCGAAACGCTCGCCCGCGTCAAGGCGCAGACGGGCAAGAAGGAAGCCGGCGCCGAATTCAAATACCCGCTGCGCAGCATCGCGCTGATTTCCGAGCACTGGCGCTTCTACCCCGATACGACCATCGGCTCGCACGTCATCGGATTCCTCAATACCAAGCAGGAACCGCAGTACGGCGTCGAGCGCACGTACGATCCGCAACTGCGCGGCCGCGCGGGCACCATCACGGCGGTCAGCGATCCGCAGGGGGGTCAAATTCTCCGTCCCGAACAAGCGATCGAAGATCCCCAGGACGGCGACACCGTCATTCTGACGATTGACCGGACGATCCAGAAAGAACTCGAAGCCACGGTGCAAAGCGCCATCGAGAGGTACCAGGCGGACAGCGGTCAGGCCATCGTCATGGATCCCTACACCGGCAAGATTCTCGCGATGGTCAACGCTCCCCTCTTCGACGGCAATAACTACGCCGACGTGTCCGCCAAGGAGCCGGTCGAAATCACCGCCGACAAGCGCAAGCTGATCGTCGTTGAATTGTTCCATCCCGAATCGAACGCGCGCGTGGTGAAGGCATACATCGACGACGTGTTCACGGCGTCCGGGCGGACGGTGCTCACCGAAAAAACGCGCACGTCGCTCGGTGAACTCGAGAAAAATTACGACTTGAAGGATTTCACCCGCTACTACCTCTACATCGGCGAAAACGTCCGGCGCGAAATCTTCCCCACTGCCGATCCGATCGTGTGGATGAAGTACCGCAACAACATCGGGCTCGGCGCGTACCTCAACCGCACGGTGCAAGAAATCTACGAGCCCGGCTCCGTTCTCAAGGCCGTCACCATGGCCATCGCTCTCGATCAGGGAGAAGTGACGCCCAGCGACACGTACGAGGATATCGGCCCGGTGCTGGTCGACGAATACAAGATCAACAACAACGACTTCAAGCACTACGGGAAAGTCACGATGACCAACTGTCTCGAATTCTCCATCAACACCTGCATGACGAGCGTCTCCTTCAAGCTCGGCGCAAAACTCTTCCGCGGTGCGCTGGATCGCTTCGGGTTCGGCAAGATCACGGGCATAGAGCTTGAAGATGAATTGCCGGGCGAGCTGCGTCCCTGCGGTCAGGCATGCCGTGAATGGTCGCGCTCGCTCCTTGCGACGACGTCCTTCGGGCAAGGTCTCTCCGCGACGCCGCTACAGGTGGTCACCGCGTGGGCGGCCCTTGCCAACGGCGGCAAGCTGATGCGGCCGATCATCATCGATTCCATCGTCCATCCCGACGGCACGGTCGATACGTTCCAGCCGCGCGCGCTGGAACAGGTCATCACGCCGCAGGCATCCGAGACCATCACCGCGATGCTGACGAGCGCCGCCTCCCGCGGGTTCGCGAAGGCGGGAAAAGTCCCCGGCTATCGTGTCGCCGCCAAAACCGGCACAAGCCAAATCGCAGGCCCGGGTGGCAAGTACGAATCCGGCACGGGCTCCACCATTGCAACCTTCGCCGGCTATGCGCCAATCGAGCATCCGCGCTTCGTGATCCTCGTCAAAATCGACAGACCAAAAAGCGTGATTCACGGAGCGACGGCAGCAGCCCCGGTCTTCAAAGAAATCGCGGCGTTTCTGTTCAAGTACTACGGCATACCTCCGGATGAAAAATGAAGAGATTTTTTAACCGGCGATGTAACGCGATGAAGAGTTCTTCGTTTTTGAGTTTGCTCGTTCATTGCACAGAAAGGGGTGGCCGAACAACGCTGTCCACGGCGTAAGGCGCGGCGTGCACCGAGGCATCGGAAGCGCCGGCTGATGTGACGTTATCTATTCCAGTGGATGACATTTTGCGGGTGAAGACCGGGAGTCGCGCTCCGGTCCGGAAAGCCCCGCCCCCTTTCTGTACTGACGGGTATTCCGCACACAAAAGAGACGGACTCTACGAATGATTCCACCTCAGATCTTGCAAAGATTGTTTAATTAAAATGTAGACAGCGACAACGTTCAGCGTGAAAATGCAGGTATGAAACTTCGAGCCTATCAAGTGGATTCCTTCACGCGAGAAAAGTTCGCTGGGAACCCCGCCGGAGTTATCGCGAATGCCGATGGCATGACCGAAGAGCAGATGCAAAAAATCGCGCGGGAGCTCAACAATTCCGAAACCGCTTTCGTGCATTCCGCGACTGCAGCGGATCACGATTACCATGTCCGGTTCTTCACTCCAACGAAAGAAGTTCCCATCTGCGGTCACGCGACGATTGCGGCTCATTATGTCATCGCAAAAGAGACAAACGGGCGTAAGAATCATATTCTGCAGAAAACTGGTGCAGGAATTCTCCCGGTAGATGTTTTGGCTGATGGTAGCGATTATCGTATCGTCATGACGCAGGGCAAAATTGAGTTTGATAGCAGTATCAACAGAGAGCAGCGACAAGCATTGATTGGGGCATTGCATATTCAGACCGAGGCTCTCGATGATCGTTGTCCCATTCAGATCGTGTCTACTGGTCATTCAAAAGTGATGATCGGCATCACTTCGCGTACTGTACTGAACCGATTGTCTCCCGATCTTGCAGCACTTTCCGCTCTGAGCAAAGTGATCGGTTGCAACGGGTACTTCGTTTTTACTTTTGACTCCGATGATACATCAATTCTGACACACGGGAGAATGTTCGCGCCGGCCATAGGGATCAACGAAGATCCCGTGACGGGCAATGCGAATGGTCCGCTCGGCGCCTACATCGTTCACCACCACCTCGTATCGCATGATGGAAAATCTCTGATATTCACTGGTCAGCAAGGAGAGGCGATCGGGCGGAAGGGGCGCATGGAAGTGCACGTCTCCATTGAGAACAATGAACCCGCGCAGGTGCAAATCGTCGGTGAAGCCGTGATCGTATTCCAAACGGAAATTGATCTGTGAATGCCCGCACCCGCGAAGGGGTGCTGCTCACACGATTATTTCACCGTCACACTCTTCGCCAAATTCCGGGGCATATCCGCCCCTCGATACGCTCAGCTCCGCTGAGCTACTCGGGGTGACAACTATTTTACAGTAACCGATTTTGCAAGGTTGCGCGGCATATCGGGATTTTTGCCGCGTTTCACCGCCAGGAAGTATGCCAAGACCTGAATCGGGATGATGTTCAAAATCGCCTGCGCGGTTCCCGCCTCCGGGACTTTGATCCACTCGTCGAAGACGTCGAATTTCTTGGGCCCGATGCCGATGATCATCGCGCCGCGGGCTTTGAGTTCCTGTGCATTACTGAGGATGTCCTGTAGCGCTTCGTCGTTGCCGGTGAGCACGATGCACGGCGTTCCCTCCTCTATGAGCGCGATGGGGCCGTGTTTCAGCTCGCCAGCCGCAAATCCTTCGGCGTGTACGTAACTCACTTCTTGAATCTTGATCGCGCTTTCGAGCGCCATCGGGTAGTTCCAGCTTTTCCCGATGATGTAGAGGTCTTCCTCGCTCTGGATCTTCTCCGCGAGCGTCTCCAGGCGTTCCACAAACCGCGGGTTCAACATGTCGTTGAGCGACGACGTGGTTTCGAGCAGGAGCGTCCTGCCTTCCTTGAGTCTCTCTGCGAGCGCGTAAGCGATCAGCAGAAGAATCGCGAGTTGCCCCGTGAGCGCTTTGGTCGAGGGAACGGCGCGTTCCGGTCCGGCATTGATGAGCAGCGTGTAGTCGGCTTCGCGGTCGATGGTGGAGCCTTCGACGTTCACGATCGCCAGGACTTTCGATCCCTTGTCGCGTGCTACGCGCATCGCCTCCAAGACATCCGCCGTCTCGCCGCTCTGGCTGACGACGATCAAAAGACTGTCGGGCTTGAGGAAGTGGTGGAAGAGCTTGAACTCGCTCGCCGGTGCCACGTTCACGTGATGCTCGGCGACGACGGAAAAGAAGTACTCGGCTGCCATACACGCTTTGGCCGCCGTCCCGCAGGCGACAAGGAACGTGCCTTTCGCGCGGCGGATCGCTTCGGCGATGGTGCGGATCTCGCCTTCGTCCTGATTCACCGCCCGCGCCACGCTCTCCTTCTGGTCCATGATCTCCTTGAGCATGAAGTGCTCGTAATCCCCTTTTTGCGCCTGCTCCACGTTCCACGTGATCGCGATTTCTCTCTTGGGACGCTTGTCTCCGGTCTTGATGTCTTGGAAGGTGATCGTCTTGCCATCTGTCGAGACCATCTCGCCGTCATCGAGGTACTGAACTACTCGAGTGTGTTTCATGAATGCGGGAATGTCGGAAGCGATGAAGTAGCCGTCGATGCCGTTTTGCTGACGGTCCACGCCGATGATCAGCGGCGATCCGGTCCGCGCGGCCACCAGCATGTTTGACTCGGTATGCAGCGCCAGAATCGCGTAGCGCCCGTCGAAGTGGAGGCAGGCCGTGCGCACGGCCTCGGCGAAGTCGCCGGTCTTCTTCAGTTCCTCTTCTATAAGGTGCGGGATCACTTCGGTATCGGTCTCGGATTGGAACGTGTGGCCCTTGGCCTTCAGGTCGCGCCGCAGCTCAAGATAGTTCTCGACGATGCCGTTATGGACGACGGCAATCGTGCCGTCTTCGCACAGATGCGGATGAGCGTTGCGCTGCGTCACGCCGCCGTGCGTCGCCCAGCGGGTGTGCGCGATACTGAGTGAGCATGCCTTGCCGCCAAATTGGTCGCTCTGAATATCACCAATCGGCCCGATGTCCTTTTTGACGTCGAGCGTCTTGCCGTCTTTGCAGGCGATGCCCCACGAGTCGTACCCGCGGTACTCCAGGTTCTTGAGGCCATCGATGGCAATGACGCCAGCATCGGTTCTCTTCCCAACGTATCCGAAGATTCCGCACATGGGAGGAGTTTAGCTTTCCCGTCAGCCGCTTGCCAGTTATTGACCGGATGAAAGCAACCGAAGGAAACGAGGAAAACAAGGATAATGACGATCCTTGTTTCCTTCGTTTTCTTCGTTTCCCTCGGTTTCCTCTCCAGTGAACCCTTTACAGCATCTCATGTCCCCTTTAAGCTCCCCCAGCTCTATGCCCATTACCTCATCCGCAATCAAAGCCGCCCGCCAGAACATCAAGCGCCGAGCGCGCAGGCAGCCGTTCAGCACCAAAATGAAGACGGCGATCCGTTCGTTCAGTGACCTCGTGAAGGAGGGCAAGAAGGACGAAGCGATCAAGCTGCTCCCCGCGGTCTACAAAGCAGTGGATACGGCGGCCAAGAAGAACCTCATTCATCGAAATAACGCAGCGAGGAAGAAGTCGCTCTTCGCGAGGATGGTCGCTACGAAGTGAAAAGTTAAAAGTGAATAGTGAACAGTGAAAGGGTATTCTTAAGTGTAGAAGGAGCATTTTTCACTATTCACTTTTCACTATTCACTCGTGAGATATCTCGCTCTCGACATCGGCACCCGCCGCACCGGCGTCGCGTATCTTGATACGGAGGTCGGCATCGCTCTCCCTCTCGACACCGTCGTCCACACATCCGAAAAGGACCTGATGGCAGCTCTCGGGAAGATTTTTGAAGCGCGCCGCCCGGATCGGATCGTGATTGGGCTTCCTCTTCTTCCTGGAGGAACCGAGGGGTCACAGGCCCAGCACAGTCGGAAGATCGGATTGTTGATCGAAGGGATGGGATTTCCGACAGAGTACTGCGACGAACGTCACACCTCCCCCCGCCCATCACAGCACAAAAACGCCCTTCCGACCCAAAAAATCGACGGAGACGCCACAGCAGCTTGCTCTTTGCTTAGCCAAAAAATTGACCATTGACATAGTTGATTAAAAGATTTACTTTAGGTTATCCAGGTTCCTTGAAATCTCCTTCGTACCACCCGCGAAACAGACGTCTCGCAACTGAAGTTTCGCCGACAGTCCCGACTCCTCCCGACGACGAAAAGTTCTGATGAGAAAGGGCTCGATGCAAAGTGTCAGCAACACTTCACATCAGCGCCCCAGAATATCTCCAGAATGTTGTCCATCGAAACCGCTCGCGGAACTTTTGCTTCTGTCAATGTTCTGGTAAAACGAAGGTTGATTTCCCCCATGCGCCCAATGCCGACCGTCACGCTCCCCTCTTCCTCCTCGTCCATGCAAGTTTCCGGTCCTACATTGTCGCTTAATCTACAGGAGATTCTCGGGAATCTGTTTATGGTGCTGACGGAGAAAGAGGTGACCGTCGTCAAGAAGCGCTTTGCCCTCTTTGGACAGCCCAAGCAAACGCTCGAGAAGATCGGCAAGCAGTTTAAGGTGACCCGCGAGCGCATCCGCCAGATCGAGAGCATTGCGCTGAGCAAGCTCAAGAGGACGGTCCGCACGACCCGTCTCGACGAAGTGAATGAGATGGCCAAGGGCGTCCTCCGCCTCCAGGGCGGTTTGATGCGTGAAGACGAGCTCGTCTCACTGGTCCTCAAGCGCATCCAGGGAGCTACGGCCGTCGACGGCTCGGTGCTCCGCCTCTCCTATTCCATTGATGCCGAAATGAGCAACGAGGCCCGCACGCCCACGTTCGTGCCCGTATGGCGCCTCACGTCGCTCTCCGGCGACGATGTGTCGCTGATCGTCGAGAGCATGGTCAAGATCCTTAAGAAGCGCAAAACCTGCATGAAGCAGGAAGAAATCGTCTCTGCCATCCAAGCCCTCAACCTCTTCAAGGACCGCGTTCCCTCTGCGGAGCTCATCGGCAGCTGCCTGCGCATCGACGAGCGCCTCAAGGAGATCGACGAAGGCTGGGGACTCACCGAGTGGCGCTTCGTTCGCCCCCGTTCCATCCGCGACAAAGTCGAGATCGTCCTCAAGAAGTCGGGCGAGCCGCTTCACTTCATGGAAATCGCCAACCGCATCCGCGAGGCGCGTTTCGACCATAAGAACGTCACCGTCCAGGCCGTCCACAACGAACTCATCCGTTATCCGCAGTTCGTCCTCGTCGGACGCGGTCTCTACGCTCTGCGCGAGTGGGGTTACGAGCCGGGCACCGTCGCCGACGTCATCGAGCGGATCCTCATGGACAAAGGACCCCTGAGCAAGAAGGAGATCATCGCCGAAGTCGCCAAGCAACGCACCGTGAAGGTCGGCACCATCAGCCTGAACCTCCAGAAGATGCCCTACTTCGTCCGCGTGGGCCGCGCCGTCTATGCGTTTGATGGAGCGAAGAAGGCGTGATTCCTCGATACGTTCGCTCACCGTGTCCGTTATTTCTCGATACGCTCGTCGCTCCACGACGAGCTACTCGAAATGACAGACCAAAGCTTTCCATTTGTCATCCCGAGTAGAAAATTGCGGAGCAATTTTCGTAACGAGGGATAGAATTTCCCCATGAAGAAGATTCAGCATGTCTGGTTCGATTTCAGCGATACGCTGGCATTCATCACCGATGCCCACCGGACATTGTTATACCAATCCTTTGCCGATGCCGTCGGTGAGCCGGTGTCGCCGGCAGTGATCGAGAAATTTAAGGAGCTGCATAAGAAGTACAACAGCCATTCAGCGGTATTCACTGTCGGGCTGGGATTGCTTCCCGGGTATTGGGCCGATTGCGTACAGTCTGCCGACCCGGCGACTCTCTACACTCTCGCGGACCCGCATCTTCCCCAGGTTCTCGAGCAACTGCATTCGCTCGTTCCCGTTTCCATATTCTCGAATATGAGAATGGAGACGCTCCTCCCGGCTATCGGACTGAAGAAAGAATGGTTTACGCAGTGCTTGAGCGGATCGGAGTTCAAAAACCCCAAGCCTGCACTCGACGGGTTCTACAAAATGATTGAATTGTCGAATCTGCCTCCGGAACATATTTTGTTTATCGGTGACAGCGTTCAGAAAGAAATTCTCCCAGCAAAGAAGGTCGGGATGATGACGGGAATTGTCTGGAGCACGGCTCCGGAAGCAGACTTCTCGTTCTGTAATTTTGAGGAGATTTTGGTAGCAATACAAAAAAATTAGATGAGCTGACTTCAGTGCCGCGACGTTTCGAGAACTTTTATTCTCTTCTCCATGTCCACTTGATTCGTGATAAAGGTCACATAATTTAGATCGACCTTCAATTGCAAATCTTTGAGTTGTGATCCAATTCCATCGACTTTCGATTCTAATCCGTCGATTCTGTTACTCTGCTTCTCATCCAAGGCTCGAATATCATGTCTGAGCTCACTCTGGAGCAGTCGAACTTCTCGAATGATGAATTGGAGCATCTTCGTAGAACTAACGGACTTGCCGTTCTTGCGTGGGGTGCGCGTCATAGGGGTAGAGGGAAAATGGTACTCGAGAAAATCGTTGAGGCAACGATCTGCTTCCAGAATAGGGTTGATATTTCCTTTGAATAGACTGGTGCTGACAGATTCTTTTTCACAATCGAACTTCTTGGCTTAGAGAAGAGACAAAATCCGTTCCACAGGGTCGTGGAACGGTGCCCTCCAATCTCTGATACTCTCTTCTCCTATGAAACGGATCCCAGTGCTGGTTCTGCTCCTCGGAGTGCTCTTTCTGACCGCATGCGAGAAGGCGGAGATTCCCCTCCCTCAGGGCGTCCAAGTCGTTC
>JABFSS010000114.1 GCA_013140485.1 Candidatus Peribacteraceae bacterium | reverse complement strand
CAATATTGAAGTTGCAATTTGCAACATCAAGATCCCACTACCGCAAATGGAGGTAACAATTTGGTACCTCAAGATGTTCGGATTGCCCATGAAGCGCAGGGAAAGATGCTTTAAACAAAGCCAAAAATATGCTATACTAATAAGAAACTTTCATGGTCACAAACACACACCATTTCGGCCGGTTTCGGACGTGGGGAGAAGCGCGTCTCGCGTATCTTTACAAGCCGACCGAAGATGCTGCCGACCAGACGCAAGAAACTGTCCTCAATGCCGAAGTCGGCAACATCGACCGGACGGGCAAACCGCTTGCGCAGTTGGAATCGCACACGCGGCAGATCGACAATCAAATCAAAGAAATTCCCAAGGGGTTGATCGACACATGGGCCGGCCGAGCCCTAACAGGTTTCTTCTCCGCCGCCTTCACTCCCGTCGAATACACGGCGCGCTTCCTCGAAAAATTCCCGATTCTCGGGTACGGCCTCGAGAAATTTTCCAACGCCACGAAGGCGGTCGGGGACGCGGTCGGCGTCCGGTCCGTCACGTTCGAGCAGAAAGTCCGGACAATCGTCGATCAAGAGGCGTTGCGCCGTCTTGAAAACGGCGGCTACCAACTGGAGAAAGCGCGACATTGGGTCCTCCGTCACCGCGACCGCGCCGAAAATAAATTGTTCCTGCGGAGAGCACGCGTCGAGGTTCTTAAAGATCTGCAATTCCTTGCCAAGCTGGAAGAGGAGGAAGCGTCCGGACAGGCGCAGACGTCCCGCGAGATCGCGAGGACGCTTGGCAGCCGTAACCGCATCACCAAGTCGATGTTCAAGGACAAGGAATTCTTCAAGTCGGTTTTGGGCAATCTTTTGCGCGAAGCCGAGACCAAAGCCGCGTCCAGCGGCGAACTTCCCGACCAGTTCGACGCGGCGCAGAAAGCGCAGATCATGATCAGCGCAGATCTGTTTGAAGCAGGAGTTCTGCCCGAAGAAATTGAAAGCGCGTTTAGCGGCGTCCGCAAAGACCGCCGCACTCTCGAAGGCCTTATTCGTAACAAGATCTCTGCAGGCAAGCAGGAGAATTATCTTTACTGGGCGAAAAGACTGAGCAAGCTTAAGGGATTTGAATTCATTCGCGGTTTGGAATCACAGCGCGAGGACGAACGCTCGCCGATGGTGCGCACGGCGGATCTCTTCGCGAATCCTCCCATGATGCGCCCACTTCTGTTTGTGATCGGCGGCAAGGAATTCCGCGCATCGCTCATGCCGATGAGCCGGATCCGTAACCAGCTGCTTTTCAAGGTAGTGGGAAAAGAAGGCAAGGGAGCGTACATATCGGTCAATCCCAACGGCGACGTATCCCTGCGCATGAGCGGACGCCTGACGACCCAAGTGTTCTCCGACAAACTCCGCGGCGGCAATACGTTCTTCCGCAATAAAACTTCCCTCTCCACGTAATATGGTCAGCGCTCTCCCCACCGAACATGGCACGCTCGAGCACGAGTTGCAGGAATGCCTCATCCGTCTCGTGGACGCAGGCAAGATAACTGTTGATGAAAAACAAGCCGTCGACGATGAATATGAAACATTGGATGACGAGCAGGAATTTTCCCCGAAATTCAAGGCGCGTCTCCAGGAACTCTTCAATTTGGACGCCGATATTCTTGAGGCGCGCGTGGGTACGTTGAAAGACCGCAACGCAGTTATAGGCGGAGAGATCGCTACCGAGGAGGCGGGTCTTGAGGAAACCGTTGCTGAAGAGTGGGAGATCGTGGAAGGAGTCGCGCGCAAGCAAGCAGAGACCCTTACCTGGGCGAAGAAGGTCTTCGATCCGCTCGGCGACAGACTCCGTGATCTGCAGAGAGAAGAGGATTTAAATGCGCATGCAAGCTTGCTCCGGCAAACAACGCAGGGGTCGGACACGGATTTTGGGATGGCGGCGTGACTTTGACTATAAGCATACTCAAAAAGGGCGAACGCATAACGTTCACCCTTTTTTGCCTAACGACGAAGCGTCAGGGCATCCTTGCATTTCGGCATCATGCCAAGTTCGTGGGTCCTTGCGGGGTGGACCGCACGTTCAGCTCCTCCAGGATCGCTTCGATCCGGGGGTAGACGAACGACTCGAGGAAGGGGATGTCCTCGATTTCCCGAATGTGCACTCCATTGCGTTTGATGATGAGGTTGCCCATCCCCATGAGCAGGACTCGCTTGAGCAGGTTCGGGTATTTCGGTTCCACCGAGAGCTGGTTCGTGGATTCCGTCCACGCCGAATCGCTCCAGATCGTGTTGTTGTACTCGACTCGGTTTCCCGAGACTTCGTACCACGTCCATCTTCCCACGATCAACCTGAATGCGAAGAGGACCACGATGACCGTGTTTGCGAGTGCGATCATCCCCGTGTTCATCAACGGCTCAAACCACTTCAAGCCATCGGTGATCCAAGAGATCACGGGGATTTGGAAGTACTCGCCGCCCAACCAAACGACCAGCGCGGCGAGACTAAACAACGCCGTGATCAATAGGTTCATGTCTACGGCCATCATGAGACCGCAAACGCACGCAGTGATGAACCATGTCCATGTCATCGCGGAGTCGCTGAGCCCCAACTGTTTGGCACCTAGGAGGATGAGCCCCACCAGTGCTAACGGTAAGAGACAGGGGACCTCGCCGTAGACCCGGAAGCTGAATTCCGGAAAGCGGGGAGTTTCTTGCACAGCCATGTTTGCTCCTTTTCTTGAACAGAGTGAGTGATGCGAAAATGGCAAGGACCGGCCAAACCAATACGATTGGTTTGGGTTTAGGATTGTATAATTTTTATTGATAAAGTCAAATTTACGCTATATACTACCCTAGGTCGATCTTTGGCACCTACTTCACTTTGGCAACACTCTTGTCCGAACGTTTCGGACGAGGGTTCAATCATACATAGTCTGTAACTTTTTGCTCTTAAGGAGGGCACCATGTCGATGTCAACTTGGATTGTGCTTGTGATTCTCGGATATGTGGTTGGCGGTGTGCTCTTTCTCTTCAGCCGTTGTCTGACGGCGAAAGGCGAAGCACATGGTGGCCATGAGGCGCCCGTGGTGGCGCCGACGTTTGGCTCGGCCATGTGTGGGTTGACGGGGATTGCGCTGATTTTGCTTTCCTTCTGGACCACGATTCACCTGATGCAAACCCCGGAGCAGTTCGGAAAGCGTCACGCCTACTTCCACGGCCTCGATGCCCCGCAGCCGCCCGTTGGCACCCCCAGTCCCGCCGCTTCAGCTGTCGGTGGGACCCCGCCGGCTCCCAAATTTGTGGCGAGCACCGAAGCTCCGCCGAAAGCAATTCACAAAACGAAGAGCAAGAAGCTTTTCGTC
>JABFSS010000009.1 GCA_013140485.1 Candidatus Peribacteraceae bacterium | reverse complement strand
GAGATAGCCCTCGACGCGCCCTCCCCTCTTCGCCCGCCCTGCTCCTGACGGAAGGAAATCATATGCGGACAGATCGCAATCCTGAGCGCACAAAGTGAACGCTCCCGCTTCGATCAATCCCTTCTTGGCGAGCAATGCATCCATATCCGTCACGGTGAACCCTTCGGGAATCGTCACGCTGACTTCTTCTGACTTTCCGCTGCGCAGCGCATCGATAATCTCCGGCACGCTCTGCGACCGCCGCAACAGGAAGTCCCCTGCCTGCAGCGATGCCGTGACTCCGTGCATGCGCGCGTAGAGCGCAAACGCCTGGCCCGACCGGATGATCTCCTTCAATTCCAACAGCGCGCCGATATCGCGCACGGAGAGACCGGACTGGACGGTGATGGGACGGCGGGCGTCATCTGAAGAATCCAAGGGACGGAGCGAGAACTGATACCACGCGATAGCGCTGACGAGGAGGATTGCCGGGAGGAGAATGACTTTCTTCACAGCAATGATAGTAAATGAAAAGTTAAAAGTGAAAAGTGAAAAGTTATTTCAAGATGTGTGTCATTTTTCACTTTTCACTATTCATTTTTCACTATTGTCCCGTCCCCATCCCCATTCCCTCCATAATCGGCTGCATCTTCTCGGCACTGATCACCTGCACCTTCTTCATCGCGCGGTTGAGCGCATCTTTAAGACGCGGTCCGATCTGGTCATGCGGAACGTCCGGCGCGATCTCGATGCCGACGATTTCCTGGTCTGCGGCCACGATCACTTTGACGCCCTGAGCTTCGGCTTCGACATGAATATTCTTCAGTTCTTTTTTGACGCGCTTGGCATCGCGCTGCATCTTGAACATGTCTTTGGCTTGTTTGAAGGAGATCATATAGAGATAATAACAGGAATACTGTACAATATAGACTAATGGACAAACAAAAATTCATTGACTATGCCGTGAGCCTTCCTGTGGATTTTGATCAAGCAATGCACTCTTACTTGGGCATGTGTCCGTATCAGGTGCCAAAGAAAATTAGGACGTGGCAAGATATGGTAGCAGGAACACTCGCGCAGGAGTGGGATCCAACGGACAAAGCAGGTGATCGTTTGTTACGCAAAATAGGAACAGAATATAAGGACGTTCCCCTGCGGGAAATTCCCCTGCAAGAAATCTTAAGTGATTCACGTATTAGCGAAGGTCTTTCTGCAGAAGAGGTGGGAGCTGATGTAGTGGATGTACGACGGAGAATTCTGCTCAGCATCTTGTGCGCCTCGGTGACTTCAACTATCGATTCCATTCGAAAACTTGGTTCCTGGCGCGTCCATGGATTATTGAATCAATTAGTCGAAATTGCAGCTGAAGAAGGCGTTGAAAGGCACTGGGATCTTGATCGGGCAGACCGGTATCAGATCGAGGACTTCATTGAGCCAGACTTTCTAGCCAGAATCGGTTTTCCAAATCTCAAATAATTCTGAGGGTCAGGAGGCCTGCCCGCAATTCGCTTCGCATCGCGCTGCATCTTGAACATGTCTTTGGCTTGCTTGAAGGAGATCATACTTTCTCAGGATAGCACACCTGCGGGATGAAATTCCTTTGTCTCAGAACCGAGCTTTTCTTGCACAAGAAGCATATAGACGCGACTGATACTCTGTTCACAACGGTCAAGAAACCCCGTATATTCTTGCAGTTTGGCTTCAAAAAGGCGTCGGTCAGAAGTGTGTTCCGAGCCAGAGTTCACAATTATTCTATCCATATGATTTAGTTGTCTTTGTAACCACAATATCCCCTTCCGTATTTCTGAACGAACCTTCGCTAAACGCTGCACTTCGGCGTGAAGAATTTGAATTCGAGAGTCCGCCAAGTATGTTGGAGACTCGGCTTTTTTTATTTCGGCCTGCACTGTATTCATTGCAGATCCCATAGGGTAGCGGCATTTTGGGAATCTGCGAGAACAAGTCAACAAAAAACCGCTTTTGATCAAAAGATTGACTGCATAAGCGTTTTCATCACGAAGCCGGGTGCCCTAAAGGCACCCGGATCGGTCAACTCATTTTGGCGTCGTTCAGATCGCGATGAAAAACGCTGCAGCTACGACAAGACCGAGAATCAAAACCAAACAAAACAGTTTCTCTGCTCGACCTGGGGCCCTGAATAGCATTACAATTAAGAATGCTATCAAGAGGAGAAAAATTACTATCATCCCCCAACGGGCCCCTTCAAAGGTTTGACTGGATGTTTTCAGCTCAGATCTTATTTTTTGGGAGTATTCCTGTCCCAACTGCAGCTCATCGAGCATCGATACAACATGGACATGATTGACGTTACGAAAGAGACCGACGAGCTTCTGGCGCCCCTTGCCGTTGAGCGAACTAATTTTTTCGATTTCCTTTTCACGCTGCGACAGCACGGCTTCGAACTTGTCCGAAAATTCGAGTGGGTAACTTTTCTTTAGATCTTCGCGTTGCAAATCCGACAAGCTGCGGAGAAATTGTTTGGACTTTGCAACTAAGTCCGGAATGGCTGCTTCGATTTCTTCGTCCTTTTTGAGATACAGAATCGAAAATTCGTCCTGCAACTCACGGACCATCTGAAGCTGCTTGGCCACGTCCATACCACGTTGCTTGCGCAAAAGAATACTGTCTGCGATGGGATCAAACACTTTTGCCAGCCCAGAAGTAAACAATTGCGGCCCAGAATAAATCGGGCCTTCGTCTTCCGTGACGTTTGGTTGCCCGAGACTCAGGCACAAAACCATGATGCATGTGTTCATTTCCGCGATCCTTTCAATAAACAGGGTAGTTTTTTGACTGCGACGCCGCGAGTCAACCTATTTTTATCGTACTACAAAAATGTACTTTGTACAGGGCACGAATCTGCTTTTCTTAGGCCGCCCCGCCCGTCATCGACAATCCTGAGTCCGTGGGAGGGGGTGCGCCGGCGCCGGGAGCCGGAGAAGGATTCCGGACAATGCCGATGCGGTCTTCGATTTCCTGGTCGACGAAGACGCGCTTGCGGCCGAACTTCATGCGGCTGTATTCCTTGATGAGCGCGGCGAGTTTCTCGTTGCGGTTCGATTCGTCATAGATCGTCGCCATGCTGAACGGGCGCGACGTGGTGTTGTTCACGTTGAGTTTGCAGTAGCAGTGGAAGTTCGGGATGCCGATGACGTCCTGTTCGCTGAGCACCGGCGCCATTTCTTTCGCCATGTACTCGGCATCCTCGGCGCCGATCTTGAAGCTCATGATGGTGCCGACGTTACCGAAGACGGCGTCTCGCATTTTGGTCGATGCCTGGTCGTACTCGGCGGTTTTGCCGACGAGCTGGCCGATGTATTGATGGGCCATGATCAGAGCGAGCTCGTATTTGCGCGCTTCGGAGAGGATGGTGGCGAACGCGTCGGTGATGAAGTTCTGGAACTCATCGACGTATAAGTAGAAGCGGCGGCGGTCTTTCTGCGGAGTATCCGCGCGGGAGAGTGCGGCCATGTTCACCTTGTTCACGAAGATCAGACCGAGCAGCTGCGCGTTCACGTCGCCGATTTTTCCTTTGCTCAGGTTGACGAGAAGAACTTTGCCGTTGTCCATGATCTCGCGGATGTTGAACGCGCTCTTCGGCTGCCCGATGATATTGCGCATCGTGGCGTTGGTCACAAACGGACCGAACTTGGCCGAGAAGTACGGGATCATTTCCTCTTTTTCGCGCGCGCCGGTCTTCGCGATTTCGTGCTCCCAGAAGCTGCGCACGACCACGTTCTTGCACTTGCTGACTTTGTAGCGCTGGAACTCGTCGTCGACGTACAAACGCGGCACGTCGATGAGCGTGGCACCTTCGTCCTCATCGTCCATGAGCGTGAGACAGCCGTTGCGGAAGTAATGCTGGATGCGCGGACCGAAGATCTCGTTGCCGAACAGCTTGATGAAGATTTCCATCGCGTCGAGCGAGGCGCGGTCTTTTTCCTCGGGCGTTTTCGCCTCGAGAAGATTAAGGCCCATCGGGCGCTCGGTATCGGACGGGTCGAACACCACGATGTCTTTTGCGCGCTCCTTCGGCACGTGCGCGAGACAGTCCTCGATCAAGTCCCCGTGCGGGTCGACCACGCACAGGCCTTCGTTGGCGGCGACGTCCTGGCGCGTCTGCCAGCTGAGCAGCGCTGATTTTCCACAACCGGATTTTCCGATGATGTACTGGTGGCGGGTGCGGTCGGTGCGCAGGAACCGAACGGGCGTCTCGACGGCGCGGTGCCGGTTGATGCCGAGCAGGATGCCTTCTTTGGGCGCATTGGGCGGCGGCGGAAGCACTTTGTACGTGATCCACTGGATGATCGGAATCTTGTTATAGCGGCTGTCCGGGAAGTGGTAGAGGCCGGCGAGTTCTTTTTCGACGAGAAGATTGCGGCGGTGCATGAACCCGTTGATCCGGTTCTTCCAAAGCCAGTACATGATCGGCGCATTCATGAAGTGCGGCAGGAAGTCGACGAACATCCGGTGGTTACTGAACCAGTTGCCGTAGAGATCTTTGAAAATGTTGAAAGCGACTTGGGTGTTGCTCGCAATATCATCGGCGCGCTTCCATGTTTTCGCGGATGCGAGAATGCGGACGGACGCGTGGAACCCGCTCATGCCGGCCTTCTGGCCCATGCGCTTGTAGAGCTCTTCCTCCGGCTGGATCATCCGAATGAACGAGTCGCCGCTGCTGGCTCCCGGCGCAAACGTTTCGCCCTGCGCCCCCGTCGCGACTCCTCCGAGCACGCGGATGAATGTGGAAAGAATCGGAATGCGCGAGACCCAGCTGTCGTCCTTTCCTTTGAACTTGAGACTCGCGTAGCGCTTGACCTTCTTGCTCCAGGCCTCGGTGAACACCGGCGTGATCACCAGTTGAATGCACGCTTCTTCGTCGGGCTCCAGCTTACTCAGGACGTTCGCGATATCGTTGAGCGGATCGTCCTGCATTTCTTCGTAGTAGCGAATCGGAAAGGCGAAATTCTTGCGCGTCCGCATGTTGTAGGCGATCAGCTTGCTGCCCTTCGGCCAGATGTCCGGCGTCTGCTGCAGCGTGACTTCGGCGTCGGAGTAGAACGCCGTAATCTGCTTCTCGACGATGGAAATGAGGCTCGGCTGCGTGATGACGTAAAAGGTCAGCTCGCCCTTCTCGATGTACATCTCGAAACTGATCGTCGCGTACCGGAAAATCCAGAAGTGAATGAACTGCCAGAAGCTCAGGCTTTTCACTTCCCACAGCGCGCGGTAGAGCTGCTCCATCACTGCGATCTTTTCTTTGAAGTCCTTCTCCGTCCGTTTCTCCTGGTCGATCTTGCTGTCGCTGCGCGGGAGCATCACCTTCATCGACACGAGCGACTTCGCTTTCCACCATGCGTAGTAAAACCGCATGTCCGTGATCAGAAGTTTCCAGATCTGCCAATACAGCCCGAAGAGAAGCAGATTCGTAAACGGATGTTGAATGTACCAACTCCACAGCCACGCCAGAAAATCCGAGCCGAGGAACCGGCTGACCACCTCGACAGCGAGGAGGAGGGCGGGCACGAAGAGGAGGCGGACGAGAGCTACCACGATTGGAAAATAGGATAGAGGGAAATCAGGTAATTATAGCAGAAAACGGCAATTTGAGGAAGCCAAGCAGAGCGAAGGAAAGCCAAAGAAACCGATGTCATGGTGAGCTTGCGAACCATAGACATCGGCGGTGTCATCCTTCGCAAGCTCAGGAAGACACCGATTCAGGAACATTGCGTCACCATCATTCTCAATTCCCTCCTCCTCCCCTCTCTCGACCCGAGCGTGAAGACATATTCGCCTTCGACGGACGGCGTAAAGGGATGCGATTCATCGGGCAGAATCCAATCGTTCAGATCCGTGACATTGCCATCGGGATAGCGGACGGACCGCAGCACGAACGGCTTGGTCGAACGGAAGACGAGATCTTTGCCGAGCGGGAACGTTCCCGGAATCCCGCCGATCAAGTGCACGCCTTTGGCGATGCGGACAGCGCGCCTCGGATCGGTGTCGTCACACTGACCCACGAGTGTCGCATCGCCGAAGCGCTGGAACGTCGCACGGAATTTTCCCTTGCTGCGATTCTCGATTGACGTGAATGCGGCGACACTCAGATCCATGTCGCGTCCTTCGACGTAGGGCCCGCGGTCGTTGATGCGGACGGTAACGCTTTTTCCATTCGCGATGTTCGTCACCTTCACGAGCGTGTTGTACGGGAACGTCCGGTGAGCGGCGGTGAGCGCGTTCATGTCGAAGGTCTCGCCGAACGCCGTCCCCTTGCCGTGAAATTTTTCTCCGTAGAGGCTGACTTCGTGATCTTCCTGCAAGAGAAGATCATCGAGCGTTCGCATAAGCGACAGCAAGTTATCTTCCGTGACGGAGTGGTCGACGACGCGCGGGGCTCCTTCGAATTCATGACTGAACTCGACGCCAGGAAGCGGATAGCGCGCGACGAGGTCGCTCAAATTTTCTCTGACCAAAGCAGAAATATCATCTACACTGCGAGTGCGGAAGAGCCACAAGAGCGCGTCCTCCAGCATAAGCGGTTCATCGGGCCGGAACTTTTCCTCGTCATCATTGATAATACCGCGGTACTTGGCGTACGTGATTTGGTCTTCACCGAAAGATCCCTTGGAAACATCGGTGAAGTACGGCTCGCGGTTTTCCAACGTTGCCCGGCGGATGCTGTTCCACAGGAGCAGAAATCCGTCGCGACGCGTGACCGGCACTGTCTGAGCCGCCGATGTCGTCGGCATCAGAAAGAAAAGGCATAGGAAAATGCCGATCAGACGATTTCGCATGAACACATCATACCCTCATCAGATCGCTTGCCACCCTTTTTCCCGGACAATTTTGAGCAGCAAATGCCGGATATCCTGCCGGTACCGCGCGAGCGTCGCGGGTCCCGCGTAGCCCGCGCCCGCAGCATCTGCATCAGTGATGATCCCGGCGTCTTTCTGGTACGCAATGAGTGCTTGCTCAGTCCGCTCGCCGAAGCTGCCCGTGATGCCGTCCGCGGCGAGGAAGTTTTTCGAGACGAGAAACTTCTGCAGTGCGCGGACATTTCCGCCTTTGTCACCTTTGGAGAGGAACTGATGCAGATCATCTCCGCGTTTCGCTATGAGTTGATCGATTTTGCGCATCGCAAGCAGGCGCACGGCGACTTTTTCGGCATGTTTGCGCCGCCAGAGGAGCGCGATTCTGCTCTTCGTCTGCGGCCCGATGCGCCCAGCCCCTGCGGCGCTATCCGAAGCCACAATCCCCTGTTGCATCTGGAACGCAATGATGGCCTTCTTGAAGGTGTCGTCGTACATCCCGTTCGTCCGACCGTTGTAAAAACCCAGGAAGCGCAGCGTCCGTTGGGCGGAGGAAATCGCGGCGGGAGAACTGCTTGCGTCGACGATCGCGGGAACAGGATCGGCGGCGGCGGCGCGGCGGAATGCGGCTTCGATGAGGGACGCTCCGCGTTCACTCAGGGAATTGTCCGGTTCCGTGGCAGCCATGTCGGCATAGAAATCCCGCAGACCTGCCTTCGTCGCGGGTCCGAATGATCCGTTCGGTTTCTCGTCAAAATATCCGAGCGTCCGCAGCCGGTCCTGAAGAAACTGCACCGATGCGGATCGGTCTCCTTCCTTCGCATGAATATCGAGCAGCGTCGTGGAGTCCGCGAGGTACGGACGGAGTTTTTCGGGAGGCGCATCGAGTGCGGTGAGATCGATGGATTCCACCGGCTGAGCGGAGGCGGGAGGGTAAATGACGGCATGCACGCGCTTCACGCCAAACGCCAGCGCCCGCGCAAGACCCTCTTCACCGTAGCCCGCCCACACGTCGATGCGGTGCGCGTCTTTCCATTCTTGGATGGCTCCGCCGCGGTCATGGACCGTCACCGTTCCTATACCGGGGAGAACGATGCGCGTTCCGAACGGATAAGAAGGAGGTGCGGCAACCATGCCTGCATAGACTGCGGTTCCGTCCGCTCCGTGATGGCCTTCGCCGTTGAGCTCAACATCAGCGAGGAAATTCCCTTTCACATAGCAACACTGGTCGGGTAACGGCGAGTAGTACGCCGTCAGAACGAGATCGTGTTCGAAGGGCTGTCCCTGTGCGAAGAGTACTTCGGTCGCGCCGGCAGTCGGTGCAGACCCCTGACTCGACGCAGTGAACGGGAACAGCAAGCTGATGATGACGGCCACGGCGATGAGGTCTTTTTTTGTGTGCATTGTTTCTGATCATTCTAGCAAAATTCCGGACGTGTTTCCTGAAGGAGAGCGAGACACCTGACCATGATCCGTGGTGAATTCACGAAATGTAAATGATTATTATCAAATTAGATTTCAGCCCTTATTTAAGCCAAAATCATTGAACATAAATCATATCCTCCACTCGCATGCCAAATTTTCCCGGGAAGTATACACCGGGCTCGATAGTGATGACTTCATTGCGCAGTACCGTATCCTCGGATGCTTTTTGACTGAGGGAAACGCCTTCATGAATTTCGAGACCAACACCATGACCTAATGAATGCGTGAAGTACTGCTCGATACCGGCTTTTTTCAGAATGCTCCGGGCGATGCGATCGAGTTCTCGATTGGAGGCACCGTGACGGACGGCGCGAATGGCATTTCGCTGGGCGACTTGGAGCGCGCGGTAGACCTGCGCTTCGGTCTTGGTCGGCGTGACGGTGAAGAAGACTTCACTCATGTCGGCACAGTACCCTTTGTATTTCACGCCGACGTCGATCTGCACGATGTGACCTTTTTGGAGCGTGCGCGAAGTCGGGCGGTGATGCGGACATGCGGTGTGCGTCCCGAACGCAACGATGGGATCGAACGAGAGCCCCTCTGCACCGAGTTCCAGAGCCCATTGGAGTAACTGGCGGGCAAGCTGTTCCTCGGTGATGTTCTTACGGAGCACCGAGGGCACGCGGCGCAGGAGTTCTTTTGTCATCCTGTGCGCGCGGCGAAGCAACCGCAATTCGTCGCCCTCTTTCTGGCGACGGAACGACTGAAGAATGCCCGTCGTCGAGAGGAACTTCGTCTTCGGGAACTTCTTCGTCCAAACGTTCCACCGGTGCACCGTGACGTCTTCGGATTCGAAACCGCAGCGACGGACGTCGTTCATGATTGCGGGAAGCTCGCTGAGATCCTTCACCGTAATGCCGTCACCGAGCGCGTTCGCCATCTCGCGATACCGCGAATCGACGAACAACAGCATCTTGCGCGGCACGATCAGCATCACGCCCGCGGAGACCGAGAGGCCTGTCAGATAGCGGATATTGATCAGATTCGTGATCAGGAACGCAGGGGCGTTTGCTTGTTTGAGAATTTGTGAGGGGGATGTCGGTCGCATGAAAGAAGCGTAGCCCAAATGCGACGAAGGGGACAAAGGCCACAGAAGTGACAGAGGAACGTTGATAAATGCCTCTGTCACCTTAGTGCCCTCTGTGGCCTCTGAAGCCTTTTTCTGCTATAATTAGAACGAAACACCCACTCCCTCTCCGCATATGAATTCCTACCTGATACACGCCTATTTCCTGGTCAACACGGCCGCCGCTCAAGTCTTTAACGGCCCCGGTCTCGAAGGCGGCGTGACGCAAGCGGGAATGATCGACGGACCGATTCAGGCACCGCTGCGTGTGGTCATTCTGGACATGATGTACAAAGCGCTCAGCTTCCTGGGACTCGCGGGCGTCCTCATGATCGTGATCGCCGGGTTCACGTTCGTCCTCAGCGGCGGGAGCGACACGGCCAAAGACCGCGCGAAGAAAATAATCCTCTACGTCGCCATCGGATTGATCGTCGTCTTCCTCGCAAGAACCATGGTCGGATTCCTCCTGAACGGACTTTCCTGATGTTCTCCATGCCCTTCCGTCGTTTGCTACACGGGCTCCTCCTGCTCTTGCTCCTGAGCACGGCCTCGCCATACGCGGCGGCGCAGCAAGACGACGCCGAGACGATTGCGAGTGCGCAGCGCACGGTGGCCGCGGGAGACGTATTCGAGATATTGGGAGTGAATGAGGCCGCCTTCGCGCAGTTCGATTGGATTCTGACCGCGGACGGTTCCTTCGTCGAAGCGGGCCGCGAGAACATGTTCCGCACGCGTTTGATTCAGGAAGGCACGTACACGCTCGACGGACAATTCAATACGGAGACGGGCATTCGTCGGATCCAACTGACCATCGACGTCACCGAGCCGCGTGAGCCGCCGCCGGATGAGGACGATGAGACCGCCGTGGGATTGGAGATCGTCACCACGGACCTCCCGAGCGAAAACAACACCGTCCGCCTGCAACCGGACAGTTCGCTTCTTACCCTGACGCCGTCGGCGGCCTTCACCGGCCCCATTGCCGGCGACTTGGATATCCGCAGCGACACGGACGGCGACGGGATTCCGGGGAACGACAACGACTTTGGCGACACGCTCTTCTCCACCGAACACAATCCTCTGCATCCCTGGTTCGCGTCCGACGATGCCGTCGTCATGATGGCTTTGAGCACCGAAGCGGAGGATGGCACGCCCATCACGCAGGAAATCGGCGTCACGAGCGGATCGCTGCCGATTCCCACCGGCAGCGTCGACTCGGAGCAAAAGCAGAACGGAACCGTCGCGTTCTCGTTTCCGCTCGAATCCGATATCGACCCGGCGACCGTCGTATACCAGTGGTACTTCGGCGACGGGTGGCAGAGTCTGGAGGACGCGCCGATCCACACATACATACGCAACGACACCTTTGACGTGAGCGTGATCGTCCGGGAACTGTCGACGGGGCACGTGCTGGCCGAAGGCGCCGGGACGGTGGAGATCACGGACGTTCCGGAAGCGATCGTAAGCAGCGCGTCGTCCGGAGCCGCTTCGTCCGCAACGTCATCCTCCAAACCGCCGGTAGAAACTCCCGGAGAGTCCGGTGGCGGCTCATTCGTCTGGACGATGCTGAAAATCCTTGCCGTGCTGCTGGTTGCCGCCGGCATCGGCGCGGGAGGCGTGTGGGCGTACCGGAAATTCCTGCGTCGCGAAGGCGCGCTGCAGAAAGCCCTGGAACAAGCGGAGTCGATGCTGATCAAGAAACAACCCGGCGCAGCGGATACGCCGTCAACCGAACCGGTGTCGATGGCGTTGAAGCGTCCGGAAAAGGCAGAGGTTGTGGATTCTCCTTCGACTGCCGAGAAGTCTCCTACACCCGCTCCCACCCCAGCTTCCACCTTCGCTCCTGCTGGAGCTTCGGTGGACAGGCCGGCCGCATCGCCGACACCTGCGCCTTCGACGCCGCCTCCGACCGTCGCGGCTCCGGCTTGGCTCGAAAAGGGACTTGCCGTGGCAAAGGAAAAAGAAAAGACGGCACCATCCTCTTCTCCGGCGCCCGCTGCGCCGCCTGCTCCGACCTCGCCATCACCGAATCCCACGGACTTCAGCAGTCCTCCGTCGCTTCCCGGAGATCAATTTCCAACGGAGGCGGTGAAGGACAAACCGAAACCGCCCGCGCCGACACCGTCAGTCGCGCCGGCTCCGTCTCTCGTCGCACAGGACGCCGAACACCCGTTGAGCGAAGACGACCTGCTCCCTCCGTGGCTGAAGGAAGACGCAACAGACGCCACAAAAGAAACAGAGGCGACAAAGGCTGCCGCTCCGTCTCCCGTACCGTCACCACCTCCGCCGGCACCGACTCCCGCTGCGCCACCGACACCCCTCGCAGCGTCAACTCCAACGGACACGCCCTCGTGGCTGATGGATGCAGCGCCCACCCCGCCTCCCGCACCCGCTGCGCCTGTACAACCTGAACCTCCTACGCCTCCGCTGCCTCCGGTAATCACGCCGGAAGCGGAGCCTGCTCCGAAGCCCGAGTCGCCTTCGGTTCCTGAAACTCTGGCGCCTCCGCCCGTTACACCCGCACTCTCCATCCCGACCCCCACAAGCGCGGTAAATCCGGAAGATCAAGCGCGCGCGGAACGCGAGCGTGAACGCAAGCGCAGAAAGAGACAGCGGTACCGCGAGAATTTGAAGAACCGTTCCAGCGCAGGTCTTCGACCTGCGAATTCGGAAACGCCAGAGCTAGCCTCACCGGCTTCCGTGACTCCTACCGTGAAGAGTGAAACAAAAACGGTGATCAAACCTTCGATCTCCGGACCGACAAAGACCGAAACGAAAGCGATTGTTCCGGCTGCTCCCGCGCCGTTGCCTGCGAAGATCGAGCCGAAACCCGCCTCGGTAATCACAACTCCTCCGCAGGCTCCCAAACCTGTCGCGCCCGCTCCCAAAATTGCTCCGAAGCCGGTTCAGAAATCCACCGTACCATCACCGACATCCGTCGGCACTGACCAAAAAACGCCCGCTCCTGCTCCGACCGGTCAGAAGCCTGTCGCGAAGGATATTCCGAAGCAGGAAACCTCGTCTGCCCAGTCCCCCGCACCCGCCGACGACAAAATCGCGTTCGTGATCAAGGCGGAGGGAATTGAGAAGAAGGATAAGGA
>JABFSS010000061.1 GCA_013140485.1 Candidatus Peribacteraceae bacterium | reverse complement strand
GGAGGGGGTGGTATGATTCTCGTTTTACAGTAGTGAAAAGTGAATGGTGAAAAGTGAAAAGATGTACTATTCTCATTTTCCACTTTTCACTTTTCGTTTTTCACTCAATGTCGATCACTGCTGTCTCCACCCCCAACATCGCCTTCATCAAGTACTGGGGCAACAGGAATGATTCCCTGAGGCTCCCCGCCGCCGATTCCCTCTCGATGACGCTCAATTCCCCTCACGTGGAGATCACCGTCGATCATGCCGATACTTTGACGGTGCGGTCGTTCGAGGCGGATGGGTCGGAGAAGACGTTAAAGGAGAAAGACATCATGAGATTTGCACGCCATTTGGAACTCACGAAGGAATATTTAAAGAAATTGGCGTCGTCAGCTCAGACGCCGACGTCTGAGCTGACCAACGTCACGATCACCGTCCGTTCCCAAATCCCCTCTTCTATTGGACTTGCATCGTCAGCTGCAGTTTTCGGCTGTCTCGCGAAGGCGTACGCAGGACTCGTCGCAGCGTCAGCGGAGACGTCGGCGTCTCCGCTGACAGACGAACAAATCAGCGTGATCGCTCGTTTAGGATCCGGCTCCGCCGCACGCAGCATCTACGGAGGCTACAGCGCCCTGCGTGCAGGAGACGGGGATGCGATGGATTCATCCTCTGCCGTCCAGGTTGCAGACGAGAATCACTGGCTGCTCCACGACATCATCCTCGTCCCCACGCAGGAAGAGAAGAAAGTGGGATCGACTGAAGGTCACGAGCTCGCCTGGTCGAGTTCGTACTACAAGAAGCGGCTGGAGGAAATTCCGCGACGGCAAAAAGAATGTTGGGACGCGATCCTCGCGAAAGATTTTGAGAAATTGCAGCACGTCGTCGAGGAAGATTGCTGGGACATGCACAACGTGATGCAGACGAGCACGCCGCCCCTCAAGTATTTGAACGACGCGACGTACCGGATCACGGATGCGATTGAGGAATTGCGGGAAACTGAACATCTACCGGTTCTCTATACGATGGACGCCGGCCCGACAGTGCATCTCTTCTGCACGGAGGAAGCGGTGAAGGCCGTGCGGGAATTCGCTGCAGAACAGAAGGATTGCACTATTTTTGAGACGAAGACGGGAAAAGGAGCAATTCTCTTGCCATGAGTAGTATTTCTAGTGTACACTTGAGTTACTCTTCTAATGTACATATGCCGAAGGACATTTCTATCAAAGAATTGCGCCAGAATCTCTCCGATATCGCTGACCAAGTGGAGCAGGGCGAAACCTTTCGTGTTATTCGCCGCTCAAAACCTTCTTTCATCCTCATGAACATTGATGTCGATACTGCGGAACAGGGCTGGGAGACTGTGGTGGATTTCACCGACGGAGGAAAGAGGCGCGGCATGCCCGCAAAGGATGTTCTGAAGATCATTAAAAAGATTCGACGCAGTTGATATGGATAAAGTGGAAAAGCAACTACGTAAAATGCCTGCGAAAGATCGTGATCGTGTCATGGATGCAATGGAAAAGATTATTCTGCGCAATTTTTCAGGTTTAAATTTAAAACAGCTGACGGGGTTCAAGAGCATTTTTCGTGTGCGCGTGGGAAACTATCGCATTATCTACTTCGATAATGGCAAAACCATCATTTTTGAATCCGTAAGCAGAAAAAATGAAACCACGTACAATGATTTGTGAATGGACCTCCGAACCGACATCACCGGAAAGACTCCCGAAGAACGCTGCTCCGAGCGTCGCTCTCGCGTGGAAAAAGAGCTCGGCCTTGATCTCCCATACCTGAAACCTGTCGACGGCTCCATTGGCCATGCAGATGAGAAAAACTGCGAACAAATGTTTGGTACAGTCCCCCTCCCCGTCGGCTACGCTGGTCCTTTAAAGGTGACATTCAGTTCGGGGGAAATACATGAGATTCATTTGCCACTGGCAACGACCGAAGGAGCGTTGGTCGCGAGTGTGAATCGCGGATGCAAGGCACTCACTGTATCCGGCGGCGTAAAGATCTCTTCAATTCACCATGGTATGAGCAGATCGCTCGCATTCCGTGTTCACGATGTGAAAGACGTACGAAAAGAAATCGGATCATCGGCAAAAGAATGGATGCCAGTCGCACACTCGACGAGCCAACATTTGAAAGTGTTGAAATATGAATTGGATGAATCGGATGATTATCTGTTTTTGACGATCTACTGCGATACGGACGAAGCGATGGGCATGAATATGGTGACGATTGCCGCGCAGGCCGTCGGCGAATGGCTCGAGAAGAACATCGACGGACTGGAATTCGTCACGGTGGCGGGCAACGTCGACTCTGATAAGAAGCCCAGCGCACGCGTTCATGAACGAGGCCGCGGATATGAAGTCACCGCCGAAGCGATTTTGACCGAAGACGTCATTCGTGACGTTCTGAAGAGCACGCCCGAGGCTTTGCTCGCCGTGGCAGAAGCCAAACTGAAACATGGATCCAAGATCGCCGGCGCAATAGGATCCAATCTGCACGCCGCCAACATTATTGCCGCTCTATATCTGGCAACAGGACAGGATGCAGCGCATGTCGTGGAGGGATCATTGACGGATACGTTCGTGACGTCAGCTCAGACGCCGACGTCTGAGCTGACCGTATCGGTTCGCTGCCCCGCCCTTCTCGTCGGCCTCCGCGGCGGCGGTACGACTCTCCCCGCGCAGTCGCAATGCCTGAAAATGTTGATCGCGCCGAAAACGTCACTCCATCCGAAGACTCAACTCGCAGAATCCATTGGGGCCGCTGTCCTTGCTGGGGAAATATCTCTCCTGGCGGCGCAGGCGAGTCATACGTTGGCTTCTGCACACGGAACATTTGGAAGATGAGATTGACAGGGAGTTCGAAAAAATTAGAATCACTCCCTCTTATGTATTTCACATCCGAACACATCAAAGATTTTGCAGCGGATTGCAAAAAAAAGAGAAAGGCGGGATCGCCGATTGACCCCAGCCAGCTTCTCGATCAACTTGGATCTTCAGATGACAGAACTGAGCTGAAGTCGCTACTTGTTGAACCCGAAAGCGAGGTGTCCGGAGGCACGCGCGCTTTCTTGGCCAGATATCGCTCTGTATCAATGTATGCTTAGGCAAGAAAAGCCCCAGAGTATCATCTAGCAGTCATTTCTTTATGCTAAACTCCCCCGGATGTCCAAATCAGCAATCATCGGTTTTGGCAGGTATCTGCCTAAATTTCGCGTCAAAACCGCCGCTATAGCCGAGCATCACGGGCAAGACGCCAAAGGCATCGTCGCGGGACTCGGGATCAGCGAAAAGACGGTCCCCGGACGGGATGAAGACAGTTTCACGATGGCATTCGAGGCGGCACGGCAGGCAATTGAGATCGCTGAGCTTCAGTCATCCGAAATTTCCGCAATCTTCGTCGGCAGTGAGAGCCATCC
>JABFSS010000096.1 GCA_013140485.1 Candidatus Peribacteraceae bacterium | reverse complement strand
ATCTTCGATGAAGTCGTGGCCCTCCGGTGAGCGCCAGCCACCTTCGGTCTTGACCAGAGTGTAGCCCCCGAAGCGGGCCAGGGCGAACGCCTTAATCTGCTCCAGTCCGGCAGCGGCGACCTCGGGGAGAATTTTGCTACCGTGCCGGTCGATGCCGATTCCGAATCCGAACTCCAGCTTAATGGATGGTTTCATTGTGGTTAGAGGGTAACGCGGCGGAGTGAGGGCCTGTCGAGTTTGAGGACGAACGCTTGGCCGCCACGGGCTTCCATGCGCGCGATGGCGGCCTCGTTGCTAACAGCGGCGAAGCCGCCGCCGCAACCGTTGCCGCGATAGAAGTAGTCGTCCGGGAGCGTGCCGCCGCGATACAAGTCCAGAAAGTCGTTTCCCCGGGTTTCCCAGCGCGCAATCAAAGTGTCATTCATGGAGTAATGATAACCTCAATCAGCCCTTTGTCAAGCGGAGCTAGCCGTTTAAACGCGGCTCGACTCAGGTCGATGGAACGGCCGAGCCGCTTATTGGGTCCCCGGTCGGTCACGGTCACGACGACAGAGCGCCTCCCGTGCGTCACCCGGAGCTTCGTGCCCAGCGGATAGTGCCACGAGGCGGCGGTGAGCCGGTCGGGATTAAACGGGCGACAGTTCGCCATCGGGCGGCCCCGGAGCTCCTCGCCATACCACGACGCCACCCCGGCGCTTGCCGTTGCGACGCTGAGACACAGCGCCAAGAGAATCGTTTTCATCACCATTGAACGTGCCACGACCAGCGGAAAAAGCAAGCCTTGAGGTGGCGCTGTCCCTGGTGCTCGTAGAAGCAAACGGAGAACTGCCATTCGGGGGCCGCGCATGACCGTTCACCGTGACAGATGAGTCTAAGGTTCATCGGTGCAGAGTTCGACCATTCGGTCTTTGCCGTCATAGAGCATCCCCGTTACGGGGACCAATCCTTGGTGGTCGCTATTGTAAGCGGTCACTTCGTCGTCCGGGTTCGCCGTCTGAAGAAGCTCAATCAGTTCCCTGACGGTCATCGCAGGTTCCCCCGCAACAACCACGCGTGAAACTTTTGCATGTCCTGCTGTCTCCGGAGCCGCGCCACATCGGGCAAGCGATAGATGTAGCTGCGATACCAATCGAGCCAGTCTCCGGCGCTCGACTCGGGGGACACCTTTCCGGACTTCACCGCGTTTGCCCGGAACTCGTGAATCTCTCCCGACAGCCGCGCGCGGAGCAAGTAGAACCACTTCGATTCAAAGCACACCGAATACTTGTCGGGCCAGCACAACGTGGAAGGGTTAACCGACAAGTCGCCAAATTGCTCGCGAGTGAGCCGGACCATTTCACGGCTGTGAAGCAGCACCATCATGGCGCACCGAAGTCCGTAGTGGATGTCCGCCCCTGGCGTATCTCGGACAGCCGGCCGAAAAAGGTTCTTGAGCTTCCACGCCCACTTGCCGACGAAGAACGCGACCTTGGCGGACCTGCTCGGGTGGAGCTGCCCTTCCGGGCCGTCCATGTTGGGCAAGCCCCAGTAGCCCCAGTCGTGGACAACGATGGCAATCCATTCGTTCAGATTAGGCCACCGGCCGTAAAGAGCGCGCCAAGCACGTCCCACGACCACCGGGTGAACGATGAACTGGTGAACGCCGAACAGCAGGGACTTGGTGCCGATTTTCATTCCGGGTAATGTTCCACGAGGAACGGAAAAAAGCTACCCGGATGTTGCAGCGCGACCAGGCACATTGGCACCAACCAGCCTAGGTTCTCCATCTTTTCCTCGTAACACAAAGACGAGATTGGACGGATGACTACCTCCTCGTCCGTCGTGGTGCGGCAGGCACCAAAACGGCAATGGCTGGTCGTGAGAACGTGGATATGATTGTTCTCGAAGATGAAGGTGCAAACGTGTCTCCAGTCGGACTCCTCCGTGCTGACTCCGGTCTCCTCCTTGAACTCGCGGCACATGGCCGCGATGCCGCTCTCTCCCTTTTCGACCTTGCCGCCGACTCCGTTCAGCTTTCCGTTCTGAAAGGCCGGCCTGTTCTTGCGAATCAAGACGACCTCTTCGTTGGCTAGTTCGATGCGCGGGAACGCGAAACCAAGACAATATTCTTTCATGCGATGATGGGTAGCTTATATTGAAATTCACAGCGCGCCCGGAGCTCGTTGTGGTAATCCGCGAGGGTGCCCCGATTCGTGATGATGCTGTCGCAGTCACCGGGACCGAAGGTCACCGTGGGGTCAACCGGCGTTCCGGGCCGGTGAATCCACACAATCTCGTCAAACAGCTTGGCGGCCTTGCAGGCGCGGAGCTCCTCGCCGTCGCGAAGTCCGGCCGTGATGTCGCCCTGCTGGAGCACCATGCGCGCAAGGATTGTCGGGTCAGCCGCCCGGAGGTCGTTGCAGTAGTCATACCAAATCTGGCGCATGTTGTGGCGCGTCTCCCAGGCGACCTGCGGATGGAGCCCCAGGCGCGCGGCAACGTAAGGCAACGCGGCCCAGGAAAAAGAGCCCGCATAGCGCAGGCCCGTGATTTTTGAAACGAGGCTCGCGGCCTCGTCCTTGCCCGCGCGTCCGTATCCGGTGAAAAGAATTTTCATGTTTCGTGTCGTGCTAGGCGTTGCCATTCGTCGAACCACTGCGAGTCGTGCCAGCGCTTCCACCCGGCGGGGCGGGTGAACGCCGCCGTGTTCGGATAGGACTCGTCGGAGGGACGTGGGGCACCCACCGGTATCCCTGCGCCAGTTTCGTCTCGCTCGGGGTCTTGCATGGGTCGCCTTCTTGGGAAGCAATGAAGTCGAGGTAATGCAGCCTGAAGTTAGCTAGATGTTCCCGTGATTGCATTGTCGGTGTTGGGTTGAGAGACGGGCCCCCGAAACCCCGGGTCAGCCAGCGGGACGAATGGTTTGACGTTGTCCTGGTAAAGCGAGTCGATGGTCGCGACGTGCGCCCGAACTGACTTCTTGGTCACCACGAGCTCGTCCGTCTGCACGCGGCGGAGCGGATACATGAATCGCTTGTCGCCGGTCGAGGAGATGGCGGCCGAGAGAATGCCTCGCTTTTCCATGCGGGTCTTGCCGATGAAAAAGATGTCTCCTCGGGAGAGGTGGCGGAACTGTTTCCAGACGCGCGCGGCGGCGCGGGGTTTTTTGATTTTTTCGATGGCGGGGGTGTTCATGGATTATCGGGGGGTTGTTCGGACGAGGTATTCCGCCTGTGCCTGTTTGAGCACGGCGAGAAAGTGGTCTTGCTGCGCTTGCAGCGGTGCGCGGAACTTGCTCGCCGGGTCCAATTTCTCCAGCATGTATTTCAGCGACGCGGCGCGCGTGGCGGACTTCTTAATCAAGCGCGTCACGCCGACGAGCGGCAGCGACCCGAGCTTGATGCAGACCTTGACCGCGATGTCGCGAGCCTTCTTCATATCTGGCGGGATGACCACGGTGGCGAACGAGCGCGCGAACCGGCGACGCTGCTTGCCCGTGAGCTTGGCCTTCGGGTCGGTGAGGACTCGCGACGCGACGTCGCGGGGGATGTGCGACAGTGCGTGACGGTTGGAGGTCTGCTCCGTGGCGGACTTGTGCAGCGCGCGGGCACCCCGGCGTAGGGACTTGTTGGGGGCTTTGTTTCGTTGAGACATATTTTTCTTTGGTTAGGTTTGTCCGTGTTGTTTCAAATATTCCGCTGCACGATACACTCGACACAATGAGTCGTCAAGTGCCCCCAACGCCATATTGCATTTTCGGCAAAGCAATCCACGAATCTGCTGGGTTTCGTGGTCATGGTCCACGCAAGCGGGCTTCATCTCCAGGTCGCAGATAGCGCACAATCCCCGCTGACTTTTTAACATCTGGGCGAAGTCTTCCGGGGTAATCCCGTAAACGCGATGAAGCTGATATTGGCGGCGGGCCTTTTTAAAGGCCGGGTCAGTTCTCCGATTCTGAAGGACATGAGCGTTATGACATTTCTTACACCAACGACCTCGACCGTCATGACTTGCGGTCTGCCGGTAAAAGAGCGCGGCGGGAAGAGAGCCGTGGCATTTGGTGCAAGTCTTCAATTCTTTTTCCCAAACGTGAGCGCGAGGACATTTGCGCAGATTTCACAGAACTGGAACTGCCGTGGAGTAGCCGGGGGCGCGGCTGCCTGCACAATATTCAGACTCCGAACTTGCAGTGCCTTGTCCGCGACCTGATACGTCAAAGACTTCTGCGACGGCTCGCAGTCCAGATGAAAAAGGCAGAGCGGGTTCGAGCAGAATTTCATTGGGCGTTCTGGATTTCGACGAGCCGCCACTTCACGTCACGGACTCCGCCGTCGGTGAGCTTGGCCACGATGGCGGGAAGCTCTGAGGCGAGACGCTGGCCGGTCTCTGTGCCGGAGAAGCGGATGGTGGTATGCGTGCTGCGCTCCAGCAGGCTAACCCCGACGCGATTGGCGGCGTGCGTGAAGCGGAGGACAATCAGGCATTGCTCGCCGTTAAAAAGGCACGAGCCGGCCGTGATGGAGGAGCCGTCGTCGGTGTCCTTGTTGAAGAGCTGCTGGATGGTCGCGCCGGCCGGGTATTCGATGATGCCCTGCTCGACCTTCATGTCGTCGCGCTGCTCAATCACGGAGCCGGTGCGGACAATGCCGGCGTCAGGGAACTTTTTCTTGATGAGCGCGAAGAGCGACTTCATGTCCACCACGCCGTTACCGGTTAGCGGGGTGGCGACGCTTTGCGCGCCGTGTCCTTCGACGTTGTAGAATCCGACGAGGTAGGGTTTTGTGGGCATAGTTCAATAGAGTTGGAGGGCGATTTCAGCTTCCTCCTGGGTGAGGATGGTGTCAGTTCCGCAATCGAGGTAAGCATGGCGGCCAGTGCTTGGTTGCCAGCAGTAGAGTAGAGTGCGGCCAGAACGCGAAGGGAACGGGCGCTCGGTGCCTCCGCAAGCGGGGACCCAAGAACCTTGCTCATCGCGCGCCTGCTTGGCGGCGAGTTTTTCCACGAGCGTTGCATCAGCGTTTTTCATGACAAAAGATGCCACGCTGTCAGAGATTGTCAACAGGGGATTTTAACAGGTAGGGCTCCAGCTCACCCCCGAGGGCCCGGCGCTTGACGTCCAGTTGGCGGGCCTGCTCTGCTAGTTCCAGCATCGCAGCGACCGCGACTTGGTTGGCCTCCGAGAACTCCCGGAGGTCGTCGAGCTTGACCTTGCTCCGACGGCCGTGCTCGTCCTTCACCCACGCTTCATTCTTGGATGCGTAGCTGGTGACGGTCACCTTCGTCGGCAGGCCCCCATACTTATTCTCGTATGCCTCGTGCCGTTTAAACGGGGAATCTTTCGCCGCCTCTCGCTTCACGAAGTCGATGAGATACTGCTTCGCGTCGCGCAGCGACGGACGCTCTGCTACGACCGCGCCTTCACGAACGGCGGCCCAGGTGTCGTTGTATTCGACGTAACGAACCTCCCCCTCTGGTAGTTTGATGATGATTGGATTCATAGAATTAACCCCAGGCGATGAAGATGGCGTCCCCGTTAGGGATGACCCGGAACTTGCGGTCGCGTAGCTGCTGGGCCAGGGCGTCCCGATGGACGATGACATCCTCCGGCATGTAGAAGGTGACGTTCGTTTTCCCGAGGTCGGCGCTTTCGTCGACTAGGATAAGGGCCCGACCGACAAGTCGTCGGATGGTGTTAAGCTTCCCCTTTTGGGAAGCCTCGCGGGCATCGGCAGCATTGGTAATCATTTGGTGTTCATCCGGCGTTTGAGACGTTGAAAAAGATTGGACTGCGACATGCACAGCAGTATCCGCGAGTGCAACCGAAACCAGTTCGGAGAGTGCGCGAGGAATCGCAGGTGGGCCAGCTCGTGGGCCATGGTGTCCACGATGGCGTAAGCGTGGAGAGGTCGCCCGTTGTCCCACCGAATGCGAATGAAGATACCCTTCGTCGGGTCGCACACCCCGTAGGTGCTCTCGAACCGGGACTTTCGATAGAGCGGAAGGACCCGCTTAAGAGGAAGCCAGTTCCCCCGGGCGAACAGAAACATCTGGGACTCTATGAACTTGAACGTTCTCGCATCTTGAGGGCTCATGAAAAGAGGTGCCCCCGTCCGTGGGGGCTTTGTAGTAGGTTTTTCAGGTAGGATGACGAGTCGTTAGTTCGTAGGTAGGAAAATCAGGCCGGCGTCAACGCGTTGCGCGCTTCAAGGTAGGAGAACAGGCACCTAATGTCCGTCTCGCGAGTTCCGTCGGAGCACGTTTTCACGGCGGAAAGCGCCTCGAACACGCGGGTCCATTGGGACTCAAATAGCGTGATGGAATACTGACCGATGTTTCCGCCGGCCGCTTGGCCCTTGGCAAAGTCGACGCCGTAGACAACGGCCAACGCGGCGCGGCGGAGAAGTTCCGGGAACATCGCCGGGAAGGTCAGTGCGTGCTTCAGCAGGCTAGCCTCGTCCGGGCGGATGCGGGCCTCAATCCACCTATCAGGCCTCACCGACGGGATGGTGCGGACGGCGACCGTCAAGTCAAAGCGGCTCTTGAGTTCGGATTTGATTTGCTTGCTGTTCATGGGAGTATTGTCGCACAGACTCGGCGAATGTCAAATCACAGGGCGTTTTGTCGGAACACCCGGTAGAACCGCCGGTTCTTCGGGCTGTCCGTGAAGACAATCGGGACGACATATTCGTTCCCGACCTTAAGGTAAGGGCCGGGAATCACTTCCCAGACACCGCCAGAGGGCTGGGACGAGAACTCCAAGCAGTCGAAGTCGAACGGGTGGCCAATCTCCCAGCGGATGATGGCAGCGAGGGGATTCGTCCCCGGCCGATGTGACGTCTGAATGGTGAGCACAGGTTGCACCGGGATGCGCCGAGGTTCGGCGGCGTCAGCCGAGAGTTGCGCGATGATGAGTAGAACGGCGAGTAGTTTTTTCATGGTTGGTTGAGGTTACTTCAGGTAGGACACGGACAATCCGGAGAGTATAACACGGGCCACGTGGTTGTCAAGTTCACAGGTTAATTACGCCACCGCGAATCTGCGGGCACCGATAGCCGTTCTTGACGCACCAGTTCATGACCTTGCGGACGGTGTTTTCATCGGCCGTTATGGTCGCGAGCAAACCTTTGATGGTGTCGTTCTCCCAGGCGTGGAGGGAGATGGTGTTACCCGTCCAGAGGACGTAGGCCACCGGGCACATGTGGTCTTCCTGGTTGTAGTCGAATTGCGTGTTGAGTTCGTTCATGATGAGATTAGATAAACCAAGAGAGATTGTCGCCGTTGCCGACCCGAAGCTTGCCGTTCACCGGGCACGACTTGTTCGCCAGGACGAGCTCGCGGACGCGCGCCGCTTGGTCTTCCTCGTTCTTGAAGCCCTCGTAGCGGAATTGGTAGCGCACGACCCAGACAAAGCCCTGCTCCGCCATGAGCTCCAGCACCACGCGGCGGTCCTTGCTGTTGGTGTCCGGGATGGTGTAGACCGTGCGCATGAGGGCCTGATAATGCGCCTCCATGTAGGCCGCGTGCTCCTTGTATTTAACGTTCATGTGGGTAATGTAGCCTATCGGCCGAGATTGTCAAGCGCCGTGAAGCCGTCGCGTTCGTCGTCTTCCTGGAACTGCGCCTGCGCTTCCAACCTCGGCAAGCTCAAACGGACGAACCAGTTTGTCGGGTTCAACGGGTTCGGGTTAGGGCATTCGTGGATTTCGGCGGTCCAGAACGGGAAGAGAAGCACGAGTTGCTCGGCGCGAATCTTGCCGGGCTCATTGGCTCCGGCCAAGACCACAATGATGTCGCCGGCATCCTCCTTGAAGCGGTGGACGAAGCTCGGGGTAAACCCGGTGGCGAGCCTGATGAACTTGGTAACCGCGCTCACGTGGAACTTGATGCTGTCTTGGTTCGTTGTCATGCCAAGACTATAGCACCGACCGTTTAAACGTCAAGCGAGTTTTGACAGAAAAACACACCACTTTTTATTACAACCCCGGCTCTCGGTAAATGTGGGAAACCTCGCCCGACCGAGGGGATACGACACCATTGGAGTAGCGATAGCAGACCACAAAAAAGTATTCGACGCCCTCCGAGAGGTCCATGTGGTTCAGCGCGACGGCCGTGTCCCGAGTTCGGATGACCCGGTCGTAAACCCCGGGAGAGGTTCCAATGTGAATCTCGTATCCGGCCAAAGACAACCCCAGAGGAGGGGTTTTAGCGGGCCAAAGCAGCACCTTTGGCGGACCGTTGTCCACACCGAACACCGCAAGGGCCCGGATAGGGGGGAGCGGGACGAGATGTTGGACCTCCTGAGAATACCCGGATTCCAGACCGTCAGATAGGAAGGCGGTCACGGCGAAATAGTAAGTGAGCCCAGGAATCAAGCCGTCCAAGGTAACCTGGGTATTGGGGGTGAGAACGGTGCGATGATTCCCGTAGGCCCGGCTCGTCGTCCCCCAATAAATCCGGTATCCGGAGAGGTCCTCCTCCTGGTTGGGGCTCCAGGACAGCGTGATGGCCGCACAGTGAGCAAACGTCGTCAGAAAAACCAAGCCAAGAAGGGTCAATAATTTTTTCATTCGTCGCAGTGGTCGAAGAGTTCCAGGATGACACCGAGCGCTCGTTTGGCTTCGCACTTGTGGTGGTCGCGAAGCTGCGCGCTCTGATTGAGGTCGAGCGAGAGCTGCCAGTGAGTCTTGTAGGCCTCCAGGGCGCGTTGCAATTCGTCACTCATTGCGTCTCAGTTGGTTGATTTTTTCGCGCGTCTCCTCGATGGTCAGAGCTCGGTCCCGCAGTTGTTCCAGGTCGCGCTGAACGAACGGCCAGACTTTGGAGTAGAACTCATACACCTTTAGGCCGCGCTCGAAAAAAGTCTCCAGCTCTTTGAAGACCCCCGAGCCAATCGTCCCGTCCTCGAACGGTATGAACACGCACGCGTCACAAGTGCGGGCGAGCGTGAGGAAATACTCGAACGCCTGCTCGCGTGGGAGACGCTGATAGTTCTCCTGGTGCTCGGGCGTGTTCGGGTTCACGACTTGAAACTTGATAAGGCGGAGCTCATCAAGCACGCGTTGCTCGATGGGCGTGCCGTAGCTGGTGACCGGATGGGCGAAGTAGATTTTCATCTGGTCGACGGTGATTGAGCAGTGTTCAGCATCTTGCGCAATTCCAGCAGCATGTCGTCAAGGTCATTGAACACGAAGCTCGGACGGTTGATGCACCCAACAATTCCCTTGTTGTCGAACACCATCCATCCGTTGCCCACGCGGACGATGTGAACTTCGTCAATCGGAGGCTTCGTGCTGGGTGTCATCGACAGATGGCCATTGGGGAGGACGGTCGTTGTGCTCATACGAATCGGAATGGATTTTTGATGGTGTCGGGCCCCTCTTCGCGAATGACCAGGACGCCGCTGAATTTCAAGAAGGCCCGGCCGTTGAGTGAGTCGGACAGCTCGTCGTGGAAGAACGACCTCAGCGGTTTCATGGTTCGGTTCTTCGCCAGGGACCTCAAAGCGGCGAAGCGGATTGAGCCCACCGTGCAGACGGGGTCACAGCAGGCCGATGATTCGCGGAAAAGAATGAGCCCCCGGTGGAACTCTTCCATGAGCCTCTCGAAATGCACCGTGAAGCGCGCGCCGCCGGGGATGAGGACTTCATTAATAGTGCTCATGACAAGCGTTTTTTCGGCTTGAAGATGAGGTCGTAGTTCGCGCGGAACTCTTTGCTAAAACAGTTGCGCGGTCGGCTGCCCTTCCCTGGGCCGCCAGTGAGACCGAGGTCTGTCCCCTGCGGGGCGACCTTACGATGCTTTGCGATGCGTGCCATGTTACTTGCTCGCCTTGCAGAGCGCGGAGAGGATGATGTTGACTGCGGTCAGGGCGAGCCACACTTGCCCGAAGGACAAGACAGGAGCCCCCAATGGGACGGCGACAAACTCCCACGCGCACCAGACCAACAGCGAGCACAGAGCCGAGAGAGCGAGCACCACGGACAATGCGCCGAGCAGCACGCCGAGCATGAGCAAGAATTTCATAGGGCGCGGGTGAGGATGGCGGCTAAGGTGCCGACGAACGAGCCAGTGAGGAAGCATAGTGCGATGAGTTTCATTGCGTCACGTTGCCCTTGCAGATTGCGTTTGTCAAGTGCTCGACCTCGGCGTGCTGCTCACGACTGAGTCGGTCGTGCTCGGACTGAGCCACGAAAAGCATGTTCACCGCGTCACAGAAAAGGTGCGCCACCTGGGCATCGCGCACGATGGCGAGCGGTTGCTTCGCCGAGTTGACGAGAGTGAACTGCGGGTTTGCGTCGTAGCCGGCGGGCTTGTCCTCGGGCTTTCCGGGCCACGGGCGCGAGACCATCTTCAGGCACATCCCATCAGGAAAAGGAGTGAGTAGAAGAACCTCGGGCTGCACCTGTTCTTTGATGGAGCCGTCAGCGTTCGCTTCGATGATGAGCTTAACGGGGCCAGCCGATGGAGCCGCAGCCGAGGCGGGTGATGGTGATTGCGGGGTGGTTTCGTCCGGACGATTCAGTCCACGTTTGTCGGTGATTTTCGTTGCCATATATTTGATAGGTCATGGAGAGGTGAGGGGTTTGGGGAGTGTGTCAACTTCGCAGCGCAGAGTGTAGTAGTGGCCCCGGATGAACACGGCGAGAGGTTCACCTTTCATCGCTTGGATTTTTTCGGCGACAGGGCCATACCGGTTTTCAACCGAGATGATAATGCGTCGGGACAGAACGTCATCAGCGCGGATGCCGTCTGAGGTGTAGACCGCGATTTGCATATCAGCTACGACGAGCAATCGCTTCCACGAGCTCACTGCGGAGAGCGTTGGATTTCTTGACGAGTGAGTCACGCTCGGCCGGAGAATACTTGCCGCTCATGATGCCCGGGAGAAGAGCGTCCACCACGGCCAGATGACTCTTCAAGGACTCGACCTGGGCCGCGAGGACTTCGGGAGATTGGGACCCTGCGACCGGAGGAATCTTGTTGTCGAAGTCGTATTTCACCGGGCAGCGCTCCTGAACGCGGAGCAGAAATTGATTCACGTCGACGGGCGTGTTCTCGTATTCGTTGGTGGAGATGCTCGCGATTCGGTCCGGGAAGTTGAAGGCGACCTTGCGGCCACACAATCCTCGGTCGATGGCCCACAAGCGAACCTTGTCGCACTCCCAGGCGGCTTCTTCCTCGGTCTTGAATCCACCCTTCTCGAAGAACTCGCGAGCCACCATCACCTTGAAGCGATAGGTGGGAGCGGAGTCGTTGGAGTAGCGTTGCGGTTTGTCTTCAAACGTGTTGGTGTAGTTCATGGTAAATAATAAGTGTGACGCTAGGACTCTTTGTCAATCTGTTATTGTGCCGGTGGGTCGATGTGAGGCGTGAGGCTGTTTCCGGATTTTTCCGTCTGGAGGCACTCCACTCCTACTACTTACTATTAAGATACTCCCCTACTTCCTTATTTATTCTTCATAGCGTATATAAGAAAATAAGTAGATATGAAACTTAAAAGTGAGTAGTAGTAGTGGATAGCTGCTGGGCGGGTTTAGGCCGGGAGAGCCTCACACCTCACGTGCATTTTGCACGATTGGTTGACATGGTTGCCGCTCCGCGCACCTTTTTGTCATGCCGAAGAAACGAGACCCCGCCGATGAGCTGTTCAAGACTGCGCCGAAGCACGTGAGGGAACTGCACGCGAAGTCGAAGAAGCTGTGCCGCGAAGTGGCGCGCAAGCTCTGGTGGAACGAGAACAAGCACAAGTATGCCAAAGATTGACACTTCCAAGCTCGACGTCGCGCAAATCTTCCTGACCTACATGTCCCTGGTTGGGTGCGTGGAGAAGGTGGCAGCGGCGCTCGACTTGGACCCCGCAATCGTTCAGGGACTCGCCGATGAATTCGGTTGGGATGTCAAGATTCGTCGCGTCAGTCTGATGTCGAAGAGCGGCAAGCCCGGCGACTATGAGCGCGCCCAGAACCGCGCCCTGAACTTCGTGCAGGCCCACCGGCTGCGTCTCGTGCTCGACAAGCTGATTGCGGCCTACAGCGACAAGACACCTGAGGAAGCTGTGCTTCAAACCTCCAACATCGACAAGGAGGGTATTCCCCGCGCCAGCTCTCGGTTCTTCGCCGACCTCGCAGCGGCCATGGAGAAGGTGCAAGCCCTGAGTTACGCCGCCCTTGGCGATTCTCTCAAGGAACGGACTGAGCGTTCGGATGATAATGACGGCGGGATGACCCCGAACCAGCTTCACGCGGCCGTCATTGCGGCGCTGAACAACGGTGGCGTGCCCGACCCGAAAGCCCTTATCGCCGAACAGGTGCCGCCGGCAGATTTTGCCCAGTGCGAGCGAACTCCCGTCGAGACGCCGACCGAGCCTTCGCGGCCGAGTGCGACAGAATGACACACCTCAAGGCGCAGTAACAGTGTGCCATTCTGTCCCACTTACGTAAGTCCTTGAGGCTCAACGACCGTCTGTCCACAGTGGGCCCACACGTTGGACAGTGGCTCAGGACACGTCCGTTGGACACTGGGAC
>JABFSS010000057.1 GCA_013140485.1 Candidatus Peribacteraceae bacterium | reverse complement strand
TACCAACTCCGAGCCCCAGGCTCAATGCGAGTCTTCTTGCACAATGCATTCCTGATAATCGATCATCCTCTCAAACACGTTACTTGGCTGGCGCAGAAGACATTCTACTTCCATCCGCTGACTGAACATATGCGGATTCATGAGTCCCATGGGGATTTCCGAGAGGTTCAAATCGACATACGCCTCCAATAGCAGCCGCTGATGCACCGGAGAATCTGGATCGCACCGGACGCGGTCTTTCTCAGTACGTGAGCCGAGGAGAGTGAGCAAATCGTTATACAGATACCGATCGCGTCCCATGCAATGCATGCGTATTTCATTCGACATTCTTTCCTGAGCATCATCATCAATGAGATTCGCATCGCGCAACAAGCTCACCTCGTCCAGCAGACATTCGTAATCCTTTACTGAATTCACTTCACCATTCATGAACTGAAAATATCATTTTTATGAACTCTGTCAAAAAACTTTCCTCGCATGCGCCGTCCCGTCTGGTGCGGGAACGAGGATCGCAACAGGGAGATCGTCGTGCCAGCCGATGGTATCGGGTTCCACTTCCGCTTCGATGTTCCGTCCATACGTGAGTTCTTCCAGATCACCATCGGTGAGGTCACGGCGGGGGAAGTGTTTGAGGACGTCTTTGAGCGGGATGACGTCGGTCCAGTTGACCGCGTCCGGAGCTTTGGCAGAGGTGACCGACCACTCCCCTACTTTGGTGCGCTTGAGTCCGGAGAGGTACGCACCGCACCGGAGAACTTGCCCCAGGTCGTGCGCGAGCGAGCGGACGTAGGTGCCGGAACCGCAGGCGACGCGCAGCGTGAGATTCGGGTACGCGTACGAGAGGATCTCGCACTGTTCGATATTCACGTCGCGCGCGGGGAGATCGACGGCACGGCCCTGCCTCGCCTTCCTGTACGCCCGCTCTCCACCGATGCTGATCGCGGAATACGACGGCGGCACTTGGGAGATCTTCCCGATGAAGCGGTCTTTGATCACGCGTTGAAGCTCGCCCTGCTCGGGCGGATTCCACCCCATGCCGATGTCGTACTGCTGGAGCACACCCTCGCGATCGTACGTTGTGCTGATCTGCCCGAACTTCACGCCGGCTTCGTATTCCTTTGTGAGGTCCATAAAGAGCTGGACCACCTTGAGCGCCTTCTTGCCCACGGCGAGCACCAGAAGACCCGTCGCCGCGGGATCGAGCGTTCCCAGATGTCCGATGGCCCGCTCGGGCAACGTTTTGCGAACGACCGCGACGGCATCGTGACTGGTGAAGTCGAGGGGTTTGTCGATGAGGAGGAAGCCGTGGCGCACAGGAGAAGCATACTGCTTTTCATGATTTTCACATCAATGACCAATGACGAATCACTAATGAAATATTTCAATACCTAAAGTTGAAAGGCATAATTTCTTCCTTGGAAATTATTTCCTTCGAGCTTTCATTAAAGATTAGTCATTGGTCATTCGCTCTCTGCTACAATTCATCACCATGAACCTTACATTGAGCTGGGATTTATTCATCGTCGTCTTCTTCGCCCTCGTCATCACGTACAGTTTCATCATCGGGAAGAAGGAGGCGATCAAAATCATTCTGAGCAGTTACGTCGCGATCGTCGCTGTGGCTGGCATCGGGAATTTCGCGCAGCGGCTGTTCGGATTCACCGAGACACAATCGATGCTCGGGGTGGTCGGCATTCCGCTCGATACGACGATGACGTCGATTCTCAACCTGACGCTCTTCATCACCATCATCGTGTTCCTGGCGGTCAAAGCCGGGTTTCACGTGCAGTACAGCAAGGAGGGCAGCATGGCCGTGAACATGGGGATGACGGCCGCGGCGGGTTTTGCGACGGCGGGCTTGCTCCTCGCAACGCTGCTGACGTTCATTTCGGGCGCGAATTTGTTCGATATGCAGGTGACGGCGACGCCGGGACTCGCGGCGATTTTGGAAAATAGCCAGCTCATGTCGCTCATGATTAGTAACCTCGACGTGTGGTTCACATTGCCCGCAGTGGTGCTGATTGCCGCCGGAATCATGAGTAATCATTGATTTTTTATGTGATTGCATCGTGATGTCTTTTCCCGTCAAGGAGATTCCTCCGCGCTGCAACCGCAGCGCTTGCGGGAGCCATGCAGACGGAGTAAAAATTGCTCAATTCCCCACTCTCTTCTTATGTCCACCTTTCAGAAGCTCTCCTGCCGGACGTGGCTCGTGCTGACCGGCGCGATGACTCCGTTTTCAACGGCGCTCGCCGGCTTCGGCGGTCCCGTTCCCGACATCGCCGGCACGCCGGGCGCTGTCGACAAGCAAGGCATCCGCGACGTGATCCTCAGCATCCTGGAATTCGTCTTGGACTTCCTCGCGCTCGCAGCCGTCATCTTCATCGTCATCGCCGGCATCCGCCTGATCGTCTCCGGCGGCAGCGACGACCAGAAGGACAAGGCCAAGAAAACGATTCTCTACGTCGTGATCGGTCTCCTCATCATCCTCTTCGCCCGCGTGATCGTCGGATTCTTCACGGATGTCATTCCGAACGAGATCTAAGCCGGCGCAATCATCGCATTCCAAACCCCTGCCGCAAGGTGGGGGTTTTTTATTGTTCCTCGTTACGTTCGCGCCTCCAGCGCGAACTACTCGGAATGACAGGCGCAGTGATAACAAACCCCTCGATACGCCCACGGCTCCGCCGTGGGCTACTCGGGCAACTGTTCTATAAAATCTTCGCCGAGTAGCTCGCCGTGGAGCGGCGAGCGTATCGAGGCATTGTCTTACAACGCTTTTGTCATCCCGAGTAGCCCGTTGCGGCGCAACGGGCGTACGAGGGACCATCGATTGCATTCTCACGCCGCCTCCGGCATCGGCGGCACCAGCACGGGCGGTTCGCGAACCGCCCCTTCCCTCTCCACCGCCGCCGGATCTTTCACGATGACCCCCTCCGTCTTCACCTCGACGATTTGCTTTGCAGAAATGGGAATGCCCCACCGGAAAAAGCGGCGGGGGAACAGCCATTCGAGACGGAACGATTCGGTGTTGAATTGGACATCGGTGCAGCGCCCAAGCGTCCTGCCGCTCTCGGTGATGATCTTCTGTCCGATGACGGGCCGCCGGCCTTCGAGCAGCGGTTGCAGGCGGACACGCTCCTCGGGTGACGAGAGGACGTCCCGGTCTCGCACCGTGATGCGCAAACCCCAATGCAAAATGTCGGCGCTGCCGAGAAAGAGATTCTGCCCGGAAAAGAACCCCTCCGTGCGCACGAAAAATCCTTCGACCACTCCGGTGTCCGGATTCAGAAGCATCCCGGCGACGCTGCCGAGCACTTCGCCCGATTCTTCATCGAGAACGGGAAGGCCGAGAGACCTCGTATATCGTGCGCGCATCTGGTAGAATAGTAGCGTAGCCATGCATCTCTTCGCAGGATCGTCCCACCCGGCACTGGCAAAAGCGCTCAGCGCCGAACTCAAAGCACCACTCGGATCGCTCGTGACCAAGACGTTTTCGTCCGGGGAACGCTACGTTCGCTTCGGCGAATCCGTCCGCGGACGCGACGTGTACATTTTGCAAACGGCGGGAAAGCATCCCAATGAGGACATGATGGAACTGTTCCTGCTCTGCCAGGCCGCCAAGCTCAGTTTCGCCAAGACCGTCCACGTCCTGCTCCCCCACATGCCCTACGCCCGTCAGGATCGCGTCTCGGAGCCGCGGGAACCCATTTCGGCCAAGCTGATCGCCGATCTTCTGGAGAAGGCGGGTGCCGACCACGTGCTCGTCCTCGAGCTCCACAGCGACCAGATCCAGGGATTCTTCTCCGTGCCCGCCGACGCGCTCTCCTCACGCCTGATTTTCGCAAAGGAATTCCGCAAGAAGAAACTGAAGAACCCCGTCGTCGTCGCGCCGGACGTCGGCGGCGCCAAGCGCGCCAAGAAGTTCGCCGATGCGCTCGGCGTACCGCTCGCGATTCTCCACAAGAGCAGGCCGGAACATCATGAAGCTGAGGTTCTGGAAGTCGTCGGCGACGTGGAAGGCAAGACCTGCATCCTCTACGACGACATCATCGATACGGCAGGAACTCTCCTGTCGGGAAAGGAAGCCCTGCTCGCGCGGGGCGCCAACAAGGACGTCTATGCGGCTGCGACGCACGGCGTCTTCTCCGGCCCGGCGAATGACCGTCTTAAGAAGGCCGGGTTTGCCGAAGTGGTCGTGACCGACAGCATCCCGCAAGATGACAATGCCTTCCCCGGCTTGACCGTCCTCCCCATCGCTCCCCTGCTCGCTGAGGTGATCAGACACATTGAGAGCGGACAGAGTGTTAGTGAGTTGTATGGGGAATAATTGCTTCATCCCTCGTTACGCTCAGCGCTCCACGCTGAGCTACTCGGAATGACAATGCCGTCTATTCGTGATGATGTCCCGCCACTCATCCGCTGTTCTGGCAATTCCTCTTCGCCCCTGAAGTTTGTAGGCTCTGTCCGTCTTTCTATTCTTCCGTACCCCTTTTCCGTATGAAGAAATTCGTCACTCTCCTCGCCGCGTCGTCCATCGCGATGACGATGGCTGCCACCGCTCTCGCCAAAGACACTGCGGCTCCTGGCCAGATCTGTTCCGGCCTGACCACAATAGCGAAGCGCAATTGCATGCGCGGCGTCATCAACAAAAAAATGGAAGTCAAAGCGGAAGGAAAAGTTTCGAACGCTGTCAGGAAGTTCACCCAGCGCCAACTGAAGAACCTGGAGCGCGAGCGTCAGCGCACGGGCGGAACGGTCAACAAGACCAAGACCATCCTGACCAACAAGTATTACTCCAGCGCGACCTCGGCCTCGAAGTCATCGACGTCCTCCGCCGCCAGCTCGGCAACGTCTTCCTCTGCAGGTTCCGCGACCTCCGGCAGCGCAAGCTCAGCCACGTCGTCCTCGGCATCGTCGAACTGAGAGCACTCGTGAATTCCAAAGCGGAGAGCACCGCATTGTCAGCTGAGACGTCGACGTCTCCGCTGACCGGACGCTCTCCGTTTTTTTGATGTCACGGGCCGCCCTCTTTCCAATATCTGCTCCCATCCGGCACCCGGTTGAGGAAGTGCTTCATGTAGAGCTCGCGGCGCAGGAGCGCGGGATCTTCGAAGGTATGCCACCGGTTCAGCAGCTCGTTGACCTGGGGCTCGTCATAGTCCTTGGCGGCCTCGAACTTCCCGGCGAGAAAGCGCAGCACGGACAGTTGCTTCTTCGCCTTCGAGGGCCAAGCGGTGATCTGTCCGGCTTCGTTAAAGAAATGAGTGAGGTCGTCGTACATGGGAGATTCCTATAAAATCTAGTATATGGTATAATACTATAATGCAGGAGGGCGACAGCAACATCATCAAAGGAATTCACATTCCCAAAGCATACACAGCATTGAGTGGAACAGAATTGCATGAGCGAAGGGAGGAGCTTGGCGACCGAATTCGGTGGTTTAAAAACAATTACGCCTTTGTCCCGAATGAAGAAGATGCTGAATTCAGAAAATTTACAGATCAATGTAAGGAAGATACAAAAGCACTTCGCCGTGCACTGCAGAAAGAATTCAACGACAGGAAGGTAAAAATCTGGGCATCCGCAAACAAGAGGCCGAAAAACAAGAAGGAGTACCAGCGGCTTTCTTTTCTCATTTGCCCACCGTTTCTCGCTTCCAAAACAAAGAAAAATGCGGACACGCGGCTCCAGCAGAAGCCCGGAGAACGCCTCTTCGTCATTCATGTTGATGAACAACATACTGTCGATCTCGTGAGATTTTGGACAAATGGCAAACTCAATCAGCCCCTGTTCAATTGCGTCGTTGCCGGGACGCTGAATGACAACAACGGTAAGGATTTTCTGAAAGAAAACTACGGAAACTGGGAAAATATCGCAAAAAAGATCGCTGATATCGTTATGGGGTGCATCGACCTCATGAAACCGGAGAAATAAGGGATGCAAGGTGTTTCTGCGCTTCCTTGACCGTCTTCCCCCGGGTCCCTACCCTTTTTCGGTCCCACGGATGTTGGGCGATTAGCTCCAGCCTTCGCTCGCCTCGGCGAGCTTCGGCCGGCAAGCAGGGACACGTCACATCATCGGGCGATTAGCTCAGGGGTTAGAGCGCGACACTGATAATGTCGAGGTCGATGGTTCAAATCCATCATCGCCCACCAATCAATTCGAATAACTGACTGTAGTATTTCTGGTACTCTCATTTCTAAATGTCCTCAATTGGAATATTGGCAGGTCTTGCGTTCATGCTCGCAGTGGGTGTGGGTGACTTTTTGCAATCCATTCCCACACGAAAAATCGGAAGAATGCGTACGTTACTCTTTCGGCATTCTTTAATGTTGCTAGTTCTTGTTCCACTTGGAATCTATATGCATGCTAGAGAACCCATCAACATTAGCGCTTCAGCAATTTTTATTTTAGTAATCGGAACGTTGATCTACGTGTATGGATATAGTAATTATCTCAAAGCCGTAGAGGAAGGATTCCTATCAATCGCAGCGCCAATTTCTTCTGCTTATTCGATAGTATCTGTAATGCTTGCAGTGCTATTTCTCCACGAGCCGCTTACATCCATACAATTCGTTGCAATATTCGTTATTTTGTTTGGGATTTTACTTACATCGACAGATCTTTCTCGCATCCGAATCGCCCCTAAAGGGCTAAAGGAGTCATTAATAGCCATGGTCATGATGGGAATTTATTTCTTTTTCGTGGGATATGTCGCAAAAGCGACGAGTATCTTTGGGCTTTTTGTAATAATGCTCCTACTACAATCACTTTTTTTCATTGCATATACCGTCTTGCAAAAAGGTACGGTCAGGCTCTCGGAATCGTATGACAAACGTCTGATTCTCGTTTTTCTAGGCATGACGGTTCTGTACGTGCTCGCATGGACGTCATACATTTTCGGGGTGTCAAACGGACTAATTTCCCTCGTCACCCCCATTGGTTCGCTCTTTCCTGCTGTTACGGTGATTCTGGCTTCGATCTTCTATCATGAAAAACTTGTTCTCAACCAAAAATTCGGCATCGGGATAGTGCTGCTGGGATTGATTCTGATCAGTCTTTAGTCATTCTCAACAACACAATCTGCTTCCGTTTCAACGAGCCAGTCTTTCTTTATAAGTCCTTTCACTTCAAAAAATGTACAGGCAGGGCGTATGTCCGAGAAAAACTCTCCATGAGCTTTCGCTGCGTCCTGCCATCGCGAGATATCAGTGAGCATGATTCTTGTCCGGATGACATCCTCGAGGTTTCCACCAGCTTCTTTAATAGCCTTTTTCATAATCTCTATGCAGTGTTTTGTTTGTCCATAGACATCGCCCACGCATGCAGTTGTTCCGTCCTTCCCAATGGCAGCGGTTCCAGAAACTGCGATCAAATTTCCTAAACGTACAGCACGGGAAAACCCAATAGGTTGTTCCATAGGAGAGCCAGAAGAAACATTCTGTCTTTTCATGAGCCTACTGTAGCACGCCACTTCCTGCGCATACATTCTTGATATGCGTTTCCAATTTTGTAACCACCGTTACTCCCTCATCATTTCTACCTCGCTTCGAAACAGAGGCATATTGAGTGTCATTGTGTGGTACTCGCCGTTCTCTCCGCAGAGATCAATGGGCAGACGACTCAATTCCTGCACTGTTTCTCTCGTGAGCGCGCGTCCGCGCCATGAGTGATCCATGGATGGATGAGACACATAGGTGATCACAATGCGGAAGCCCCTCTCGATAATCTCGTTCATGAGGACGGAACGGCTTTCTTGCCAGAGCGGCAGAACGCACTGGAGACCGGCTTCGTCGCAGCACTGCTGAATCAAACTTGGATAACCATCGACGTAATCGATATCGCCGGTGATCACAGCTTCGACACCTGCTCGCTTCATGATCTTGAATTGCGTGATATACGATTCGCGGAATGGCTCTTCAATTTCGATGAGATGGTGTGGCAATCCCAAAGAAGCCGCTTGGACTTTCATCATCGGAATCGGGTGTGCTTGAAATTTCGCTTTCCACGGTCCAAACGTGACAAGGGAATCGATGGAAAATCCTTGCTGAACGCTCCGATAGAGCGCCAATGCGGAATCTTTCCCTCCGCTCCATAACATGACTGCTTTGGTCATACGAGGAGTGTATCACTGGCCCCTCGCCCACTTCCCAAACGCTTCCAGCGACAGCGCATACGGCAACGGTTTGCCGTCACGCTCAATATCGCTCGCTTCGTTCTTTACGGGATCGAAGATAAACCGGTACTGATTCTCGCCGTTGGAAGATGCGAAGAGGAGCTTGGAGACAACCACGCGCGTGGCACTCTCGGCATGGATCTCGGTCTGGATGGTGAAGAGCGCTCCGGCGTTGAGGAGCAGTTGTTTGACGTGCGCTTCCGTCATGGCGGGATCAAAAGGAATTTCTGGAACCGGCTCCTGTGCCTCAGGCTCAGACGGGGATGCGGGAGCAGGCGCCACAGTCACGGGCGTAGGTTCGCTGTACGGAGCAATCGCATCGACGTTCTTCCACGGAGCGTAGAAGTCCTTATCCTCTCGCGTGAGATCGGCTACGAATGGTGTGATAAGCCTCTGCAATGCCCCTGCATAGCGCTGCAGGCGTTCCGGGTACTCACTCTCCTCTACGAACGTCCGGTAGTCCTGGAGTGTCACGAGAAGCGTGTGGAGCATGGCCGTGCGGGCAGCGGGTTCGGATGCATCCAGATACTTCCGCAATTGCGTTTCCCACCGGTCCACCGCACGCGCGGGGATGGCGGTCGCGACGTCGGACGAGGGCAGCTGCAGCCACCGGAGCATGCGCGGTTCGCGCGCCATGCCGACCGGACCCGGCGTTTCCCACGCGGCGGAGACAAAATCGGGATGGAACGACGCAAGCAGCCAGAGATTCACGTCCTGTGTCTCGGTCAGCAGTTCCTGCGCGGCACTCGGAAGGCTTGAGGCACTTGCGAGGAGAGTCGAGAAGACCGCTTCGGGCAGATCGGACCGGAGCACGCTGCGGATAGCGTCGTCACTGAGCTGGATCCGCACCTGCGCGGTATCGCCCGACTCGAGGACTTCCCGCAGGCGGCTGAGCCGCGCACGATCGGCATCGTCCGTCATCCGCTGCTGCGCCAGAGGCAATACGAACGGCATCCAGGGCAGCCAGAACCGTGCGCCGTCATCAAACGACGGGAGCGCAGCAGTCGGGAGCTTTGCGAGTGTCTTCAACTGCTCGCGTGCGACGGCACTCTCGAGCATGCGCATGCGACTGCGTTCGGCGGCGATAGCCTCCGGATCAAATGAGGACGGCAAGGCATCCTCCATCCATTCACCCTGCATTCCGGCGGGAATGACCAGACGGAACCCGTCGCGCTGCACAAGCACGGGCGTCGTGAGGGCGAAGACGGAGAATTTTTGCCCCGACGTCGAGAGTAAAAATGCGCCGTGAAATCCTTCCGTTGTCAGATTCCCGACGCGGACGCGCGTCAGTCCATCGGAGAACAGGAGGACGGTCCCCGTGCGGAGCGTGAGTTCTCCATCATCCTCCAGTATTCCATCTTCATGCAGGAGTCCGGCAATGCCGCGCGGCAGCATGAACTCTCGGTCGCCACCACGCGCAACGATCTCTCCGACGGCAACAGGAACCGACTTGGCAGCCTCACCGAGAAGTGCCGCACCCGTACTCGAGAGCGTCATTCCCACGAGGAGAAGGAAGACGGGAACGCCGAGGAAATGTCGGTGTTTGAGGGACATTGGAATGTGAGGTTTTCCTTATAGGATAGCAGAAAAACAGTGTTTTAGCCAGAGGCGGGGTTAGGGATACATGAGCCAAAACTCTATACTGTTTTTATGCGCATTCTCGGCATCGACCCTGGCTTGGCAACGATCGGTTTGGGAGTGGTGGAAGCGACGTCTGTGCATGACATCGCATGTATCGAATGGCTGACGATCATGACGAAAGCGGGAAAGTCTGCTGCCGACAGGCTCCTCGAGATCCATCGTGACCTGGGGGCATTCTTGAAAGAAGCGAAGCCGGATCTTGCCGTTGTGGAGCGGCTCTTCTTCGAAACCAACGTCCAGACCGCGATGGGCGTAGCCGAAGCCCGCGGCGTGATTCTCCTCACGCTGGCTGAGCATGGAATCCCCCTCATCGAACCAACGCCGCTGCAACTCAAATCGACGATCACGGGTGATGGCAGGGCCGATAAACAACAAGTGCAGCAGATGCTGCTGCGGATGCTCAAGCTGACGGAAGTGCCGACGCCGGACGATGCGGCGGATGCGCTGGCATTGGCAGTGTACGGAGCGGTTGTTCACCATCCACAAACACTGATCGCAGATTCGAAACATGCTCGCTAATTGGTTAATTCGTGATCCTTGTATACGAATTAACGAATTAGCGAATTAACGAGCCATTTCGCCGTCTCGCTTCCCCCTCGGCTTCGCCACAAACGGCTTGAGCGACGCAACGTCATTGCGGCGGACCGCCGCATCGACCTTGTCCAAGAAATGCTTCAGATCCTCCGCGTATCGCAGTGACGGGAACTTCGCTTCGTACTTGGCGTCGGCCGTGCCGTACCGGATTTTGATCGGACGGGCGAGGAAGAAGACGTCCAACGCCTGACGGTGGTCGACTTCACTTTCTTGATACTGCAGCCATTTGACGGTGAAGAGCGGCGCATGGAAGAACGCCGTCGGGTCGGCGATGAGAATTCGCTCGGTCGTCACGCGGAAGCGCGCCTCGTTCCATGTGCGGATGTGCTGGAGGAAAGCGATCACGATGGAAAAGACGATCAGCGATGCGTAGGCCCAGACGGGAAGAAGCGGGGTAGAGAACGCGAATGCCCCGATCAGGGAAAGAATGACGCTGAGCAGGACGCCCGCGATCCCGCCTTCGAGGAGGCTGCGCAGGAAACACAAGATCAGGACTGCCGGCGAGGAGCGGCGACTCGCAAGGAGGGTTTCGCCTTCGTGGAGGAATTTTTCATGCACAAGTGGAAGTATAGACCAAATCGAGTGTGATCGCAGATTCGAAACGTGCTCGTTAACTCGTTTATTCGTACCTGCCTAGAATGATACGAATTAACGAGTTAACGAAACGTCCCTGACTTGACCATCTTTCACTGCTCGAATGGAACCTTTGAACGCGTTTGTTTCGACGGGAAGCTCCGCCGCCGTCATCAGAATCTGATGATCGGCGAACGCGTCGAGGAGATGTTTGCAGTGGGCTTCGTCCAGTTCGGAGAAAATATCATCGAGGAGAATCACCGGCTTCTCGCCCCGCCGGACTTCAAGATAGGACGCTTGCAGGAGCAGGAGCGCGAGGACGGCCACGCGCTGCTGCCCGCGCGAAGCAAAAGTGGGGAGCGCGCGTCCATCGACATCGACGGACCAATCGTCGCGGTGCGGCCCGACCGTCGTCGAGCGGAGAATGACGTCGCGCTCGCGGCAGGCGAGGAGGGCACCGAGGATTTCCGCCTGGAGCGCCGACTGTTCACGCGCGGTCCCGCTCCGCTGATACCGGACACACACTGTCTCCCACGTCTCTCCGAGTGCCTGAACCTCCTCGCGAAGAGCGAGATTAAACGTCTCCACGAGCTCAAGGCGCATTAGCGTCAATTCGGCTCCGTACAGCGCCAATTCCTGATCCCACGGCGGGAGGAACGAGACGTCTGCCGATCTCTCAGCGATGCTCTTGAGGAGCGCGTTGCGCTGCTTGAGCGCCTTCTGATAACTCATGAGCGCGACGAAGTACGCAGGAGAGACTTGGCAGAGAATCTGATCGAGAAACCGCCGCCGGTCAGCGGGAGGTCCCGAGAAGAGCGAGAGTTCCTGCGGCAGGAACGTGACGATGGGGAGCCGCCCGACAAGCGTCGAGAGCGGCAATTTTACGCCATTGTGGAAGCACGCTTTCTGTTTGCGAGGCAGAACCTGACTGACGACTTCGAGCTCCTCCGTCTCGCCGCCATCCGTCCTCATCGTCGCTTTGACCCGGTAAAACTCCGTCCCCCACTGCATCAGATCTTCTTCTTCGAGACCGAGGAACGATTTGGTGAGTGACAGGAGCGCGACGGCTTCGAGCAAATTCGTCTTCCCCGAACCGTTCGGCCCGACGAAGAGATGGAGATCATCGGGAGGGAACTCCACAGAAAGAGCGTGGTAGTTGCGGTATTGCTCGAGAGAAAGAGATAGTAAGCGCACATTCAAATTCTATCGTTAATTGGTTAATTGGTTAACTAGTATGTACGCGTTTAGGAGACACCAATTAACCAGTTAACCAATAAACTTCGTCGCTTCGTCGTATAGACCTTTTACAATCTCCAAATACTCGCTTCTTTTGACGTACTGCCCCACCTGCTCCATCTCCACCCAGACAGACGAATCGACTTCGACGCCATCCACGGTGACAATCGCATCCTTGGGAGCCAAGGCGAAGACATATTCGATCCGCTGGCCTTTGACGTTATCAGGACGGAAGCGCCGGAAGGACTCGGGAAAATCGTACTGGTAGACGCGTTCGCTTACGCCGAGCACGCGACAACCGTCCAGCCCCGCTTCTTCCTTCAATTCCCGCAGAGCCGCCTCAGTCA
>JABFSS010000037.1 GCA_013140485.1 Candidatus Peribacteraceae bacterium | reverse complement strand
TACTGGCGGTATTCTATGCCATATCCGTGTTGGGGATCACCGTCGGGTACCACCGCATGCTCACGCACGATGGCTTCCGCGCGTCGGGATGGCTCCGCGGCTTGATCCTCATCTGCGGATGCACGTCCTTTGAGACGGATCCTGCCACCTGGGCCGCGATGCATATCAAACATCACGCGCATTCCGACGAAGACGACGATCCCCATAGCCCCCTCCACGGATTCTGGCACGCGCACATGGGCTGGCTGTTTACCCCGAGCAATTATCTCGACGCACAGCAGTACGCGCCGCATCTCCTCCAAGACCGTGTCGTGATGTTCGTTTCCCGTACGTGGTTCATCTGGGCATTCCTCGGCTTGATCATTCCGGGCCTCATCGGCGGATGGACGGGATTCGTCTGGGGCGGTCTCGTGCGGCTCTTCCTCGTCAGTCACGTCACGTACAGCGTGAATTCCATTTGCCACACGTTCGGTAAGCGGCACTTTGAGACCACCGACGAAAGCCGGAACGAATGGATCGTGGGGCTCTTGGCCTTCGGCGAAGGATGGCACAATAATCACCATGCGTTTCCGCGCAACGCGTTCCACGGCATGCGGTGGTGGCAGTTTGATTTGTCCGGCCTCATCATCCGCTCATTGGAACGGGTGGGATTGGTGTGGGATGTCCAGCGCGTCTCTCCTGAGACCGAGCATGCGCAACGCACACGGATGCAGTCGATGCGCGACGGCGTCGGGAATATGCGGCTTGCGGCGATGTCGTCCCTGGCCGCCATGCGCGACGAAATCGCGAGCCTTCGCGACCGCGTGTTGCCGGAACAGGCGCTGAGCGATGCCCAATGGGCGCAATGCGAAGCGTTTCGGATTGAAGTGGTGAGGAAATTAGACGCCATGCGCTTGAGCATTGCGGCATCCGCCCATATCAAGCGGCAGAAACTGCTGCAGTATCAGAAGGACGCGCAGAAGCTCTACCACGAGTGCAAGCAGAGGTGGTCCCTCGCTACGCTCAGCGCTTCGCGCTGAGCTACTCGGGATGACAGCACCGCAGGCGACCCTCCATCTAGTCTGTTAGGCTGATGAAACAATGCCCAAATCCGCAGCTTCACCAACCGGCGTGCGTACCCGCAATCTCTACGACCCTGCGTCTAAAGAGCCCTTCAAGTTCAGCCGCACCAAGCTCGAACTCTTCCTCCAGTGCCCGCGCTGTTTTTACCTCGACCGTCGTTGCGGCATCGGACAGCCGCCGGGACCGCCGTTCACGCTCAACGTAGCGGTCGACGCGCTCATGAAGAGAGAGTTCGACTATCACCGCGCGCGGAGCGAGCCGCATGCGCTCATGAATGAATTCGGCGTCGACGCCGTGCCGTACCAGCACAAAGATCTCGATCAATGGCGGACGAACTTTCACGGCGTCCAAGTTCTGCATCAGGCGACGAACTTCCTCTTCTTCGGCGCTGTGGATGACGTATGGGAATCGCCGGGAGGAAAACTTCACGTCGTCGATTACAAAGCGACCAGCACGCAGAAGGAAATCAGTCTCGATGATCCCTGGAAACAGGCCTATAAAAGACAGATGGAGATCTACCAGTGGCTCCTCCGCGGGAACGGTCTCCCGGTGTCCGATCTTGGTTATTTCGTCTATGTGAACGGGAACAGCGATAATGAGCATTTCGGCAAGAAGCTCGAATTCTCCATGCAGATCATCTCGTACACGGGAGACGATTCTTGGGTGGACGAAGCGCTCCAAGAAGCCCATACCTGCCTTTGTAGGGATGCTGTGCCTTCCGGACCGGAAAATTGTGAGTGGTGTGCGTATCGAAAAGCGGCGTCTGGTGTTGAGTGAAGTGGCGGAGAGGGAGGGATTTGAACCCTCGATACGGTTTTAACACCGTATACCGCATTAGCAGTGCGGCCCTTTCGACCACTCAGGCACCTCTCCGCGGTGATTCAAGTATATGTGTTTGCAGAGCCGCCGCCAGCGTATTTCAGCTCTTGATTCCGCTTGCAGCCGAAGCCGTTAGCTTCTGCAAAGCCGCCTGCGCGTCGTTGGTCGTAATGACGATCATTTTCTGGTCGTTGACGGCGAATGTCTTTTCCATGATATCCATGATGTTTTCGGTGACGACGATGCAGCCCATCGAGAAGTAGCGCTGATCTTCCTCCATCCACTCGCCGACTTTGTAATAACTGTGGATGCCGTACGGCGAGTTTTCGCCGTTGCGGAAGAGGCGGATGAAGCGCCCGGAGACGCCGAACGTTCGGCGATCGCCTTTGATTTGGAACTGCTCGGCGGTCCATGTGCGTACCGGCGTCTCGGCTTTGTAGTACCGCCCGATGTACGACACGTACTCTTTGCGTCCCGTCGCGACCGGGAACGACAGCGTGCGACCGTCCGCATGGACCAGATATCCTGTGTTTACGCCGACGTCGACGACGAAGACGTCTCCCGTTTGCGGTTCCCACGAAGGGGTCATAGCGCTTTCTGCTCCCAGGGCGACGGACGGGAGCGTGGAGAGCAGGACGAGGCCGATGTAGGGGAGGAGTTTCCTGATCAAAGTGTATCATTTTATTATATATATTGATTTAGTCAATATGCCAAATAGAGGCTTAAATAAGGCATAAATTGGCATTTCTATGTCAACAGAAATTGGCGCATTGAATATATTTTGTATACAATGAAAAACTCTCACTATCCCGCAAGGCCAATCGATTGCTGATACCGCGAATCTGCATAGAATTTGCGAATGCAGAAGCTTGCCCTGAACCCGTCGAATGGGCATGTGCCGGTCCTTGCAAATGAGGTTCTGACGATCCTGGCGCCTGCGCCCGGAGAGAGTGTTCTCGATTGCACGCTGGGACTCGGTGGCCATGCCGGACTTTTTTTGAACGCGGTCTCTCCCGGCGGACAGCTCATCGGTCTCGATGCCGATCACACGAACCTGGTGGCTGCGAAAAAGCATCTGCACTCGTTTGAGAGTCAAATTCAATTGCATCGCATGAACTTCCGGAATGCCTCGTCCATCCCCGGTCTGCCCATCGACATCGTCTTTGCCGACTTGGGACTTAGCTCACCGCACGTCGACGATCCCGAGAGGGGATTCACGTATCGCGCTTCAGGCCCCCTCGATCTTCGGTATGACCGGTCTTCAGGACAATCTGCGGCGGAGTTCATTCTCTCGTCTTCGGTCGAGGAGATCACGAAAGTTCTTCGGGAATTTGGAGAGATTCAGCGCAGTTATCAGCTCGCGAAAGGGTTGCATATACATTTTCATACTGAGGCTCGTCATCTGAATGACTGGAAAACCGACGACGTCGTGCAGTGCGTCGAAAAGGTCTTCACGTACCGGGCCCCGAAAGTGCTACCACAAGTCTTTCAGGCACTCCGCATCGCGGTCAACGACGAACTCGGTGCGTTGAGATCGCTCCTTGATGCTCTTCCCGCAATCCTGAAACCCGGCGGCCGCTGCGGCATCATCAGTTACCACTCGCTCGAAGACCGGATGGTGAAGCAGCATTTCCGCTCGCTTTCGACTCCCGTGCTTGATGAGCGAACCGGTCAGGTGGCGACGCCAGCCCCCTGGGATCTCCTCACCCGCAAAGCCGTCGTGGCTTCCGCCGGTGAAACGTCACTCAATCCCAGGTCCCGTAGCGCCAAGTTTCGCGCCATTAAGCGTTTGTCCTTTGATTGAACTCTCTCCTCCGTTCGGGCACACTTGCTGCCTGAACGGATGGTCCTTCACTCGCTGAGCCTGTGGTGAGCGTAGCGAACCATCTTGCACTTCTATGTTCACACTTTCGTTCCTCAACACCGCATCCGACATGCCCCGCCGAGCCTCGCTCGGGCGGCTGGTCACCCAAAGTACCGCTCTCTTGATGGTGTGCATCGGCACGCTGATTTTGGGGCTGGCGTTGCTCATTCTGTTCCATGAGAACGCCAATGCGACCAAGGGCTACAACCTGCGCAAGCTGGAGAATCAGCGGTCGCTTCTTCTGCTGGAGCAAGAAGTGCTGAACATGCAAATCGCAGAGTCGCAGGCGCTGGAGCATTTACGCCAAGACCCGCTTATTCAAGCGATGATTCCGGTGCAAAAACTGAAATATATACAACAGGATCCCGCGGTGGCGTTTATACGGGAATAATCCTTCGCTCCGCGAAGTCTATCAGACTTTCCTTTCCTGAATGGTACTGACGTTGTCTTCATGTGTCCTGGCATCGGTGACCAGAATGAACCGGTCGCCCTTCTTGAGCAGGCCGGCTTTTCGGGCCAGTGCGATCCCTGCGACGACCGTGGTCTCCGGATCGTTCTTGAACGGCGTCACGAGTGGGAAGACGCCAAAAGAGAGCGCCAGCGCACGCTGTACACTCGCATCGGGCGTAAATGCGATGACGGGTAGGTGCGCCCGGAAGCGAGCGATCTCTCGGGCAGTCTGGCCCGTTCTGGTCATGACGGCGATGGCGGCGGCGCCGGCCGAAATAGCCTGGGTTACGGCGGCTTCAGCCTGGGCGTCGCGTTCGGTGCGAATCTCGGCCGTGAGCATGCGGGACGATTTCGCCAGATGCGCTTCCGTTTCGCGCAGAACCCGATCCATGGCATCCAGGGCCTTGAGAGGGTGCGCACCGTTGGCCGTCTCTGCCGAGAGCATGGTGAGGTCGGTGTAGCACGTCGCTGCGTGTGCGATGTCGGTCACCTCGGCCCGCGTCGGGAGAGGGTTCTGGATCATACTTTCGAGCATGTGAGTCGCGACGATGACCGGTTTGCCCGCCTTTCGAGAGAGACGGACGATGTCGTCCTGAGCAACGGGCATCTTCTCAAACGGAATTTCGGACCCCAGGTCGCCCCGGGCGACCATCACGGCGTCGGACGCGTCGATGATCTCCGGCAAGCATTCCATAGCCTGGCGCGTTTCGATTTTCGCGACCAGGGTGATGTGTTTGCCGCGCTTCGTAAGGTATCGGCGCACCTCTTCGACTTCCTCCGCCTTCCGGACGAACGACAGCCCAAGAAAATCCACTCCTTCATCGGCCGCGTTTTTGATGCTGATCCAGTCGTTCTTCGTGATGGACGGCATGTCGAGATTCGCTCCGGGAAGGTTGATGTGCTTGCGAGATCCGATGACGCCTTGTTCGATTGCCTTCAGGACGACGGAACCGTCCTTTCGCACGGACACCAACTCCAGAGACATTTTGCCATTATCGACAAGAACCCGCTCCGCTTCACGGACGTCCTGTGCAAACTTGTCGTGGTCGACGATCACCACTTGCTTGCGCTCATTCTTGACCGGTTTGTGCGAGAAGACGACCAGCTCTCCGCGGCGAATCTTGAGGGGAACTGCCATCTTTCCCGTCCGTACTTCGGCTCCTTGCGTATCGAGCAAGATGCCGATGCCCGATGGGAGCTTCCCGCGGCTTGCGAGCGTCTTGTTCAAAGCTTTCACGATGCGGATGGTCTTGCGGTGCTCCTCCCAGGTGCCGTGCGAGAGATTGATTCTCGCGACGCTCATTCCGCCTTTTGCGAGCGCTTCGATTAGCCGCGGTGTTCCCGCCGTCGGCCCGAGCGTACAGATGATCTTGGTGAGTCTTCGCATCACGTAAAGATTACGCTTCCTGTAAGTGAAAACAAATTCCCCCTCTCCGTGCGGCACCCTTCGGTTAAACTCAGGACAGGCTCCGAGGGGGTTAGGGGGTGAGGTTTTCCAACGCCTGCTTGATTTCGGGCATGCCATCCAGCAATTGCGGGGCGAGCTCGAACGCACGGCGGAACTCCCGTAAGCCCTCTTCGTACAAGCCTTTCTTGCCCAGCGCCGAGCCAAGATTGATATGCGCTTGCGCGAACGTTTCGCTCACCGCGATGGCCGCACGCAATTCAACTATTGCGCCGTCGATGTCACCCCGGTCCATCAGAATGCTGCCGATATTGCTGTGCGGGTCCGGGAATCCGGAATCCATGTCACTCGCCAGGCGCAGTTGCGCAAGTGCTTTGTCAATCTGCCCTTTTTGCTTGTAGAGAACTCCGAGGTTGTTGTGCGCCTTCACGTAGTCCGGACTGAGATCAATGGTCTTCAGATACTCGACTTCCGCAGCGTCCAGGTTTCCCCGAACGTGCTCCAGAGCACCCAAGTTGTAATGCATCACGACGCTCCGGTCGTTCTTCGCCAGAGCATTGCGGTAGAGTGTCTCACTGTCGTGCCATTGCAGGCTCCGCGCGTGCGCATTCCACGTAAGGAGCAGCAGAAGAGGCGTTGCAGCAGACCAGAGCAGCATGAGACGCGTCCGTGCCCCAAATCGCTGCAGCAGCAGGTCTGTGGCCATTCCGAGGATGAAGAGCAATCCAATCTGTGACAGATAGATGTATCGGTCGGAAAAGAAATACACGTCGTCTTTTGCGAAGTTGGAGAACGAGGGAATCAAGAACAAGAGAAACCAAAATAAGCCGAAGGTAGGGGCGCTGCATCCAACGCCCTTTCTCCACCACACGAACGCGATGATTATTCCCGCCATCCCCAGAAGAACGACCGGAATCCAGAATTGCGGAAGTGCGACCGTGATCGCATCCGTTTGCAGATAGATGACGGACAGATCCGATGGCCAGAAAAATTTTCCCAGCGCAAAGACCGTGCTCTTGCATGCGAGCAAGAATGTCTCGGCTGGCGAGAGAGCACTGATGTTGGACTGCTTCCCGTAGAGTCCAATGATCAGGAACAGAATGCTGAGGACGAAGAACGGGATTTTTGAGACGACATTCTCTTTTGTCAGACGTCCCCGGCTTTTCCAGTCGATCAGCAGCAGAATAGCCGGGAGCACAATAGCACTCGGCTTGCTGAGAACCGCGCAGAGAAAGCACATGAGCCCTGTCCAAAGCCATTTTCGCGATGCAGTCACTTGCCATTGCAGATATGCGAGCAAAGCCGTCAGTGAGAAGAACGCGGCAAGCAGATCTTTCCTTCCACTCACCCACGCAACGGCCTCGGTGTTGATGGGATGCACTGTGAAGATCATTGCCGCCGCGAGTGCCGTCCAACGCCTCAGGCCGAGTTGCTGGAGCAACAGAAAGACGAGCCCGGCATTCAGAATGTGCAGCATGAGATTATCGATGTGGTAGAACATGGGCGCGAATTCGATCAACAGATGCTCGATTTGAAAACTGATGATCGTCAATGGCACGTACAATTCCGGATCGTACGACGCGAAGGCTCCGAAGAAGTTTTTCGCCGTCCACAATTGCGTGAGCGGATTGTTGTAGACCAGAGTGTCGTCATCCCAAATCACGAATTCATTGCCCAGAGACAGCCAGTAGACGAGCAGAGCCGCAACCGTGATGACAGCGAACGGAAGCGCATTCGAACGGAGGAAGCGTTGAGCGGTCATTGTGGTCCGACGGAGGGGAGGTCAGATCGAGGTTGGGAGACATGGCGCAATTCACCGAGCAGTCCGAACGTCGCGAAGAGCGCCTTGAAGAGTGAGCGGAAAAGCGAATATGCTCCGAACGTGCCCGCTGCGAGACCGAGAAAGTACGGCAGTGCGAAGATCCACACAATGAGCTGAGAAGTTTTCAATGCAAGAAAAACCAGAAACCACCATTCGGGCCTCTCGATAAGGGTTGTGAACCAGTTGCCCATAGCCGACGCTGCCACGGCAGCCGTCCACACGATGATCAAAAGCAGCCGCACGGCGAACAGCAATCGAGACCGCGAGGATTGTGCACTCGGAGAACGTCCGTAATCCTCATATAATTCCGGGGCGAGCGTGACCCAGAGGAACGCACAGGCGATGATAGTATAGAAGATCCTCTGAGAGGGTTCCGCGGTAATGCCCATCAGCAGCACCAGAATCGTCACGAGCGCGAGCATGGGATGCCCCAGCGTCACTTTGATGAATGTTCCAAGATCCCCGGGGATGCGCAACATTCGCCAGATCATGCCAATGACGGACGTGATGCTCAGGACGATCCACGAATACGCGACGCTGACGAGCCCAAACTGCAGAAGGAAATAGACAAGCGGTCTGTACTCAACCGGAAACCAGTCGAAGTATGGCATACGATGATTGTACCCGATCAGTAGATGCCGAACGTTGCGTCCAAGCTCATCGGGCCGGCTCCCGATGTCATCAGCAGAAGAGCGGCTGCGAGCAGAATGAGATCGAATTCCCAGCCCATCTTGCCCATTTCGGAGAACGGTACTTTCCACGCATTGATCTTGTAATAGATCGCTCCGATCATGATCACCGCGAGGCCGAGAGCACCCAGCGACGTGAAGAGACCAAGGATGAGGGAAATCGCGCCAACGACCTCAACCAGACCCACGAGTGTCACCATGCCCGACGACATGCCCATTCCGGCGGCCATTGCCTGCGGCGCTTTGACCTTCGGCATGCCATGCGTGAGGAAGATTGCTCCGAGTGCGATGCGCAGGAAGAGCATCGTCCAGGGGGTGAGGGAATACAGGAAGTAGAAGGACATCATGAGTGTGAGGGGGAAGATCAATCGTCGATTCTACTCGTTCCTTTGGAAAACGCTATTAAATCCCGATCACAGCAACAAAGCCGACAATAATCCGGCCGTACCGAATCCCAACCCAAGCCAGGCGCCGCGCGTGGGCACTTGTTGAAAAATGGTGAACGCGAGGAGCGGTTCGACGACCAGCACGGACGTGATCGAGATCGCCGTCACGATCCAAATATTCTGAAATGCACGGTAGCCAAGAATGTATCCCGACATGAGGAGTGCGCCGCCGACCAAAAAAACGGGAAACATCGCCAGGAATACCCGCCCGAACGACTGGCCCGGAAGCGAATACGTGTTCGACGCGCGGATTTCGGCGTAAATGACGAAGAACTCGCCGAGGAAGATGAGCAAGAGTACGAGTATTTTTAGAGCATTACCAGACATTGCTCGCAGTGTACCTCACGCATTTCCGTTGCACTCAAACGAGATTACAATACCTGAGTGCCCCCGTAGCTCAGCGGATAGAGCAGCGGGTTTCTAACCCGTTGGCCGTAGGTTCAATTCCTACCGGGGGTACCATTGCTATTTTCAAAAATTATATTAAAATAAAAAAGCATCTGAACGTTCTTGAGCACGTGCCAACGTTTGGCTGTGTGCTCTTTCACCTTTTGCTTGGAGGTAAGCATGCCGAAGTCCTTTTGTGACGTGATGGATGCGGTCGCTGACCGCTTGCAACAACGATTATTGTTGGAAGCGCAGGGCTTGGAGGCCCTGAAACGCTTGTGCAAAACGGACGATCCTCGGGAAGTCGGGTATTGGCTGATGAAGTTCCCCTACGGTTTGGGGAAGAGCTTTCATGAGCCGATGGACCCTGAACGGCTCAGGGGATTTTCCCTGGCGCCGCCCACAATGCTCACCGAGCACGAATTGAAAAATCTGCTCGCGAATCCGACAAACTTGCTGGCGTTGCGATTTTACATCGCTGGCCACAAGCACCATGCGGGTTGGGACGAGTAGTAGCTTCCTAGAAAGGATTCACGGAAGAGCAGAACCGCTGGCGCTTGCCGGCGGTTTTGTTGATGATCAGGCTTCATTCAATTGCCTGATTGTGAGCACAAAAATCGCCTCTTTGATGCTTCCACGATAGTACAATTTTGAGTACACTGCCCGGGATGGAGACACCGGAAACGCCTCAAGCGCAAATTCAGCCGCCCCCTGCGGCACCCGCTCCGGTTTCCGAGAAAGACGACATCGAACAGAACAAAGATATCGCTGCTTTTTCGTATCTGTGGATCATGTCGGTGGTCGTGTACTTCCTCAAGCGCAAGTCGCCGTTCGTGCGGTTCCATGCCAAGCAGGCGATGGTCTTGTTTCTCTTGTCCGTCATTTTTCTTTTCATTCCGATCGTCAGCAAAATCCTCGAACTCGGCGTCCTCGCGCTCATGGTTCTTGGGTTCATCAACGCAGCGCAGGGCCACAAGAAAGACATTCCCATCATCGGGCCTCTGTCGCGCGGAGAGATCTCACTTCGTGAAGCGTGGAAACAGATTGTCGACTATGTGGCACGCCTTATGAAGAATTTCCATTCAGAGAAAGCTTCTTCTCCTGCGCAACCTACACCGCCACCTGCGGAGAATCCTGCCGATCAGCCCTCCTCTTCGTCCTCTTCACCCTCTTAATCCATGTACAAACGCATCATGCTCAAGCTCTCCGGAGAAGTTTTCGCCGGAAAGTCGTCAGACGGCATCGACCATACGTCGCTCATCCAGGTGGCTAAGCAGATCATTCCGCTCGCGCAGATCGCGCAGGTGGTGGTGGTGGTCGGTGGGGGCAATATCTGGCGATACCGCGATACCAAAGAAAGCGGGATCGAGCGCACGGTTAGCGACGCCATGGGCATGCTCGCGACGATTATGAACAGCGTCGCGCTCCAGTCGGCGCTCGAGTCGCTCGGAACGCAAACACGCGTGCTCTCGGCGGTCGACGTTCCCCAGCTCGCCGAAGCTTTCATTAAGCGCAGGGCGATTCGACATCTGGAAAAAGGCAGAGTGGTGATTTGCGCAGGAGGAACGGGAAATCCGTACTTCACCACCGATTCGGCAGCTGCACTCCGCGCCCTCGAACTCGGCTGTGATGTTCTGCTCAAGGCCACCAATGTCGACGGTATCTACGACAAAGACCCCAAGCGCTTTCGCAACGCGAAGCTGTACACCGAGCTGACGTATCAATCGGCTATTGAGCAGAACTTGAACGTCATGGACCAGTCGGCGTTCAGTCTTTGCCGCGAACAGAAGTTGCCTATCGTCGTCTTTAACTTTTTCAAAAAAGGTGCATTGCTCAAAGCTGTGAAGGGCGAGAAGATCGGAACAGTCGTGCATGGATAAATACGTGCCCGGGCTCGGAAATTGTCTGCTATGATGTCGTCAATTTCATTCCTCTCTTCTATGGTCGACCCTCGCATTGCAAAATTCAGGTCTGACGCAGACTCCGTCCTCGCACATCTCAAAACCGAGTACAGCAAACTTCAGACGGGCAGGGCGAATGCCGCCCTCGTCGAGCACATCATGATCGATGCCTACGGGCAGAAGCAGGATTTGCGGTCGATCGCAGGCATCAGCGTCGACCAGCGCTCGATTGTCGTGCAGCCGTGGGACCGGTCGGTACTGGGAGCTATCGAGAAGGCGATTCAGCTCGCGGATCTCGGCGCTTCGCCCATCAATGACGGTGTCGCCATTCGCATTACGCTCCCGTCGATGACCGAGGAACGTCGCAAGCATTTGCAGAAAGTCGTGCATCAACTTGCAGAAGAAGCTCGTGTGAGCCTGCGCAAGCACCGCCAAGTCGTCCACGATGCGATCAAGCCGGAGAAAGATGAAGACGTGAAGGAGACATTGAATCAGGAATTGCAGAAAGGAGTGGATGAATACAATGGGAAGATCGGGGAAATGGCGAAGAAGAAAGAAGAGGAAATTATGAAGGTCTAATACATGTAGAATCGACTACGATATGTCTTCCCCTGAGAAAATCTTCTGGGGCCGGGTAAGCATCAGGAAAGATGGAAAATTCACGAGAGTATAGGCGAGCGCTGGTTCTGCTATCATTTGCCTATGTCGATGCCTCGAATCGCCATCGTTTCCTTTCCCGGAAATAACGGTGAAGTCGAATCAATGAGAGTCATCAGACGAGTCGGGATGGAACCCGTGTTTTTCCGTTGGAATGATGACCGTGCCAAGTTGAAGGATGTTGACGGATATTTCATTCCCGGAGGTTTTTCCTATGAGGATCGCGGGCGGAGCGGCATGGTCGCGGCTCGTGACCCGTTGATGGAATTTATAAAAGATGAAGCTGATGCGGGAAAAGTCGTTATCGGGATCTGCAACGGCGCGCAGGTGCTCGTCGAGAGCGGTCTGATCCCGAATGCGGAAGGATTGCAGATGTCGCTTGCCCGAAACGCCATCCAGACGGAGCAGGGGATGCAAGGACTGCCGCTCCTCAGCGAATGGGTGTGGATCACCCGCAGTTGCGCCAAGGACCGCTGTGCGACGAGCGCGTGGGACGGCGTCATGCAGATTCCCATCGCACACGGTGAAGGACGTTTTACGACACGCGACGCGGATCTTCTGAGCGAACTGAAGAAAAATGACCAGATCGCTTTCTCGTACTGTGACGCCGAGGGGCGAGTCAGTGAAGATCCTTTGATCACCCCCAATGGTTCTGAATTGGCGATTGCGGGCATCTGCAATCCGGCTGGAAACGTCATTGCGTTGATGCCGCATCCGGAACGCGCGGGCGGGGCAGGGGATGCGTATTTTGCGTCAATGCATGAATGGATAGCGTCATCCAGCGCACGTCTTCGACGTGCAGTGACGGCGAGGCCCAGCGCGATTATTCAAAATTCAAAGGAATTGCCCGTTCGCTCGCCGAAACACGTCGAGATCTTCATCGAAACGATCATCACGAACAATGAAGAGCGGACGGTGGAGCAGGCGGCACGGAGAATCGCACCCTCACTCAAGCTCAAGCAGTGGAAATACCTCAGCGTACCCGAAACGGCAGTGAACAAGATTCTGGCGGATTTGACGGTCTTCAACGCGAATAAGGAGCGTGCATTCATCAAGAAGGGCAAAGACGGCGCAGAATTCATCGGCAAGCGGATCGTCCTTCTCCGCCGAGACATTCCCGACACCGGCGCAGACGCCTGGGTCAATGGCAGTGA
>JABFSS010000059.1 GCA_013140485.1 Candidatus Peribacteraceae bacterium | reverse complement strand
CTTCAAGCAGTGCCGCGTCTAATGCGCTGGCGGTTTCGGCGTCCGTGGTGGGCATGGTGTCCACTCCCGGAATTTTGTGTAGGTCTTGTTCGTCGGCCATAGGTTAGGCGTTGTTGTCGGTTGGTTCCGGCCACGCACTGTCGTCGTCGAGGCTAGGATAGTTTTCGGTTTTCGGTTCGGTTTCCGGCGGACGGTGAGTCCGCAGCGAAATGATTTGCTCTACCGCTTCAGTGTAGCCGCGAACCTCTCCGGCAGACACGAGGGTCTTGTTGACGTCGGACCCGTCCAGAGGCTTGGGCGCGAAGTAGGCGAGAATCTCCAATACCTTCCGGCCGGTTTCCCCGGACAAAAAGGTTTTCAGTTCCGAGGCGTTGTCCGAATTCCATTCCGGGGCCTCGCTCGTAGGTAGAAGCATAGATTAGACTTGAGGTGGTGCAGCAGCGGCCTCTTCAGCAGCGGCCACGTCAATCGGTCCTGCACCGGGAGGGACGGCGGCCGGATTGTTGGCGGAATCGTTGACGGCGGCATGCTCTTCCGCCAAGCTGGCGATTTCGTCCATCTTACCGCGAAGCTGGGTGATGACCGGGATAATCTCTGCGAGGGTGTCCTTCGGAGTCCCCGACTGGATGGCCGCGTTGACGTGGGCCTCCGCATGCACGAGAAGGGCCTGGAGAGTCGCCACAGCGTGCGGGTCCTGGACGGCCGTTTGCGCAGTCTGCTCAATCAAGGGCATGATGATGCCGAGATGGACCAAGTGATTGTCGCGAGGTGACACCGGGACCTCAGCCCCCTGGCCGGCGATGATGAGGAGCTCCATCTGTTGAAGTCGTGTCTGCTCGGCCGTGACCGTCGGGTCCTCCTCCGGGAGGATGACCTTGTTCGCGAACTCCTCGTCAACCTGGGCGGTGACCTTCTGCATTTCCAGCTCCCGCTGATTGTAGAGCGGATTGCCACGGCCTTCCTGAGCGATGACGACAATCTGTTGACGCTTGAGCTCCGTGTAGTCCCGGACCGTTTCCGCGACGGGCTGGTTTGAAAGCTGGGTGAGCTCCTCGCGCGTCATGATTTCGAGGAGCCGCTTCTGCATTTCCTTGGCGTCCTTGTCGGCCGTGTTCGGGTCGCAGAGACGCTTTTGAATCGTGGTCATCGCGCGGGCGAACTGCACCAACCAACGCCCGATGATGCTATCCCGCGTCTCCTCTTCGCGCTGAGCAAAAAATTCTACCTGCGCCTTCGTGACGCGCTCGCCCTCGAACACCTTTGGCGTCGTGGCTCCCGCCATCTGGTCGAGCAGCGACGTCAGGAATTCGTCGAGCTTCAAAAAGGGCTCCACGCCAGAGTCGAGCTTGCGCTCTGAGATGACATACCCCTGGCCGATGAGGATGGCGTTTCCGACCACGCTCATCTTGAACTTCCGGAGCGCCTTGTCGTCGGCCTGAATGATGATTTTCCCGGCGAGATTGAGACGGTCCACGACCTCGTTGCGGGAGCGGTCAAGAATGCCGGCCATGGCGTAGAGCTCGCGGCCGATTCCCTTCGAGCCTTGTAGTTTCCCGTTGCCCTGCTGGAACGCGAAGAGCGCGAGCGCATCCTGCATTGAATCAAACTGGTCCTCGCTCGTGAAAAGCACCTTGAACGACTTGTCGAGAAAAATGTAGTGCGAGACCTTGCCGTCAATCTCGGTTGCGAGCAGATGCCAAACAGTCACCGCGCGAGGGCCGCTCTCGTGGGACATCCCGAGGTTCGACTCCCGAAGCATGTCCTCATGAATTCGTTCCCAAGACGAGTGCTGGCTCTTCCGGTCGACTGGCATCGACTCGTTGAGCGCCTCAACAGTCGCCTTCACGTCCCAGCCGCGAGTTGTGGCCGACTCCTTGTCTTCGATGAGCAGGAAAAGCTCGTGGAGTAGGAATGTCTCCTTCAACGCGATGACTTGGACCCCATTCGGGGACTGCTTGGTCCCGGTAGGAACGAAAAACTCGTCCTGCCGGAAGAATTTCGGCATCCAGTGGAACTCGTCGAGCCATGCGACGGCCGCGAATCCGAAAAGAGCGTTTTCCTGGGCCAAATCGTTGCAAAAGTTGGACCAATCGGGGTGGGCGCGAACCGTGGCCGTGATTTCCCGCCGGAAAGCCTCCGTTTTGACCCCGGACCCCTCCACGGCATCCGGAAGAGCGGAGTTCGTGAAGTATTTGACCCCATCCACGGCCTTCGAGAAGCGCGGCGCGACCTTGTCGATGAGCATCGGAAGCGGTTTGGTCGTGAAATTCGACTTCCACGACAGCCCTTCAGCCACAAGGGCCTCCTGGGCGTAGGGCTTCTCGCTGTTATACTTGGCCATGATGCGCGCATTCTTGATGTTGCGCTCCCGGCCGCTGGTTTCGAGGGTCGTGATGATGCTTCGCGCCTGAGAGGCGTCCCGGATGGCCCGGCGACGCGGTTTGAGCCCGCTCGTCAGGTCGGGTTGGTTGACGGCGGCCCCGTAAGCGTCGCTTTGGGTGCCGTTTTTGGTTGGTGCGTTGTCAGGAAGCATGGTCGTTTAGAGAAGTCTGAGGATTCTAGTAGTTGTCAACTACACACTGGCCACTTTCCTCCCTCCGGATGAGGGCAGGACTCCGTCGTGAGTTGAGATTTCAGGGAAATGACGCACGTGCAGACGCCGCACTGCCCCGAGTTGGGCAAATAGCGGTCGCAGGCCCGGCAAGCACGCTGTCGGGCGTCCACCACGGCCTGGGACACGAGCAACGGCTGAGACTTGACGACCGCCTTGGCGACGCGTTTAGCCGCCTGGGCCGCCTTCCATGGGTCTGGGACCATCATTTCTGGCGTCTCCAACAATTGCCCGGCAGTTCCGGGTCCGCAACGGGCGCGAGGTCCAGATGAACCGACGAAACACAGTCTTCTCCGAGCACCCCGCACGTGTGGAGGGCCTCGTGGACTGGCTTCTCTCCGCCCAGGATGGCCTTCCGAGAGTCCCGGATGGTGTTTAAACACGCATCGCACGCGGCGGACAGGGCCCGCTGTCGAGAACAGAGGGCGCAAATGGCCGCCCGTTCGCGCGCGGTCGACTTGTCGACGACCGCAGGTGTGCCATTTTGTCTCCTTGAGATGAGGATACTGCCCAACCAGTTCATCACCCGCTCGTTCCCGTTGGTCCCGGAGTTTGTGGTGCGAACCGGGACCGGCTTGTCGCCGTGGCAGAGCCCGGGCGTCTGCGCGCACTGCTGCGCGTTGATTTCGGCCTCGGGGTCGCCCGCCGGCATCCCGTTACGGGCCCGGTATTCGGCGATTTGACGGCGGACGTCGCGCCAGCTTTCGCCACGGAATTTAGTCCCATCAGCATCTTGGAAGATGTAACCACTTGGCGGGTAAAGATTTGGGTTGAAAATCAGGCCCATAGGTCAAAAAATATCCGATTTACGAAGATTTTCCTCTGCCAGAAGAGGCTGAAGATTGGTCCACCTAAAACAGGTGAGTTGCTGACGCGGGTCTGTCAAGTCAAATCTCGAACAAGGGATGATGTGGTCCACGTGCCAGACCGAGCCATAATTCTCCCAGGTCATACCGTCTCGAAACTTGGACTCAAGGTGAGCCCGAAGCTTTCGCGGGGAGCACCCAAGAAATTGGGATGATGAGTATGTTTTTCTCGCCCCGACGGCTCGCAGGGCGAACCTCATCCGAACCCGCAAAGATTTCTCCATCCGCAACCGGGGAGATGCTTGTAATCGGCGATTTCGTTGGTCCGCAATCTCAGCCTTGTGGGACTGCTCCCACTTACGCTTCGCCCGTCTCGCCGCGTCTGAACGATTCCACTTCTCCCACTGGGCTTTCAACCTATCGGGGTTTTTAATCCTCCAAAGCTTAACTTTTTCCGAAGCGGTCATAAATCGTCAAACCGATTCGTCACGTCAACCCGATTTCCGTAGTCCTCGTCGTAGTCGTCATCCGTCGAGACGGACGAATTCTCAGAAGCCATGCCGGGAACGAACCCGCTCGCCTTGCGGACCCCGTGAAGGAGCACACAGACCGAGTCCGCGTCGTCGGGGGACTTGCCCTGATTCCGGCTCTTGTAGTCCTGCTTCGACTCGACCTTGCTCTTCCTCCCGGTAACCCGGTAAAGACGACCGGTGAGCTGCGGAGTCAGGTCCACCATTTCCAAGTCCGGTGCCGCATAGCAGTAGCCGAACTCGATGAATTTTCGGAGGGCCATCCACAGCTCCGTATGGACCCGGTCGTAGGCATCATGGGCGGTGTCCTTGTCCTCCGCCATGATTCGAGTCTCGCTCGCGCCCTCAGAAAAATTGACGGCGGTGATGGCGGCGCTCCAGTTGTAGCGGATGAGGTCCGCCACGCCCTGGCCGTTGCCCGTCCGGTCCACCGCGAGAAATTCTCCCGGGATTTTCATCGACTTGCAGAGCCGGACAATTTCCTCCTGCATCGCCACCGTCTCCGCTTTGGGGAGTTTGAAAATCTTCGTGACCTGGAGGACCTCGCGCGGAAGTTTGCGCCCCCGCTTGTCCAGGAAAAAAACTGTCAGGCCCTCGGGGTTCTGGAGCGTCGGCGGGAATTTGACGCCGACCGCTTTCCCGAACAAGCCGCGCGCCATCTTGCATGCGTCGCCGCCTTCCAGGGCAAGGTCGACGCCCGCGCACGGCGTCGGCGTTTCATACCAGATGACTTCGGCCTTCCACTTTTCAATCATCCCGGGCGTGATGACCGACATCACGGTTCCCGTCGGAGGGAAGCACCCGCGCGCCATCGCCCAGTATCCGGGCGTGTCCATGCCGCCAGAGTTCGAGATGATAATCTCGAAGCCCTCGATAGTCTGGAGACCCGGGTAGATGACCTTCTTCTGGACAACGTTCTCGCACCGCGCGGCGTCGAGGCGAACGACGAACCATCCGCGAGTTGAGAGCCATTCGTAGTGCTCGTCAGCGTCGAACGAGGGCCAGCCAAAGGGCGGCTCGCACCGGAGACCAACTGGGTCGTTCTGGTCGGTCGGGTTGAACGCCCCAATGATTTTCAGTCCGTCGCCGTTGGTGTTCGACAGAATGTTGTCGATGTCGCGCCAGATGCCGACCGGGATGTTCGCGATTTCGTCCAGGAAGATGAACAGCCGCGAGAGCTTTCCGAACGTTGGGTGGGCCTTCTTACGCGGCATGCGCTTCACACCCTGCAACCGGCCGGCGGCCTTCTTGCCTAACGGGATGACCACGCCGGTGATGGAGCTTTTCCGGCTGCGGGAGTCGAGCCCGATGAAGAGTTTGCCGACCTGTCCCGGGAGCGGGATGCGCGAGCTTTTGTGAAGCTGCACGAGATGCGTGAAGAGGTTGTCCTCAAGATGCTGCTCCGACGGACCGAGGACCTTGATGGTAGTGTATTCCGGGTCGCGAATCCATTCCAGGAAAAGCTTGATGGCCATCGAAAAGCTCTTCGACATGGAGCCCGCGCCCATCAGCAAAATGTTGTTGTGCGTCTCGAACGCCTTCCAGACGCGCCGCGTGGACTCCGGCCTCGGGTCGAACTGCGTCGGGCCCCAGAGCATGAGCGCCGCTTCCTCCTGGGCGTTGTTGTTGAGAAGCCAGTGGAGGAATTGATTCAGCGTGAGGAACGCCTCGGACTTCTCCACGATGTCCGTGGGCAATCCGGAGAACTTGCGAATCGCGTTCGCGGCCTCGAACGGCTGCTCTTTTTCAAGCAGGTCAGAAACCGTCTCGGCGAGTTTTTTCTGTGGTGAGCTAGGGGATAGCATAGCCGAGAATTTCCTTGATGACCTGACGCGGAGTCTTTCCGAACGTGTTTCCTCCGGGGTAGTCCACCCGGCAATCGCACGCGAAGTCGAGCCCGCCGTGGCTCCAGAACTGAATCATCGGGTTCGTCCCATCGTAGGGAAGCCCGTCGAGGTTCTTCCAATGGAACATCTCGGGAGCGTGACCGTGCGCCCACGCGCCAAGCACGTTGCTCTCGGAGAAGTTCGCAGCGTCCGACCGGTGCTCCCGGCCGTCGTTACCGATGCCGTAGACGTATTCCTCGAACGGCTTCCCATGCCTCTCGGTGATGAACACGCGGACGTATCGGAACAGGTCGCGCGGATAGATGAGCGGAAGACGGCGCATATACTCGAACTCGGGCTTCCATCCGAGCACCGCCTCGACTCCGTCCTGCCACGGCTTGATGCCGGGCGCGTAGGGCAACAGGTGCTCGTAGGAGTTCATCTGCAACACCGGCTTGCCGTCCTGGAAAAAGAAGTCGGGCGTGAGCGGCGAGTGCGTGATGCAGTCCGAGCCGACAAGCCAGATGTAGTCCGCGTCCGGGCATAGCTGGTCGCCGTTCATCATGGCGATTTGTGCCCGCAGGTTTCCCTTGCCGACCGGTCCGTCCTTCACCACGACAATCGCCCGGGGGAAGTAGCGGTCCGCAATCGCCCTCGCGCCCGCGTAGTCTTCGCTCTGCACGTTGACCACGGGCGGTAGGAAGTCGTCGCTCTGAAACTTGTGGAGGGTCGCCAGATTCGGACCAAGCCAGACGAAGTCTTTGTGGTAGGTTGAGATGAGGACCTGATGTTTCATAACCCAATAGAAGCGAATTTCTGCCGCGCCGTCAACCCGCAGAACCGGTCGGTGACAAGGTCCAGGCCGCCGTGGCTCCACCCTTCGGCCACGTAGTCGCGGAACGGATTGCCGTCCTTGTCCACGTCGTGCCAGCGATAGTCGTTATGGAAAAGGTTCTGGGCGGTCGCTCCGAGTGTCTCAAATTCGCAGAAGGTTTGCGGGAAATCATTCTTGCACGACCTCACGTAGTCCCTGAATCCTTCGGGGTGCCTGTCGGTCACCGACGCGCGCGTGACCTCGTAAACCTCGCGGTAGTGGACATAGGGCGGAGTAATCATCGTTGAGAGCTGCACGTCTCCCCCGATGGCGATGTCCACCGTCGGCTTCCACATCTTTGGACCGAACTCTTGGTCGTAATCGGCGAAGCGTTTGAACGGAACAACAATTTTCCCGTCCTTCATCCAGTCGAGCGGAGTGACCGGCCGTGCGAAGCACGTGTCCGCGTCGATGTGAAAAATGACGTCGCCCTCGCAGAGCTGGTCGGCCGAGCACTGCCAGAACTCGTGGAACAGGAAGCCCGCCCCGGGCCATTCCTCTTCACAGCGCAGCTTGATACCGGCCCCCTCGCAAATCGGGTGAAACAACGCGCGGTCGCGGGACGGCACAAAGCACACCGCTTCGTTGAATCCCCGCGCATACTTCTGGAACGAGCGAACCGAGTAGCCGAACCATTCGATGTCCCTCGCGTAGGTGTTCCAAAGAAGGGAGGTCTTCATAGTCCGAGCCGGCGGAACAGCTCGCGCGGAGACTGTCGGCCGCCGAGCGCCGGGCCGAACTCGTGCTGCCGGTCGAGCCCGCCGTGACTGTAGCATTGCGCGACGAATCCGATGCTCGGATGCTGCTCCTTCTGAAGGTCGAGCCAGACGTAGTCGTTGTGGTAAAACTTCTGGGCCACCGCGCCGAGCGTTTCAAATTCGCAGAACCCCTGGGGGAAGGAGTTTTGTTGCCGGTGGATGTAGGGCCCCCACGACCTCGAATGCTTCTCCACGGACTCACGGGTGCGCGCGTAGACGTTCCGGTAATGGCAGTGAGGATGTCCCGTCATGGTGGCCAGTTTCACGTCGCCGCCGATGGCGTCGTCAACGCGGCTCTTCCACTGCCAGTTCCCCTGACGGCCGGCGGCCTGAAGGATGTGCTCGAAGTGAATGAAGGGGCAGATGAGTTTGCCGTTGCGCATCCAGTTCTCGGGCCCAACCGGCGCGGTGAACACGGTGTCTGCGTCCATGTGCCAGATGGCGTCGCAGTCCGGGAAAAGCATGTCGGCCTCGCACTGCTTCATCTGGTGCCAGTTGAACGAACGGTCCGGCCAGTCCGGCTCGCTCAGCAGCGTGATGCCGACCTGCTCGCACGGTTCGCGGAAGTTGTCCCGGTGCCGGTCCGGGACGAGGCACGCAACCGAATTCCACCGGCCGCGCGCGAACTTGTAAAACGACCGCGCAGAATACCTGAACCATTCAAGGTCCCCCACGTAGGTGTTCCAAAGCAACGCCGTCTTCACACCACTTCACGGGCCAATGGAACCAGCCAGCGGACAATGGAGGGAGCATCCGACAAGTTGTTCTCGAACGTCCAGCGCACCTGCCCAACCGCCGCCATCTCCTCGGGCCACTTGGCCGCGAAGACGAATAGCGTGTTGTCGGGAAACTCGATGGTAACGACCGGTTTCCAGTTTAGGGTCGGAGCACCAGCCAACCGGGTCGCGAGACGGGACATCGCCGTCGCTGGAGACTCCGTGGGGGTGATGACGAGACCCCCGACGCCGGTCTTCGACCCGCCCGTGGTGAGCAAAACGCGGGGCTCAACTAGCCCGCTCTCGAATGCGAATCCCAGACAGTGTTGCTGCTTCATAAAAGTAAGCGGGAGTTAGAAGAATCCCGTCAGGGATTGTGGGGGCGCGGACTTGCGAGATTTCGCGAGCATCGTTATTCCCCATTCACCGCGTCTCTCATGGCCCCGTTCAGCTCCCGCTTGCGGCGGCGCAATAATTTGCAAGCCGTGCCGCGTAAATGCCAGAGCCATGAGAAAAATTAGGTCCCGGTCACCGTAACGGTGAGTCCGGCGACTTGGGACGGAGTGTTCACGACTGGGTGACAGTCACGGTCACGTCGGTGACTGCCCCCGGAACAGCGGGTCCGAAGACGATGTCCGAGAACGCGCCGTTGCCGACGAAGTTCACCGAGCGAACCTGCCAGCGGTAGATACCGGCCAGCGGATTCAGGATGGTGTAGGTGTTCGTCGGGGCGTCGCCTTTCTTGGCGAACGCGGCACCGTCCTTCGACTCGAACACTTCGTATTTGGAGACGGCCTCGGCGGCCGGGGCGGCGGTCCAGTCCAACTTGATGGTAATGGGCATTTCTGTATGTTTCCTTGCAATGCGAGGTGTTGTTGTTCCATTCCTCGGTGCCCTCGCGCACCGAAGAAATCAGGAGGGCGTGCTACTGTTACACTACCCGGTTGCCCGGGCCGGCTATGCTCCTGGACTTCCCTCTAAACTGGTGCGCGCGCTTGGGTTCTCTCACCCCAAGACATGCTGCGGGTTGGCCCCGCCGTGTTTTATTTCACCACACGCGCATAAAATTGGCGGCCGTCTCTCCGGCCATGTCAAGCCTCGCGTTTCGGATTGGTGCCCTAGTGCAACGTATGGGTGGCTTTCCCCGGTATAAACTCCGGTCGGGCCTTGCAACCATTTCTGGGCAGCTCCCTCGGAGTCGCGCACGGTTTTAACCCACCGTGTGGGGTTGACGATGACCTGCCGTGGTTTGTCCCGTATCGGCCGCGAACCTATCCCTAGGTCTGGGTGGCACTCGCGCTTTTATCGTCGTCTGCGTCAGCCGGACCTTTCGGTGTGACCGCTACAGAAATTAGCAGGCCAAGGACGGGTTTTCACCGCCGCTTCTCGCATTCAATAGCGAGCGTCCTCAATTAGACGACATGGCCAAAATTAGGCAGCCGGAGTTGGGCTTTCACCAACATTTCCGCCAGCAAGGCGGTGTCCTGAAATTAGACGACCCGACCGAAAATTGGTGGAGACTATCGCACCCCAGACGCCGGACTCTAACCGGGGCTAGCTCATCGCCAGCCTGAAAGTGGTAGCGGGGGCCGGATTTGAACCAGCGACCTTCAGCTTATGAGGCTGACGAGCTACCAACTGCTCCACCCCGCTATTAAATTGTCAATGAACCGTAGAAGAGGTGCGACGCCGCCTTCGGTTGTCAACCTCTCGTCGACCTTTCTCTGCGTCCTTCGGATGCCCCCCGGCATTGTTTAAACCACGGGCACGGAACTGCGACTTCGCGACTTCGGCGAGCGTGTTCATCCGGCTAATCTGGGCGAGGTCGAACATATATTATTGAGCTATTTTTTTCATTGTTGAGTTCTCGAATTTCAACTCTCAGCAGGGAGCTTCCGTCGGGGGCCGTCATCTGAGTGACCATCATCGGCCACCCGCTGAGAAAATGTAGAATCCGGTCAGTAAACGCCTGACGCAAGTCCGGATTCGTGAGGTCCTGCCCCCGGGGAAGCCTCATCTCATTGAACCGGTCGACGACGGGCTTGACATTCACGATTTGCTTTCCAGCGCGCGACGAAAAGCGTCGCTGACTTGCTTCTTGACCTCCTGCCCGATTTCGTAGTCGAGCCGCATCTTGACGGCCCCGCTGATGCGCTTCTCCAGCCCGTCCCGCAGCTCAGCGGTGCAAACGGCGATGGCGGCGTCCACCAAATTTGCGGCCTGCTGCTTCACCTGGCCGTCGATTTCGGCTTGGACCTTCGAGTTCAACTTCACCGACTCGATGAATCCGCTCCAGTTCCTCTTGACCTCGCCCACCTGCGCTTGAATGAGGTCATCCGCGCTAGTCTTCACGGCGGTCGACAGGTTTTTCGCAAGCTGCGCAATGTGGTCGGTGTTCGCGACGGCCTTGAGGTGCCTCGTCGCGAAGGTCTGCACGACGGAGTTGCGGATGTCGATTTCGGCCTGGGTGTTTCCGCCGATGAGACGCTCAAGGGCTTCGACGCTGTTAATCTGAATCGTTATCGGTTTTTGGTTGTTCATTGGATGATTCTTTCCGTCGCTCGCGACTTCGGGCTTGGTTGATTCGATTGTATTCGGTAAGTTCTTCAGGCGTCATGTGGGAGGGCTCTTTCTCCGGAAGGAGTGTAGAATGCTCCGTGCTGTTTAGCAAGTCGAAGTGCGTCCGAAATTCATTCTTGCGCGCGACGGCGTGAACCGACGAACGGCTCCATCGTTCTCCCCCGTGCGGGTTCAGCATGCGCCGACGAAAAAGCGAGTCGGCAATCCACGAGAGCGACTTTCCCTCGCGCACCGAGTTGAGAATGTGCCAAAGCGCGAGCTGCTGCGGCCGGCGGACGACCGGGTTAGGATGGTCCCCGAACGGATAGCTCCCACCGCACGGTTTGCCGGTCTCGTGCTTCTTGCGCCGCCGGCCGGCCTGAAGTTTTTTGCACGTCTGCGACTTGTCCCATTCGGCGAGCGCGCCGAGAATCTGGCGAATGAGTTTCCGCGTCGGGTCTCCCTGCGCGTCCACCAATTCCTCCCCGGTGTCCGCAGAATATATCTTGACCCCCCGCTTCTTACACTCCCTGAAAAAGAGCTCCGCAACAACGAGGTCGCGAGCAATCCGGTCCACCCGCTCAACCAAAATCGTGTCATATTGCTCGCCGCAGAGGTTGAGCGCCTCGGTGAGCTTGGGGCGGTCCATGGAGTCCACTGAGCCAGATTCTTGCTCCTCGAAAGCTCTCACGATTGACCACCCTTTAAGCTCGGCGAGCTTCTGACAAGCCTCCTTCTGGCGGTCAAATCCGTAGCCGTCTAGCTGGTGCGCCGTGCTGACCCGGAGATATGCAAAGACTCGTTTCATCGCGTGAAGGTGTCAGTGCAAGAATTGTAGCGGGCGTTGACCGGCGTCTCCCGGGCGAGCCAGATGAGCCGCTTCATTGCGGCCCCCGGGGAATCTCCGAACGCCCAGGTCGCACCGCCAGGATAGCTGATTAACGCCGTGAACACGGTCACACCGGCGTAGTCAACGTCTTCCCGGATTCGGTGCTTTAGGACAAGCCGTTTTCTCTTCATGCCTAAAATGTATCACAAAGAGCGGACTCTGTCAAGTCCCGACTCACGAATACCCACCGTCCCCCGACGGCCACGTAGTGCGCCACCCAGTCCGGACGGAGCGAAAAGGAATTCAACACGGGCTTGATGAAGGTCTGCCCGTCCACTAGCGGTGGGGGCGGCTCCGTGGGGAACGTCGGAATCTCCATTGGGTTGAGCCCGCCGAGCATTCGCTGGTCCTCGAAATGGCGGTATTGCTGACAGTCGGCCGCTGCGACCTTCAGACCCTCTGGGACCTCGTCGGGATGGAATGTGTTATTCATCGGAGTGTGACTCGGGGGAGATGGGGGTGCGCGCCCAAAAAATACGGGGCTTGATGCGGAAGACCCGCCCGTTCGATGCCACGAAACGGATGCGTGCTCCGTCCTCACCGAGGCAGTCCAGCGTAAAAAGGACCGTGGGGGCGCGCTTCGACAGTTCCGTGAGGTCTTCGACGCGGTTATACCAAGTGCTCCTTTCCTCGGCTTCCCCGTCGGCATCCATGCAATAGGCCACGTCGGGCCGTTCGCTTCTCCACTGGGCGACGATTGCGGCAATGGTTGGTTCCGGGAGCGTGTCGTCCCAGGTCAGGGTGTAATGCGAGTAGTAGCTCATGAATCAACCTAGACCGGCTTCACGTCCTTGTCAAATTCGTTCCAACGGTTCCCGCAACAGGGACACTCGAATTCGTGGTGCCTGGACTCGCAGACGTCGCAGGTTGAGATGGGACGAAGGACGGACATTTCGCCGCACTGACAGAACACCACGAAGGACGCGGGGGCTTTCTCCCCGCTGGTTTCATAGACGCCTCCAGTTTCTTTTGGGTTTTCCATTCAGACCCAAGGTGGCCCCGACGGCACCGGATGTCAAGTCGCGAGTTCGTTTGAAGGTCGCGCGTTTAAACAGAGAGTGCTCCGATAGGCAATTTTTGCACAGCGCGGCGAGCGGTGAGCGACCTCCCCC
>JABFSS010000120.1 GCA_013140485.1 Candidatus Peribacteraceae bacterium | reverse complement strand
AGGACAGCGCGTGGATTTCTCCGATCTCTTTGAAGGATTTTTCGGAGGAGGCGGACGACGTGGTCAGCCGCGTGAGGAACGAGGAGACGACCGCGAAATTTCCGTCACGATCAATTTTATGGAGTCAGTCTCCGGTGTTGCGCGAGAACTCAGGATCCGAAAACTCGGTTCCTGCAAAACATGCAGCGGTTCCGGCGCGGAGCCGGGAGCCAAGCTTGTCACGTGCGAAGAATGCGGCGGCACAGGACAAGTCGTTCGCCAGTCACAGTCGTTTTTTGGCATGCTGCAGCAAGCCGTGCTGTGTCCCAAGTGCCGCGGATCCGGGAAAGTGCCAGAAAAACCGTGCAAGACCTGCAGCGGCGAAGGACGAATCGCCGAGGATTCCAACGTTTCCATCGATATCCCGGCGGGCATCGCCGATGGCCAATCATTGAGAATTCGCGGGAGCGGCGACGCGGCCCGTCAGAACGGAACGTCGGGCGATCTTTATGTGCGTATCACCGTGACGCCCGACAAGCGCTTCGTCCGCGATGGAGACGACATCAGGATGGAAATAGTCATCACTGTTCCCGACGCCATCCTCGGCACCGATATTTCCATCGAAACGGTCCTCGGTCCGACGACGCTCAAAGTTCCCGCCGGTACGCAGTCGGGCCAAGTGTTCCGCATCAAGCACAAAGGTATGCCAGTGCTCAATGCGAGCAGATTCGGCGATCATTATGTGACGGTTACGGTTGAAATCCCCGCGAAGCTTTCACGCGAAGAGAGGAAGCTGGTGGAGGAGTGGAAACGCCTGCAGCAGTGAAGGTCAGCTCAGACGCCGTCGTCTGAGCTGACGAAACGACTCCTTTTCTGCTATACTAAGCAGAATGTCCGAACACAAACATCAGCACGTCGAGTTCCAGTTCGGGGATAAAGCGAGTGGTCTCATTGATGAGCGAGCCCGATGGAAACTTGCACTCAATCTTATTGAAGGCACACATAACATGCCGGATTCATTCATCGGAAAATTGCGCAATACTTTGCGAGACCTTCTCTCTCAGGCCATTCCTCGTCATCAGAGATCGTACACAAAATGGAAAATTCTTCAGGCCATTTCTCCTTTTCTCGGCAAGCGCGAAAAAGCAGGCTTTGCTGCTGAAGGCATGAAAACACTACAAAAAGAAGGACAGATGGTCACTGCAACTGTTGACGGTGAGCTTGCCGGGGCGGGAGGCTTTCTCCAAATCGGCACGCATCCCACTGACGGAAAACCGGTTTTTGCGATGCAGCGGGGATCCGTATTCCCCAAATTCCGGGGTCGCGGCATCGGTTCGCAGCTTATGAAATTGCGACAATTTGAAATCCAACGAATACAGCCGGATGCACATATTCTCATGGAAACTAAAACTCAGAGAGTGAAGCAATGGTGCATCTCACATGGATACAGAGAAATTCCTTTTGAGGAAGTTATTCGTTTTCATGGTGGCAAGACCAATGCCGATGAACTGTTAGAACTACAAAAACAGGGATGGACAGGGTTCCTCCTTTCGCCTGAGAAAAAGGAAGATTAAATATCCAGGTTTTCCAACCCATCATCCTTCGCCATCACCGGTGAGAGCTCTTCACTGGGCGCTGAATTTGACGTCGGGACGTGATGCTTTTCATCTTTCATTCTCAGCACGATCTGGCGGTAATCCCCTTCGCCGACGCTCTCCGTGGCGAGGTCGCTCATCGTCGGAGTATTCGCGATGTGGAGGTGCACGATGCGGCGGAAGTACGGCGACATCGGCGCGAGTGCGATTCGGGATCCCGTCCGACGGACGAAGTCCGCTTTCTGCTCGGCGATCTTTCGTACTTTGTCTTCCTGCATGCGGCGGTAGCCGTCGACGTCGACCACGATGAACGGACTCTTCTCCAAATGTTCCTTCGAGCGGACGATCGACTTGAGCAAGTGCTGCAGTCCATTCAGCGTTTCCCCATGCCAGCCGATGATCCGGCTTGCCTGGTTACTCACGATATCGACGCGCGTGATGCCGCCCTCTTCCTCGGTCACGTTGATTGCGTCAAACGGGAGGGAGAGGAAGGTGAGGAGCTGGCCGAGGGTGGATTCGATGAACTTGTTATCCATATCCAAAACGGAGGTGGAGAGATGATAGCGGCAGATATGGTGAGAAGAAACCTACTCGTTCACATCGGCGTTTGCTTCATCCGGTGGCGGTTTCCATGACCCATCCATAAGGCGTCGACATCTCTGCCGGTCTTCATGTGGGCGATAGAGCGATTCACAATGGTCCATGACGTCTAAATCCCTGAATGCCGCATCAGGGAGCTCAAATGCCAAATCGTCGGACGGTACAGCAGCCAGAGATCCCATAGGTCGTTAAGGATAGCACAGACGGGAGAATGAAGAATTAATAGAACTGTCATTCCGAGTAGCTCAGCGCGGCGCGCTGAGCGTACCGAGGAAGAGGAAGAGGAAAAGGAATAGAAAAAGCCCCCGGTTACGGAGGCTCTTTCATTTGAAAACGGATTCGATTATCGAACTGCATCCTTCAATGTCTTTCCGGCCTTGAAGGACGGAACTTTCATCGCGGGGATGGAGATCCTCTGTGTCGGGTTGCGCGGGTTGACGCCCATACGAGCAGCGCGGTGGCTGAGCTTAAAGGTGCCGAAGCCCGTGATCGTCACCGGTGTGCCCTTCTTCAGGTTCTTCACAACGATATTGATGACGGCCTGGAGAGCGTCTGCTGCGGCGCGCTTGGTGATGCCGGCTGCGTCCGCAATCGCGGCGATCAAATCCTGCTTGGACATAAAGAGGATGGGGAAAGAGAGTAGATGCCGCGAACTGTACCCTTGCTTTCCGCTACCGCAAGCCATCACACACGAGTTTTCCGCTTACGCAAGACATAAATGCATAAAAATGGCTCTGTTAAGCCATAAATAGTGATCACCAAAGATGATCGCCGACGATGCGCTCACTTCGGAAAATCATGCAGTGCCGATCAGAATTTTTCTCTGTCAATGGTCTCGAGCGTCGGCGTTCCACTCCCCTGTGGAACGGATTTAAGCCCCAGTGCGAGCGGAAAATTCCGTATCACAAATTTTTTCTATTTTGACAGCCTCTCATGCGGTCACTAGTCTTCGGCCTCGATGCCCCATCACTTAGTCATTGTAGAAAGTCCGGCCAAAGCCAAGACCATCAAAAAGTTTTTGGGAAAAGACTATACGGTCGAAGCGAGCATGGGCCACGTGCGCGATTTGCCGAGTTCCAAAATTTCGGTGGATGTCGATCATAATTTTGAAGCCGACTACGAAGTGCCGGAAGAGAAACAGACCGTCGTGAAAAAACTCAAAGCAGCCCTTAAAGAAGCCGACGACCTCTGGATCGCGACTGATGAAGATCGTGAAGGGGAAGCCATCGGTTGGCATTTATGCGAGGTATTAAAGGAGGACCCGAAAACCGTGAACCGCATCGTCTTTCACGAAATCACCGAAACGGCCATCCGGCACGCGATCGAAACCCCCCGCCATCTCGAAATGAACCTCGTGCACGCCCAACAGGCGCGCCGCGTGCTCGACCGTTTGGTCGGCTACACACTCTCCCCTTTCCTCTGGAAGAAAGTGTACCGAGGACTCTCCGCCGGCCGCGTGCAATCCGTCGCGGTGCGGATCATCGTCGACCGCGAGCGCGAGATCAAAGCGTTCACGCCGGTGGAGTACTGGTCGGTTGACGCGTTGCTCGAAAATTCCGCGAAGCAGCCGTTCACTGCCGCGCTCAGTAAAAAAGACGGCAAGAAACTCGAGCCCGGAAGCGAGGCGGAGGTGAAACAAATTCTCAAAGATCTCGAAGGCGCGGAGTACTCGGTGGCGTCCGTAGAAGAGAAAGAGCTCAAAAAGAATCCGCCGGCTCCGTTCACCACGTCCACGTTGCAGCAGGAAGGCGCGCGCAAACTCGGGTTTTCGGTTAAACAGACGATGATGATCGCTCAGCAGCTGTACGAAGGCGTGAGCCTCGGCAAGGGTGCGGGCCACACCGGTCTCATCACCTACATGCGTACGGACTCGACCAACCTCAGCCAAAAGGCGCTTGAGGACGCCAAGCGCACGATCGAGAGTCACTATGGCCGCGAGTACGTGATCGCCGAGCCGCGCGTGTATAAGAAGAAAGCGAAGGGCGCGCAAGAGGCGCACGAAGCGATCCGCCCCACCGAGCTCGAACGGATTCCTGCGTCGCTCGAGGGCGTGCTCGATCACCAGCAACTCAAGCTCTACACGCTCATCTGGAATCGAACGATGGCGACGCAGATGGCGTCGGCGGAACTCAAGCGCGTGGGTGCCGACATCTCAGCTAAAAATTACACGTTCCGTGCCACCGGTCAGACGGTCGTCTTCGACGGCTATCTCCGTCTGTATCAAGAAGGCCGCGATGAAGATCACGTCAAAAAAGAAGACGACGTCGACGAAGGCGACAAGCTGCTTCCCCCTCTCAAAGAGGGCGAAAAGGTGAACCTCACCGAACTCCTCAAGACCGAGCAGCACTTCACCAAGCCGCCCGCCCGTTACACGGAAGCCAGTCTCGTCAAAAAGATGGAAGAAGAAGGCATTGGCCGCCCGAGTACGTACGCGCCGACCATCAACACCATTCAGGCGCGCGGATACATTCTCAAAGACAACAAGCAGCTCATTCCGCAGGATGTCGCCTTCATGGTCACCGACCTGCTTGCCGAGCACTTCCCCGATATCGTTGATCTCGCGTTTACCGCGCACATGGAACAGAAGCTCGACCACATTGCCGAAGGCGAAGAGACCGCGCCGAAATTCCTGAAAGCGTTCTACGGTCCGTTCAAAATCCTCGTGGACAAAAAAACGGAGGAAATCCAGAAGAGCGACGTGATGAAGGAGCGCGAAGTCGGAACGGATCCCAAGACCGGTCTCCCCGTCATCGCGCGTATCGGACGATTCGGTCCGTATGTTCAGCTCGGTAAATTCGAACCTGTGGAGAAGGCTCCCAAAGCCAAAAAGGGCCAGCGTGGGTCTTCGACCCGCGAGGCAAAAGCTCCGAAGGTTGTCAAACCCAAGCTGAAGAGCGCGTCGCTCCCCAAAAACGTTTCCATCGACAACGTCACGCTGGAGCTGGCGCTCGGTCTCCTCAGCTTCCCGCGTGAGCTCGGCGCGCACGATGGCAACACGATGACGGTCTTCCTCGGCCGCTTCGGTCCATATCTCAAGTGCGGCGAGGTCACGACGACGCTCCCCAAAGACCGCGATCCCGTCACGATCAATTTCGCCGACGCCGTCACGCTCATGACGGAAAACCAAGCCGCGAAACTCAAAGCCGCGACGCCTCTGCGCGAGCTCGGCGACGATCCGATGACGGGCGCAAAAATCCTGATCAAAGACGGCCGCTTCGGTCCCTATGCGACGGACGGCAAGACGAATGCGAGCCTCGGCAAGAAGCGTGACCCGCAGACGATCACCCTCGAAGAAGCTGCCGACCTGCTCGCGAAGAAGCGTATCCGAGGGCCGAGTAAGTGGAGGAAGAGAGGATAAACGTGGAGAGTGGAGGCGTTTGACAGAAAAAGTAGGAGAGTATAATTTCCTTCTCCTATGGCTATCAATGAAACGCTGGTTCTAATGAGAGCGAGGGCTCTGGATGAATTTGGCACAATCTGCGATGAACGGAGTCTCGCACTCGAGAGCGCGGTGAGTGAGGATATTATTGAACTCGCGCAAAAAATCATGAATGCTTTTCGTGCATTGTGGGAAATTGCTCAGACGACTCCCGGTCTTCGGTCTATTCTTGTTAATCGGAGAACCGCATATTCTCTTTTCAATGAGAGAATCGGAATACAAACACAACTATTGGGCGTAAAAAGCCCAGTTTTTACCGGTGATTTTGACTGTATGACCATCCCGCCCGAACAGCGGAGCGACGTTACAACAATACGTGAGAGAATAGAGCGGGCAATGAATGCGTAGGTGGCTAAAAATTCACATAAATAGTTGATTTATATAGATGAATTTGATAATATATATGTATATTTTCACCTATAAATGCACGGTACTGCACTTCACAGCATCGGCGAACTGAAGGAGGAATTCGATCAATTGCGAATCGGGAAGGACTCGCTGCTCCGGCTCTTGGAAGAAGCAGAGCTTCCCGAGTCCGTGTACAACTCGAACGCGATTGAGAATTCGACGCTCACGCTTGATGAGACGGAAAAAATTCTGTTTCGCCAGGAGCTGCCGTCGCATCACAGCAAGCGTGAGATTTTTGAAGCGATTAATTTAGGTGCAGTCACGCAGTACCTCGACGAAAAAATTCGCAAGAAGCACGCGCTCAACGAGGAGCTCATGTTCTTCATTCACAAGACGCTGCTCAGCAACATCAACGACGAAATCGCGGGGCGGTTCCGCCAGAAAGACGAATATGTGCGTGTGGGTCCGCACATCGCTCCCGGCCCGCATCATCTCCCGGCGCTCATGACAGATATCGTGAGTGAATACCATAGCGCGCCTGGGGATCCTCTGGACCGTATTGTCTTGTTCCATCTGGCATTCGAGCACATTCATCCTTTCCGCGACGGCAACGGCAGAGTCGGACGTGCGCTGCTCAATTTCCAACTCAAATCGCACGGCTACCCGCCCATCATCATCCGCAACAAAGAGAAGCAGCACTATTACGAGGCGCTGCGCGCGTACGACAAGAATCAGTCCGTGAAGGAATTCGAGCACGCCGTCACTCCCCTCCTTAAGGAAAGCTTCCACAAGCGCATTGCGTACCTTCGCGGGGACGAAATTGTTCTCCTCAGCAAGCTCGCGAAAATTCATCCGGAACGATCGCCCCAGAGCTTGGCCAATGCCGCAAAGCAGCAATCCATGCCCGCGTTCCGGGAACGGGGGCGGTGGAAGGTGGGGAAGAAGATGTTCGAGGAATGGTTGGAATCCTGATAGTCTAGTCACAGCTCTTTTCTTCTTCTCGTAGGCGCGTAGCTCAGCTGGTAGAGCACAGGTCTCCAAAACCTGGGGTCGTAGGTTCGAGCCCTACCGCGCCTGCCATCCGGCTTCGTTCCATGCTGCGGCATGGAACTACGCCGAGATTACATCTCAGTTGTAGGGCGAGAAGTTTACCCCGAGTAGTCCGCCCGAGGCGGACGTATCGAGGGGAGCCCTACCGCGCCTGCCAGAGTAATAATTTCATCAAAATTCGGAAGCTGAATAATCTGCGAACGGTCGGCCATAGCCCAGAGGCGACGGCTGACCGCGCCTGCCATTGATACATGAGAAAAAATGCTGTAAAATACTCGTGAATATTTCTAGCACATACACACATGAATCCACTGAAAGAGAATCTTGAAAAGTCCCCAGATGAAAAGTACCCGGATAAAGATGCACCAATGACCAACTGTTTTGGTTATGTATATTACAAACTAGGACTCGATCCAGAAAAAATCGGGTTTATGGTCGATCTTGATGATTTTGACCAGGTTCCAGATATTAAAGATGCCAATGCCATCTTATTTATAGATGCAAGAAACGGACAGCATGTACACATGGTCCATGTAGGATCTAATGGAACGATTTCTCATAGAGGAAATTTTGGATGGCCGATAGAACCAACGTCGACCGAAAAATTGCAGGAAAGATATGAACCGGAACGCTTCAAAATGGTTTTGCTCAGAGCGAAATAACACCGTTGTTGCCGCAACTAGCAGGTTCATGAAGTTTGCAAGGAACTTTTATTCCGCGGACACAAACTCTTAGAGAGCCTCGGGAGAGCGTACCTGATAGTGTTAAGGATGGTCAGGCCATGAATTATTGTGTAAACAAACAATTTGTGTTAAAATATGCTTAATGGGTAATCCTTTTCCTCCGGCTCCAGAAGAACGAAAGCCCGGCCTCATCGAGCGCGTCTTCGGTGGAAAGCAGCCAGAAGGCCTGGAGCGCGAACTTGTAAAAGGAGTCGCGAAGGAAATAGCGACTGCGGCTCTCATCGCTGCGGGCGAAATGGTGCCACTCCTCAAGCCCTTTTTGGTGATCGCAAAGATAGCGACCGTCTATAGGACTGCAAAAGAAGAGGCAAAAAGAGCACTCTTGCATATCGCGCTCATAGACACGAAGCAATCAACATGGACTGTCCCCGAAGGTCACCGCGCGCTTGTGAATGAGATTATCGGCGATGAGAATGACAAGGCTGCCGGCTCACCCAGTTTGCCTGCGCAAGTCAGTCCTGAAATTCGCATTCTCGAAGACACGGTGAAGTTCTTTGAGCAAATGGAGAAAGAAGCAGAGCGGGAACAGGCGGCCTTGCAAGCGAATCCTCCTAAAGATGAAGTTACAGCTCAGAAAGTTGCCGACGCATTTGTCGCCGAACATACTGAAGCAGTTCCGCAGGGGCCGGAAACAAAAGAAGGAAGCCATCTTGAAGCAAATGCAGAATCCCCGACGTCTACTCCCGGCGCGGATGTCGTCACTCACAATCTGACAAGCACGAATGAAGCGGCTCTAAATATCACTTATGGCGATTCAAACCAAAAAATAAACGGTACGTCCGTCACAGGAGTCTCGGCTGCGGAAAGCAATGGTCAACACGTCCAGAGTGCCGATGCCGTGACTGCGGAATCCATTGCGAATGAGATTTTGGAGGAAGGTCGAGAATTTGATCTCGTGGATGAATACCGGGCGTTCAATATTTTTATGTTTGATCGGGCCAGTGAGGGAAAGCTTATTCGATTGGTCGACGTCGATGCTTCCACCCATGAAGTCACGGAAGTCGCCGATGATCGGACGGAACTGATTCGGCGCATCCATGAAGCTCCGGCTGAACAAATGGCTCAATGTACGTGGATGGATTTGGCAAAAGATCTTCCGCTCGTGGGCAAACTGGAAATGGATGCTACTGATATCGAACTTTGTCGCCTGTTCAGAAAGCTCTTGGTGAATCCCACAGAGCGTCAAATTGTTTTGAACGAAGCAAGCATTCAAAAAGTGAGCTCAAATATTCAGGCCGGGGAAACAATGGAAAATCTCGCTCCAATGACCAATGCCGTACTGTACATTTTGGTATATGAAATGGTCGAAAAGAAGATTTGTGAAAAACTCGGCATTGAAACGCTGTTGTTCGATGCGGCAGCACAGGAAGCATGTCAGCCCTATCTAGATGAAGCAGCGCGAACGATTTTGACGAAATTGGGCAATCCGATATAGCCCTTCATTGCGCATGTCGATGCCTCTCAAGCGCCGATGAAATCGTCACATCATCCGGATTCAGCGCATGCGCCCTCTCCAAAAGTTCCAGCGCTTCGTCCGTTTTCCCGTCCATATCCAAGATCAACGAGAGGTTGTAGAGCACTCCTTCCGCATTCGGATTCCATTTCAAGGCAGCACGGAACTGCTCTTCAGCTGCCTCCTTCTTCCCGTTTTCCAGGAGCAGGCTTCCGAGCTTGTTCCGCGCCGATACGTAGGACGGATCAAGGTCGACGGCCTTGCTGTATTTCTCCATCGCTTCAGGGATTTTCTTGTTGTATTCGTCCAACACGCCCAAAGCGACGAACGGCTCGGGATTATCCGGTTCCAGCGTCAATGCCTGCGTAAATTGATCCGCCGCGTCGTCCACCCGCCCGATTTTCGCGTACACGGAGCCCAGGGCCATGCGCAGCTGGAGGTTTTCCCCGTGAGCCAGGCCGTCCCGCAGGAGCTTGATCGCCTGGTCGTATCTGCCCATCTGTTTGTCCATCGACGCAAGGGCGACCCGCGCCGCGACCGATTCTGGATACAGGCGAAGCGTGTTGCCGAACAGCGCCTGCGGTGAATCCCAAATTTTTGTTTGGAAAAATGAGAGGGTGGTCAGTGCGATAATGACCCCTCCACCTGCGCACGATATCCAAAAATGACTGTAGGGGCGCCCCGCGGGGGCGCCCTTCTCTCGAATCACGATCATCATCGCAATCAAAAACACCAACCCCACCATCGGCAAATACGGATACCGGTCGGACGCGAAATACATTTCGCCGCCTTTGTGGAAGTTGATGAACGTGGGTGCGAGGGTTATCAAAAAGAACGCGATCCCGAACGTGGCCCATCGCTGCCTGCGGACAAAAAAATATGCTGCGCCTGCGATCAGCGCAATCACAATCAACGTCCCAATCAGAAACGTCGGCAGGAACAGGCTGATCTCTCCGTGATACGGATAGAAGACGCCGAGGCGGACCGGCAGGAGGAATTTCTGCAGATAAAATACCGTGCTTTTGGCTGCCATCAGGGCTGTTTCGTAGAGTGAATGATTCGCGATGATCCGTTCTTTCCCCGCCGTCGCGACGAACAGAAATATGCCGGAGAGCATCGCGTACGGAATTTTATCGATCAACATTCGCCATTCCCATTTTCTTTTTTCGATCAGGACATCGGTCAAAATCAGGATCGCCGGTAACGTCATGGCCATGACCTTCGACAGCAAGGCGAGGATGAATAATACGATGGAAACGCAATATGTTGCCGTAGGGGCGTTTCGCGAAACGCCCCTTATCATTCGATAATGGATATACCCAACCCACGCCGCAAGAAAGAAAAACGTCGACAACAGATCTTTCCGTCCCGCGAGCCAGACGACGGCTTCGGTGTTTAACGGATGCACCGCGAAAATCAATCCTGCGGATATCGATAACCATTTTTTCTTGGTGAGGAGGAACATCACCCACATCACCAACATCGCATTCCCCGCGTGCAGCAGAAGGTTGGTCAGGTGATAGATCCACGGCGCCGGCCCCCCGATCATGTAATCGATCTGGTAACTGACGAAGGTCAGTGGAATATAGAGTTCGGGATCGTAGGTGGTGAAGACGGTTTTGAGATGTTCCCAGGTGAGCCCGCGGATCGCGAGGTTCATCGTGATGAGCAGGTCGTCATCGAGCGGTGCGAAGCCTTGGAAGAGCGAGCGCCCGAAGGCCGCCAGAATCAAGAGGAACGTCACTCCGCAGATCAACGTGAATGTTTGCCAACGGGTCAGGCGTGTTGCAATCAGTTTTTCCATGATGGCAAAAGTATAGATGTCATGGTGAGCTTGCGAACCATAGACATCGGCGCTGTCGTCCGGAGTTTATCCTGAGAGGGTGAAGGACAGCTCAGGATGACAGCGAGGTGTCCACTTGACGATTAGCTTTCTGAGTATGATTTCATCTATCAGGGTATGGCTCAAATCGCGTAATTCTGCTATTATAAGAAGAAATGCAAATAGAAATTCATCTGCCGAAACCGGGCGTGGCACTCCTTGCGATTGCCGCGGTCTCGGGCTGGGCGCTCTACTTCTCGTCGGGCGAGAAAACTGTAGATGCGACTGTCATTGAAGCTCCGTCGATGCTTGCCCCAAGTAGTTCGCCGCGGAGCGGCGAACGTATCGAGGGGGCGTCCGCTCCCGCTGCGGGGACGGCTGCCGCCATCGAAGCGACGCACACGCATGATGAGCGCCCGTCTCCTTCGCCGTTCGCTGCACAAGTGCAGAGCGATGATGAGGAAGACGACACGCCCCGTCTCACGCAGACGGCGATGCGGGTCAAGTGGGCGCGGGCGGAGCAGGAGTTCCTCCGTGAAAAACAGGACATCATCCGCGACCAGCTGGCAGGGCTCCAAAAAGAGCGCGATGCGTTGGGTGAGACCATCGATCCTGAGCTGGAAGAAGAGTTCCGCCGCAGCGTGCAGCTGCTGACGTCGCTCGTGAAAGACCAGCAGAAAGCCGAAGACTTCTTGCGCGGCGCGTTCCGGCAGATGTGGAATGCCGAAGAGGATGCGATGGCCGCCGCGACGGGTTCGCCGAAAAATGACGTTGGAATCTACTGGCCGGTGAAAGCGACGCTCGGCATCTCCGCGTACTTCCTCGACCCGGGATACAAAGAGCGCTTCAAAGTCGATCACTACGCCATCGACATTCCCGTTGCGCAGGGCAGCGACCTGGTCGCCGCCGCGGACGGCGTCGTGAAGAACGTCGTCGACCACGGTCTCGGCTACAACTACATCACCATCGATCACGACGGCTTCGCCACTGTCTACGGGCACATCAGCGAATTCGCGGTACGCCCGGGCCAGCGTGTGCGCGCAGGAGACCGTCTCGGCAAAACAGGAGGGATGCCGGGTCTCAAAGGCGGAGGCTCGTCGACCGGTCCGCATCTCCACTTTGGATTGTATGTGAACGGAGTCCCGGTGGATCCTCTCAAGTACCTGCCGAAGGCGCAGTGACCGCGGGCGCACTCTGTCTTCCTTTCGCGAACGATTTTTCCATGATCACGTGCGCCGCCTTTTCGTGCTGCCGCACGGTGTGCATTTCGAGGTGCCCGTGCTCGGCGGCCGTCGTTTCGATTTTAATGGAACCGTAGCGCAAGACGTAACTTAACATCGACGGATAGTACGGAATCACATTGGTGATCGCATGGTAATTCACCTGGTTGACGCTTCTGCCGAGAATGTACTGGTTCTGCAAAATCAGCCGGCGGTTCGTGACGTAAATGACGTCGTAGCTGAAGTCGAGCCACGTCTTCCAGAGGAAGAGCAGCGCGAAGATGAAGAGACAGGACGCGACGGTAATGGGGACCGGATGCGTGTTGAACGAAAGAAGGACCACCACGCCAACAGTCGTTGAAAGCAGCGGCGGAATGCAGCCGATGACCAGGTAGAGCGGATGGCGCGTCACCACGTATTCCATCACTTCGCCTTCCAGCAGGCCGATGCCGCGCTGCATCTTCTCCGCTTCGT
>JABFSS010000055.1 GCA_013140485.1 Candidatus Peribacteraceae bacterium | reverse complement strand
GTCTTCCTCTCACTCGTTGCGGGCATTTCGCTTCTCGTCGGCGGCATCGGCATTATGAACATCATGCTCGTGTCGGTGACTGAGCGGACGCGCGAAATCGGACTGCGCAAAGCGGTGGGCGCCAAGCGGCGCGATATTCTGTGGCAATTTCTCCTCGAAGCCGTGACGCTGACGATCAGCGGCGGCGCGATCGGCATCGTCATCGGCACATTCGTCGGGTGGCTGCTGGCCGCAGTCGCCGACAAATTTCTGGGGAACTTCTCGTTCATCATCTCCTTCTCATCCATCTTCCTCGCGGTGCTCATGGCCGTGGGGACGGGATTGATCTTCGGCATTTATCCGGCGCGGCGGGCGGCGAATCTCAGTCCCATGGAGGCATTACGATATGAGTAGTTCATCAATCGCCATTTTCTTTGCTCGCACAAAGAAAATGGCAAAAAAGAAAGTGCGGCGCGCTCCAAATCCCGCTCCGCACGCCCCTTCACCCCCGGTGGAGCGCGCAGGCCCGCCATGTGTGTTTGTTGTTTCTGTTACCCCTGCGGCCGTGATTCCCCGTGCTCTCCCGGGCGCGTGCGGTCCCATGTCACTTCGCCTAACAGGCGGCGGACGCGTTGTTGGCGTGCTGGGTCCAATGCAAGCGGCAGTCTGCCGGGCTTTGCGTTCTTTTCGGCATCGAGTCCGATCGAACTTTGGCTGTTGAGGAAATACATGGCGCGCACACTGTGACAAGAGCGACGCCCGCGGTGTTCCTCGGCGGAGGACGAACCCGTCATATGTATATTTTGCGTTCACCGGCAGAGAAAAAACCGATGACGTCGATCTGCGAGTATTCGTACGAACGCAGGATGTCCGCTGCACTTTCCTTGATACGTACACGACAAAAGGACGGGAGTGGGCAGCCGAAGCTACCCACCCCATAATGCCATTTCGCGTGCATCGTCCTTTGCTTGACCTAGTTGCCCATGACGTTCATGGGCTGAGCCTGTTGACTGCGGTGTCGCCGGATGACGATCAATTCCTTGATCTGCATGATTGTCAGGATGGCGATCAAGCCGCCGAAGAAGACAAATTTACCGCGGGTGTCATCACCCGCCCCTAGGATGAACCTGGCCGTTGCCCCAAAGGGGCTAACAAAGTAGGCCACGTGCTCGTAGAGGCCACTTACCCCTAACGTAACGGCCAAGAGCGTCGGCGTTGCAAAGAGCAGCAGGAAGGTGATCACCCGAACCACGGTTGAATTTGCAAACTTGTTGGCTTGGTAGCAGATCCCGCCCAGGACAATCGACCAGAGGAACGGGAATGCTATCCCGATCCCCCACAGCTCGAACAGAAGCCACGCCGCCAGTACATGCGGGATGGCATATGCCATTGCATACAGGGCGATGTGGTTGTGGAACGCCTCGAGCTTCTTGCGAACGAAAATGCGGACCATAAACAGTGCTCCTTCAGAAAGGGTACAAGGTAAACCGAGCAACGACGACAAGTCGTGCTCGGACATAGGACGATGTTGCAAAAGGGCTATATATATTATATAATATAAATTAAGTATCGTCAAATGCCACAGAACACGTGTTTGGCGGCCTCGCCCGTCTTTTCTGACAACGTGGAGTACACTCAAAACTCATGAAGGAAAAGAAGAGCAGTTTTCTCAGTCGTCTTGGCCCCGGCTTCATCACTGGAGCCAGTGACGACGACCCCAGCGGCATCGCGACGTATGCGCAGACGGGCGCGATTTTCGGCTACGTGCAGCTCTGGATGGTTCTGTGGACGCTGCCGTTCATGATCGCGGTGCAGGAAATGTGCGGGCGGATCGGACTGGTGACGGGCAAGGGACTCTCGGGCGTCATTCGGCGGCATTACTCCCGCAAGCTGCTCGCTGCGGCGGTGTTCCTGCTCCTCGTCGCGAACACGATCAATATCGGCGCCGATCTCGGCGCGATGGCGTCTGCCGCGCAGCTCCTGGTTCCTGTCCCGTTCACCGTGCTCCTTCTGCTCATGACGGCGCTGACGCTGACGATGGAGATCTTCATCACGTACAAGACGTACGCGAAATATCTCAAGTATCTCGCGCTCTCGCTCTTCGCGTACTTCCTCGTTGCGTTCACGGTCACGCAGGATTGGATGGCGATTCTCGTGCACACGTTCGTTCCGCATATCGCGTTCACGCAGGAATATTTGATGAACGTCGTCGCGTTCCTGGGGACCACTATCTCGCCGTATCTCTTCTTCTGGCAGGCGAACGAAGAAGTCGAAGAGGAAGTCGCGTGCGGCAAACTCCGAGCGATGGGCGTCGGAAAACCGAGGATCGACGACTGCGATGTCCGCGCGATGCAGCACGATACGGCCTTCGGGATGTTCTTCTCTAACCTCGTCACGTTCTTCATCATCACGACGACGGCCTCGACGCTCCACGCCAACGGCATCTTCAAAATCCAAACCGCCGCCGACGCCGCCGAAGCGCTGCGGCCGCTCGCGGGGAACTTCGCGTACGTTCTCTTCGCGCTCGGCATCATCGGCACCGGACTCCTCGCCGTGCCCGTCCTGGCCGGCTCGGCATCGTACGCGGTCTCGGAAGCCTTCAAATGGCGCGAAGGTCTGTACCTCAAGTTCGAGAAAGCGCACGGCTTCTACGGCGTCATCACCATCGCAACATTGCTCGGCCTCCTCGTGAATTTTCTGCCCATCAGCCCCTTTGCGATGCTCTACTACACGGCGGTGGTCAACGGCATCATCGCCCCGCCGCTGATGGTCGTGATCCTCCTCATCGCGAATAACCGCAGGATCATGGGAGCGAGGGTGAACTCGGTGCGAGCGAACATTTTCGGCATCACGATCACGGCGGTGATGGGGGTGGCGGGGGTGGCGATGATTGTGAGTCTGTTGCGGTAAAACAAGAGTTTTTGTTGCCGCTTTTCCTGTCTTGGCTTATCATCGGGCTGATGATTTACTCCAAGAAAAACGCCGGCAAATGGGTCGCGAGCAAGAAGGGGAAAATCCTGGCCATTGATACCAGCCTTGCTGGTGTACTTAAGAAAGTGAAGAGATACAAGAAAGAGGATATCCGTCTTGATATCGTCCCGAAGACGCCGTTCATCATCGGTGGCAATGCGTTTTGAGTATGTTCCCTACGGTGGAAATTGGATGCCGCTGATTCCGGTTGCTTTTGCACATGGGAAAAATCGACTTCCCGTCGTCGGTGCACTTGTCGACACAGGTGCGTCGCATTCACTTCTTCCAATGGAAATGGCAGTGCCGCTTGGCATTTCTGTCGATGTTGCCGACCAGATGGAGACACAGGTTGCCGGTGGAGGACAATGTTTTATCTATCCTTCACCCACGAAAATTGAATATGTTCTTCAAGATCCCGTATCCGGCAGAGAGCATTCTTGGAATGGTAACGTATTTTTCGCTCTGGGACAGAAATTTGTACTCCTTGGACATCATCAATGTTTGGAAAAATTTGATGTCATGTTTCGTGGCAAGGAGAGAGTTCTGGAAATAGAAC
>JABFSS010000083.1 GCA_013140485.1 Candidatus Peribacteraceae bacterium | reverse complement strand
CGAGCGCGAGCAGCGGCTCAACGCCCGGATGGAAAAGGATATTCAGGGACAGAAGGACAAGATCAACTTCTTCTCGCACAAGGGTGGAAAAATGCGAAAGCTTGCGAGCAAAATGCGCGATGCGGTCGAAGAAGCCGAGGAGAACAAGGTCGAGGTCCGCCGTGACGACAAAACTCTGGCCGACTTCTCCATCGGTTCCGAGCCGTTTAAAAAGCCGCTCGTGAAGATCACGTCGGTCACGGTCATGAAGAATCATAAACCGGTGAAGAAGAAGGTCGAAGTGACCGTCCACAACCGCCACCGTGTGCTCATTACGGGTCCCAACGGCATCGGCAAGAGTTCACTGCTCGAAGCGATGGCCGGCGGAAAGGAGAAGGGTGCGGTGATCGCCGAGGGCGTGAAGGTGGGGTACTACCGCCAGGATTTCTCGGGACTGCCGATGGAGAAAACCGTCTACGAGATTCTCGAACAGGAAATGGACATGCCGAATAAGCAGGAAGTCTATGCGACTGCCGCGCGGTTTCTCCTCCCAGGTGACAAACTCCAGTCAACAGCAGGATCACTGTCCGAAGGCCTCAAGGGTCTGCTCTGCTTCGCGCGCTTCACGCTCCAGAAGCCGACGCTTTTGATTCTCGACGAGCCCACCAACCACATCAACTTCCGTCACCTGCCCGTGATCGCCGACGCGCTCAATCGCTACGAAGGGGGCATGATCCTCGTCAGCCACGATCACGACTTCGTCGAAAAGGTCGAGATGCATGAAACGCTCGACCTGGGAGCGCTCTAACACTCGACGGTTATTCTTTAAGTGCCGGCTTGCTCTTGAAGATCAAAATCCATTTCGCGATTCCCCACGCAAGCAGAGCGTAGATAACCATGGCGATGATCGTGGATGGTTCGAATCTCTGCAGCGTTCCGTCTGCGACGGGAGTCCCCCGAAAGAGTCCGTTGAAAGGAAAGAGCAGGATTCCTGACAGCCAATAAATGATGCGCGCGAACATATTTTCGGGATTCGCGCCGAAGAGCTTGAAGATAAACCGGAGCGCCAGCAGTACTTCGATCACTCCCATGCAAAAAAATACGAGCTGATACGCACGGTAATTGTGAATCTTCATTTCGTAGTTGGGAATCTGCCCGCTGTCGGAGACAGGGATTTCAACATGCTCGTCCATGGGGAAACGATAGCACCGTTTCCCGGATTTCTTCAACTCGCCGTGCGCGCTTTGTCACTGTCTCGGTATAGTGCGGGTGTGAGAAACCGCACCCGAATTCTTCTCTGGGCCCTCTACGACTTCGCGAATTCACTCGCATTCGCGAACGTGTCGTTCTACTTCGGGCTCTGGTTCATCTCGCAGCATGGAGCCTCCGATGCGTGGATGAGCGCGTCCGTCGCCGTAGTGACCATCATGCTGCTGGGGTTTCTGCCGTTTCTTGGGAGACTCTCCGACGGCGTCCGGCTGAGGATGCCCTTCCTGATTGCCTGCACGCTTCTCACCATCATCACGCTGCTCGCGCTCGGATTCTTCATGCACGGCGTGACCACGCTCACGACGGGCGCCACCGTCGCGGTCTTTGTCCTCTATTCGTTCTTTCATCTCTTCTACATGTCGAACTTCGCGTTCTACGATGCGTTCATCCGCGATCTCTCGTCACGCGGGACGTCGCCCGAGAAAATTTCGGCATTCGGCATGGGCTTCGGGCAGCTGGGGAATATCACAGGACTCATCATCCTTCTCCCTATCGCACAAGGCACGGTCTCGCCGCTGGGCTTCGGCGGCATTCCCGCCGTGTTCATCGCTGCAGCCGTTCTCTTCTTCCTGTTTTCCCTCCCCACGCTCCTGTTCCTGCGCGATTCGTCCCGGCAGCAATCAATCATTCCTCTCACGCGCACCTGGGGTGACGCTCTGCGGATCGTGCGCCGCGTCCGCGAGTACCCCGGCGTCCTGCCGTTCCTCCTCACGTACTGCCTCTTCGCCGACGCGCTCCTCACGCTTCAACTCTTCACATCGTTCTACCTGAAGACCGTCGGCAAACTCAATGATACGCAGAACACGATCACCGTCATCATCGTGATTATCTCCGGCGTCGTGGGCTCCTTTGCGAGCCCCTTCATCGTGCGATTCCTCGGCAGCACCAAACGGGCGATCACGGCGAGCATCGCGCTGTGGATGGTCGTCCTCGGAGCATTCGCCTTCGCTCAAGAACCACGGCTCATGATGGGACTCATCATCCTGAACGGCTTCGCGTTCGGCACGCTCTTCTCGTTATCACGAGCATTCTACGCGACGCTCGTGCCGGAGAATGCCCAGGCCGAAATGTTCTCGATCTATTCGCTCTTCGAACGCACGGCGTCCATCATCGGGCCGCTGCTCTGGTCCGCGACCGCCGTTGCATTTTCTTCCTTCGGCGACGACAAATACCGCTTCTCCGTCTTCTCGCTGGCGCTCCTCATTGGCGTGAGTCTGGTGATTTTTCAGTTTGTGCGGGAGCCGCTGAGGACTCGTTAGCGGATGTTCAGTGAGGTTTCTGACGCAGGAAAATTCTCGCGAGCCTGAGCACGTCATATGGATATTTCCCCTCAAAATGATTGAAAACCGGCGAGAGTGCTTCCATTCCGTGTTGATCAAAGGCGGCGGAGATTTCCAGAAACATCGGGGCCGGCGGTTTCAGGTAATCAATCTCGAGAGCGGTGCCCGCCAGCGCCAGAGCTTCTATGTGCTGGATAATGGTTCCTTCCTGCACGCCGCGAATCCGGACGATTTCCGAGAGGGGAAGTTTTCGTGCAAGGAGCACGCGCGTTTCTTCGTACGTTGAATCTTTCCGGCGCACCGTTCGGATGCGGTCACGTCGCCGCCTTTCCGGAGCGGACTTGGGCATCCGTTCTTGCATGCCATGATTTGCGGAAAACGATCTGATGATATCCAGGAAGCCGCTTCCGTATTCCTCAAGTTTTCTGTCCGATACGCCGGTGATCTGCCGGAAGCTTTCCGGTCTCTGAGGAAAATACGCCGCCATTTCCCGCAGAGACCGGTCGCCGAAAATAACGAACGCCGCGACTCCCTGGGCGTTTGCCAGGCTCCGCCGCAGACGCCGCAAGTCTTCGAAGAGTTTCGGATCAAAGAGAAGGTCGTCCGACGACGCCGCGCGCTCAGCGACTTCCACCTGCACCTCGGGCACGGGTAACTGCACCGGTGTTTTTTCCGCAAGGAACAATCGTCCGCGATCGGTGAGGGACAGCGTGGGGTATTGGCCGTCGGCTTTTCGCAGGAATGTTTGCGACACGAGTGACGAGATCAGTTCCCGCAATTGCCGGTCGTCAAATTCCGTAACGCTGCCGAACACCGGCAATCCTTGCTGGCCGTTGCTGCGGATGCGCTCGGTGTTCTTGCCGCGCAAGACGTCGCACACATGCGCCGCACCGAAGCGTTCGCCCGTGCGCAGGACGCCGGAAAGAATTTTTTGGGCGATCTCGGTCGCGTCGAACGTCTCCCGCTCGCTCAGACACCGGTCGCAACCTTTGCAATCGGGGATGTCGTAGTCTTCTCCGAAGTAGCGGAGCAAAAATCCGCGCCGGCACTCCGCCAGTTCCCCGTATTGCAGCATATGTTCCAATTTTTCTCGGGCGACTCGCTGCTGCGCCGGATCCTGCATCTGGCCGATGAAAAATTCCTGCTTGAATTTATCGCCGTAGGAGTAGAAGAAGATGCAGTCGCTGGGGAGCCCGTCCCGTCCCGCGCGTCCCGTTTCCTGATAATATCCTTCGATGTTTTTGGGAAGATCCATGTGCACCACCGTCCGCACGTCGGGTTTGTCGATGCCCATGCCGAAGGCGATGGTGGCCGTGACGATCTGGAGTTCATCCCGCATGAATTTCTCCTGCGTGGAGCGCCGAACGCCCGAGTCGAGTCCGGCGTGATAAGGCAGACAGCTGAATCCCTCTGCGGCCAAATCCGCAGCCAGCGCTTCGGTGTCTTTGCGCGAGAAGCAGTAGACAATGGCCGGTAGCCGTCCCGCTTTGCGGAGGAGGAGCAACAGGCGCTCAAAGGAACGCGACTTCGGATAGACGTGATACGTGAGATTTGCGCGGTTGAAACTGGAGAGAAAGAGCGGAGCGTCTTTCAGCGACAATTGCTCCCGGATATCTTCCCGGACTCGGGGCGTCGCCGTCGCGGTGAGCGCGATGCACGGAACGCGGGGGAATGAACAGCGCAGCCCTCGGAGATTGCGGTAATCGGGACGGAACTCGTGGCCCCATTCGGAAATGCAGTGCGCCTCGTCGATCGCGATCATCCTCAACCGGATGGACTCGAGGAAATCCTCGAACCCGTGCGTTGCCAGCCGTTCGGGAGCAATGTAGAGGAGGCGCACGTCTCCGCGCTCCACGGATTTCCGTACCGCTGCCTGCTCCGTCGCCGTTTGGCTGCTGTTGAGAAACGCCGCCGGGATTCCATTCTCGCGCAGCCCGTCCACTTGGTCCTTCATCAGCGCGATCAGCGGCGAGATCACGAGCGTCACGCCGTCCGTGCAGAGGGCGGGCAGCTGGAAACAAAGGGATTTCCCGCTCCCGGTCGGCATGACGACAAGGCAGTCCTTTCCTCCGAGCATCGTCTGGATGATCTGTTCCTGCAGAGGCCGGAATGTCCGGTAACCGAAGTGCTTCTGCAACAGTGGAGCGAGGTCGGTGAGGGCGATAGGCGTCATGTGGCGATTGTAGGAGTCGCAGAGCCTCCGTCTAGGCAGGGAGAAGAAGATAAAAATCGACTTCGGGACTTTTCCGCATCAGGAAAAGGAAAAATCCGTTCCACAGGGGTGTGGAACGCCCCATGCTTTTGGACATCTTTTTGGAATAAGTGGTCTTTCAGTGGCCATCTACTTCAACAGCGGTAAATCCCCAGCCACTTTGGTAACCTGCGCATCTTCACCGATTATTCCGATGCCCACTATGTGCACTTCAGAAAGACTTTTCCCCTCCGTGCGCCGTACGTACTCGGCATAGTCCGCCGTGGATTGCGCTTCTTTGGTAAAAATCATGCAGCGAAGATTCGTGCCCTGGATGCGCCGGAGAATCTCGTCAAAATCCCTCTTTCCTTTCTTGAGAATGAGAATGGGAATTTTGGTGATCGGAATGAACGTGTGATCCGCGCCCTGAATTTCGGGGCCATACGCTTCCGGTTGATCACGAAAGAGTCCGGTTGCGATGCATGCTGCCGTGTTTGCCAGCAAGCCGATCGGTAAGGATTCATCGATAATGATTGCGGACTTCATACGAGAAATGAGGAAGGTACCGAAAGTGTATTCCAGACGCTCTCCATATCAATTTCTCCAGAAGATTTCTCCAAAACGGCTTCCCAGAGAGAAGAAGTAACGGTCTTTTCTTTCAGCGTCGTGAAAGAAAACCATCACGATTTCCACAGATCTTCAAAATAGTTTTTGTGAATCGCGACGAGTTCCGGATCGCGGATGACCACCACATGCGGACAATCGACATCACACACAAAGTGCGACACTTGATCTCCGCTCATCATCAGCATATTGCTCATCACAGGCAACCGCTCCTTCATTTTTGTCGTTCTCTTTTCCTTTGCGTCATTGCTGGAGATCTTCTCCGCGTCTTTTGACGCGACCATCATCGAACGGGAATAGACATTGTTCTTCAGGCGCCTGCTGACAAACGACCTCTCCAGCGGCGAATCAATGCTTGCGTTGCTTGCCTCCCAGAAACTGTCGGAAGAACCGATGGCTAGGAATTCATCGTGCCCGAGTTCCGGTAATTTGAGATACTCTTCATGAAACGCGTCGATGCCTTCGTGTATTTCTACGGAAGCACCGGTCGATTTCTTCGTATCGTCCAGATCCATGTACGGCAAAAGATGATCGAGTTTTTTGAGCGATAACTCCAACTTCCGCATTCTCGATTGTTCCTTTTCCATCGATGTGATCAGCGGTGAAAGAGACAACGGTTTGTACACGGATTGTTTCTTGTTCACCGGTATTTGTTCAATCAATCCTCGGTCCATCAAACGATGAATCACTCGATAGGTCGTCGTATGGCTCATCTTTGTCTGTACGTGCAATTCCGTCAGTGTCGCTTGCTTCAGTTTGAGCAGTGCTACATACAATTGCGCCTCCTCATCACGAAAACCGGCTTTCTGGAGAAGAGAGGAGAGATATTTCTTCATACTATGATTATAAGTATGAAACGAAGAATAGTCACGGAAAATTGGACGTCGTGTATCCGTGACGGCATTTGTGTCATTTCTTCTTTATGTCAGCCCACAGAAATACCGAGCCAATAGCGACCCACATCAATACCATGAGCCAATTCTGTGTTTGGACAGCCTGAATGACGGCAACTCCAAAGAACAGAATGAAGATCGCAGAATTTGTTCCAAGCCGCATGTCGCAATCATACTCCCTTTTTTAGAATCCTATCAGCGCCATAGTCCGTTCTTTGTAAGATTTTCATCTGCTGGGCGTCTCACTGAGTATATGATCGACATTGTGCAGTATAAGGAGATGTTCATGAGCCAGATCGCTCCATGGCTCATCGTCATTATTCCGTTTATTCTGATCGACCTCGTGCTCAAGGCGTTGAGCATGTGGCGCGCCGCGCGAATGAATATGACCGCCTGGTTCATCGCTCTATTCATCGTCAACTCACTCGGTATCTTGCCTATTATCTTTCTGCTTCTCACAAATACGGAGTATAAGAAGCGTACATGAATATATGAAGAAAATGGTTTCCATCAGTGATGCAGAAGCAGTTGCGGCATCCATTGGCATAGAATGGAAGAAGGTACAATTTTCCGTCGAGGATTTTCGCTATGGGATGGAGGTGGAGTATGAGCACGGCACACATGATCCCCAGACAAATGTGACCAACGATGATCCGTTGATCACAGGAAAAATTGCGTGGGCTCACCTAAAAGAATACCCCGATTACTATAAGCGATTACGTGCGATGGAAGCGGAGGCTGAAGCGTATTGGTCAAAGAAAAATGCCTGACCCCTTTTCAAAAGTATGTCACAAAAAACTCTTCATATGTGGCTTTCTTTGCTCCCCGTGCTTCTTTTTGCCACTTGGACGTTCCTTATCTACCAGTATCCGCCAGGAGAAATCGTCGATTTTTTCGGTACGCAGAACGGGTACGTTGCAACACTTTTCTTGTCGTTTATCGGGGGAATTTCTATCATCGTTCCCATTCCGTTCCATCTTGCATTGATGACGTTTGCGGCGGGCGGACTCAATCCGGTTTTGCTCGGAGTTATGGCTACCATTGGTCAGGCAAGCGGAGATTCCACATCGTATCTTCTGGGATTTTCGGGCAGGAAATTGGTGTCGGTTTCTCACTTTACTTCTGTCGAGCGATTCCAAAAATGGTGTATGGGTTTGTCCTATTGGAAGTTCGCGGGCGCCCTTATCACGTATGGGGCAATTTCACCTTTCTCAAACGATTGGCTTTTGATTCCCATGGGTATCGCCCACTATCCGTACAGGAAGGTGATGGTGCCGCTCGAAATCGGTAATCTGATTTTTAACGTAGGTGCCGGTTTACTCGGGACATACGGCTTGGCATCCATTCTTGGCTCGTAGAAGAGTAGATTTCTTTTGTGCTTCCCTCCTGCATCATGAACACTCCATCGACAGCATCGCAATTCACGGCAGGAAAACAAAAAAAATACCTGGTCTTCGCCCTGCTGATCACGGTACTGGCCATGATCTGTGCAGGGTTTCTCTTTACGATGATCGCCCGAAGCGGATTTTGGTTGTTGCTGAGTTTTGGGCTCCTTGGAGTTATTGTCTTCTTTCAGTCTTTTCCATGGCTGGCAGTCGCTGTTTTTGTTCTGCTAGACGTGGGAGTTGCGATTGTGCTTCGCCGCTCTTTTGCCTGGCGATATCAATCATTACCTCTTCTCATCGGTGCTTTGGTTGCACTGACGCTTGGTGGAGGCTTCCTCTTTAGTCGCACATCGCTCTATGCATGGTGGCAGCCACCGCCGCCACGTCACGGCAGTCTCAGTGATCCGCTCCTTCGTGGTTATGGTGCTTGGCGCTTCCATAATCTTTTCCCCGGAACTGTTTCGGAGATACGGGACAATGGATATGTGATTCTCGGTCCTGATGGGCAAACATTCGTTATTGATGTCACTCCGGGTACGGAGTATCCGGAAGGTCGAGACTTTGCCGTGGGAGATGGCATTCTTGTTATCGGAGAAACCAAAAAGGAATCCATTCGGGCATTTGGCATTCGCCCGTTTACTCCGCCTATTCCACCGCCAAAGAAGAACAAACTGTAAATGGCAACATGCGATCAATAGGGGGTTACTGGAAACTATTACAACCACTTGTCGGCCGTAGCTCGCAAGCGAAGGCTGATGGTGTGCCCACCAGGCTATGTCCCTGAAAGTTTTTTGGTCATTTTATAGATCGGTTCATCCATATTTCCTTTGTATAGAGCTTTTTCAATAACCTTGTATCCATTCTTTTCATAAAAATCCTTCGCTGTAACTGTAGATTCAATATGGATTTTCTTGCAGCCCTGCTTTTTCAGCGAATTTTCAGCGATTTCTAACAAACAAGAGCCCACACCTTTTCTCAAATGATCTTTGTGGACGTACATTCTCGATACTTCACATTCAAAGGTATGTTCGCAAAAACCGATTATCGTATCTTCTTTCATAGCTACCCATCTTTTGCATGTATCGGCACTTTTCCTAAAATTTTGTGAGCCCACTTTGGCCGCCCAATTATCAATTACTTCTTCAGAATAGTCTTTTGAATTTACATGATGAATCGTTTGCCTGCGAAGACGGGCAATCGCAGGATAATCTTCGTCACATACGAGGCGAATTTTCATGTTTGAATTGTATCAGTTGTATTACTACGGCGGGCAGCCTACGCTTCGCGTAGGCTGGAGCGGGTAGCGGGAATCGAACCCGCATCCTCAGCTTGGAAGGCTGATGTACTACCACTGTACGATACCCGCGCGAGAGAGAGGATACGTAAAATACATCACCTGCGGAAGGGGTCTACTTTTGCTTTGCATCAACGATAACGCTGAATCCTCCATAGCACATGCGTTTCGGATCGAACGGCATCTTCGTCATCATCTTGGGGTCGTTCATCGCCGGGTCGCTCATGACTTTCTTGTTCACGCTGTCGCGGTGCTTGCGGGATTTGAAGACGATGTAGGCGAAGACAACCGTCTCGCCCGGCTTCGTCTTCAATACTTTTGGGAATGCTATGCCCATCGCGTTCTTCAGGTCGTCCCCGACGCACTCTTTATAATCGAGAGCGCCGTACTTCATCCACGTCTTCTTGCCCCATTGTGCCATGGTGCGGTAGGCCTTGATGTTTTTCTTCGGAAGCGGAATCAGGAATCCGTCGACGTAGCTCATACAATGGAGAGAAGGAAATACAATTTTTCGTCAGGGTTCGTTGTGTTCACCAGTATATCACGATCCTCCCGCGAAGCCGGAAAAACCGCGACCCCCCTTCTGGAGGCCGCGGTGTGATCTTGTCTGTGTGGAGATCCATTACTGCTTGAGCACCTGCCCGCGGATTTCGCCGTCGGGATGGGCCGCAGTGTGGACGTTGACGTAGATGCTTCCGTTGAGGATCGCGTTGCGAAGCGCGTCGGTCAGGCCGGTCCAGTCGCCGACGGAGTGATTGTTGCTGAAGGTGATCGGCTGCACGACTGCGCCGCTGACACCCGGTTCACCCAAGTGGAAGTGTGCGGCGGTGATGGCCATCGAGCCGCTGCCGAAGCCCTTCACGGCGATGTCGTAGTGCAAGCCGTTGCTCGAGAGCACGAAGGTTCCCGATCCCGTGGCGGTGGTGATCATCGCAGGGATTTCCTGGCTGCCCGTGAGCGTCGCGCGCAAGTTGACCGCGGTTCCGGAATCAAAGACGACCGTGCCGGAGTCGCTGAAGAGCGAGCCGCCGGCGGTGAGCATCGAGAGGACGTTGACGGTGTAGCTACGCTGCGACGTCATCGATTCGATCAAGTCGAGTTCCACCGTGCGGTTATCGCTCGTAAGGTTCGCGGTCCGGATAAGGAGAGACCGGCTGCCGTCCGTGACGCCATATCGCGAGGATTGTTCGGCGCGGATCGCGTCGAGTTCGGTATCAAAGGTGAGCCGAACGCTCGTGGAAGAGAGCGCTTCCACTTTAGTGAGGCGGCCCATGCCCGGCGTCGTCGCGAAGACGAATGTCATGCTGTCGGAGAAGACCACTCCTCCGCTCGTCATCAAGCTCTGCCCCGAGACGCGGTACGACCCGCCTGCTGCGAGCGCATTGGTCAATTCCAGTTCGACTGTTCTGTTGCCGGTGTGGACGGCATTGCGGATATCCAGCGCTCCGCTCACGCCGACGCGTTCGACGGTGTACCGGGATTCATCTTCCGCGCGCGAGCGGTCAAGATCGGAATCGAAGGTCATCCGGATGCGGTTGGACGAAAGCGCGACGGCTTCGGTCATGTCGCCCGTGGACGTGGGATACGGGAAGGTGATGCTGTCGGAGAAGACCACTCCGCCGCTCGTTTGCATATTTTGGGCCGAGACGAGATACGAAGCGTCCGTCGTCAGCGAACCGTTGAGATCAAGATCCACCGTTCGGTTGTCGATGTGCGTCGCGGTGCGGACGGCGATATTGCCGGCCCCGCCGACTCTCGCGACCACGTACCGCGCTTCGTCTTCCATGCGCGTGGCGTTGACGTCGGTATCAAAGGTGAGACGGATGCGCTGCGCGGTGACCGCGGTCACGCCGCTGATTTCTCCCGCGCCGTCGGTGTCCGATGTAAACCGCTCGCTGTCGCTGAAGAGCGCGTTTGCCGACGTGAGGAGATTGCTGACGGTGAGCGTGTACGTGGCTCCTGCCGACAGGGATTCGGAGAGCTCAAGATCAATCACTTTGCCGTTCACCATAGTCGCCGTTTCCACATCGACCGTGCCGCCGCCCGAAACACGGACGACGTCGTAGCGGGATTCATCTTCGGCGCGTACTTCGTTCATATCGCTGTCGAACGTGACGCGTACCCGCGTCGGAGAGAGAGACGTGACTCCGGAGATGTTCGCGGAGACGGTTCCACAATCCGCGCCGTATTCCATGTTCAGGTACGCGCGGTGGAACATCACGACCATTTCGGCGCGGTTCATGGCAGCGCCGGGCCGCACGCGGCCGGTCATACTGTCGCCCTGGAGCACGCAATGGTCCGCAGCGGTCTGGATATTCGTGTAGTACCACTGGCCTTGGGAATTATCGGGGAACTGGGGAGCGGTGCCCGTGTGTTCCAGCGCGAAACCGCGCATCAACAATGCCGCCGCTTCGGCTCGGTTCACGGTGTCGCCCGGGCGCGCCGTGCAGGGACGGGACTTCTGGTAACAATCACCGTCGCCGTGGACCCATCCGACATGCGCCGCCGCTTCGAAGTACGGGAAGAACCAGGTCGAGCGCGAGACGTCGTTAAAGCTTGCTGAGGACGGATAGAGCAGCGTCTCGCCGGTCAGATTCACGAGGAGTTTCACGAGTTCCGCTCTCGTCGCAAGGTCGCCGGGACGGAGACGGCTTTCTTTGGAGTCAAGCGCACCGATGTCCAGCAGCGCGGACGCTGCTGCTTCGTAATATGCGCCTGCCGGGACGTCGGTATACGACGTCTGCTGTGCCATGGCCGGCATCACGGAGCCGAGGAGGAGCGCGGTTCCGGCGATTGCCGCGGGAAACCGGAGGACTCGCCGGTGGAGGAAAAGAGATGAAGTGACCATAGGGAAGAGGGGGAAGATAAAGGAGGAGAAGCACAGCGCTTCCTTCCGGTGTTGTAGACAGTCTGGAAGCTCTTCCCTTACACAAAGTCTTGAGTATTTTGTGTCACGAAAAAGAGGCACCCGCTTCCGGATGCCTCATGAATGGACTCGTATTACTCCACGATGATCGTCGCCGAGCGTGAGGGATCAAGATGATTGTGGTATCCGAATGTTCCCAGCCGCGTGAACCTAAACATGAAGGACTCGCCCTGGCCGATGCCGCTCTTGGCGTCGAAGCCCGAGAGACCCGTATGCGTGGGATGCGGGTTGGAGGCCACCCACAATTCCCCGCTGCTCATGTTGCGGAAGGTGACTGAGGTGCCGGATTTCACGCGGAGCAAAGCAGGTTCGAATCCTTCGGCGGAGTAGGTGACAATGGACACTTCGCTCTCCGTCGGGTGCCGGTCTTTGCCGGGCTCGCCGTATTTGGCGCGCGCGGCGATCACCATCTTCGCGACTTCGGCGCGGTTGATGTTCGCCGCCGGACGGAACGTGCCCGTTGCCTGGCCATGAATGTCGGTATCGCCCGTGAGGATGTCGTCGCGGGAGAGCGCTTCGATCGACGAAGCGAACATCGTCATCGTCGAGACGTCGGTGTACCGCGTGTCGACGGTGGTGGCCGTGGAGAGATCCGAACGGAACGCCGACGCAAACATCGACGCCACTTCGGCGCGCGTTGCGGCGCGGTCGGACCTGGCCCGCAGTTTCAGGAAATCGAATTCTTCACCCTTGGCGACGGAGAAGTATTTCGACGCCCAGTGGTTGAGCATGCCGCTCTCGACGATCGAGCCATAGAGCTCTTCATCGTAGCCGGCGCCTTCCACCGCAATCTTGAGCGCCTCGGCGATGGTGATGTCGTTGCTCGGCATGAATTTGCCGGTGAGCTTGCCGAACTTGTCTTTATAGCCGGTCACGATGCCGGCTTCCGCAGCTTCGCGCACGTACGGCGCGAACCACGTATTGCTCTGCACGTCGGTGAAGACGATCGCTTTGCCGTCGATAATCACTTTGATCCCGGCCGCGGAGGCCAGAAGGGGAATGAGGAGACT
>JABFSS010000005.1 GCA_013140485.1 Candidatus Peribacteraceae bacterium | reverse complement strand
GGGGTGTACAATGCATCCCATGCTACTCAAGAGATTTCTTGCGGTGATGATGTGCATGGCGGTTTCAGCTTCTCCGGCGGTCGCCGCGGAGGAGGCTTCTGGAACAACGGACGCAACGCCGCTGCTCACGGTTCAGGAACTCTCGCGGCCCAACGGGTCTGTTCCACTCGGCGCCCAGCGCGTCGCGCTCCTCACGCTCCGGGCGACGGCGTCGTGCGCGGCGGACGTGCGCATCGCATCTCTTACACTGGAGCACCGGGGGCTCGGCAGTCCGCAGGATATCGCCGGCGTCTACGTCTTTCAGAACGGGGCCCGCCGCAGCCGCAGCGCGGTTCCGTCGGGCAAGAAGGGCATCGCGACGCTGCATCTGCGCGGAATCACCGTGCCGGCATGCAAGACCATGTCTATCGATATCCTCGGCGACATCAGCAGCAATGCCGCGGCGTCGGGTGAACACGCCTTCAGTCTCGTGTGGTCGGGGAACGTGGTCACCGATCCTGTTGTTCCCGTCACGTTGAATCTCGCCGGCGAGGCCGCATCGCGGACGATTCCGGTCGGCCCCTCCATCGGATCCGTCACGGCCGAAAGTCTCAGTCTCCCAAATACGTTGTCGTACGGCTCGGCCCGGACGGTGGCGCGGCTTCGGCTGACGGCTCGTGGCAGCGACCAGCTCATCACGGCGATCACCTTCGTCAACGACGGCTCGGCTCGCGACGCGGAACTCCAGAATCTTTTCCTCGAAACGAGCGGTCACAGCCGTCTTTCTCCCACGACCGCCTCGCTCGACGGCGACCGGGTACGCATCGAGCTGCAGCCGCCGCTTCTGGTCAAGAGAAATGAAGTTCGTCTCGTCCAATTGCTCGGCGACATTCGGGCGAGCCGCAGGAAAACGGTGCGGTTGATCATTCAGCAAGCGAGTGACATCGAAGCTGACGAAGGCCGGTAGCCCCTCGATACGCTCGCGTCTCCGACGCGAGCTACTCCCACCTTCGTTAAAACTACGGTGGGCAGGCGGGATGACAATGCAGTTTCGGAATACTTGGCTTTGAGACCGCATCCGCATTGTCTACAATAGGATCCAACCATGAACAGGTTGGCTACACTCACTCTTGCTGGCGCTCTCCTCTTGTCTTCCTGCCGCAGGGCGGGGGATTTGCCGTCGGAGGATGTGCTGCGTCTCGCGACGGTCCAGAGTAACCAACTGCAATCCGCGGAATATGACGCGGAGCTTCATGCAGAAATCCGGCGCGGTCCGGTCATGATGACGGGGGACGCCACTCTCCGGGGTGTTTTGGCGCATGCCGGCCGGCAAGCCTCGTTCACGGTGGAGGCCAACGGCACGCTCACCGGTGCCGCCGGCCCGACGACTTTTCGTTTATCGGGCGACGTCGTCCGCGATGCGCTCGATACGTACGTCCTCTTCCGCGAATTTTCGACTGATCCGGCCGTTCCCGCACTCCAGGGAACCGGATCGATGTTCGGGACGTGGCGGAGTCTTCCGCGCGGCGCTCAGAGCAGTCCGGTGCCGCAGCTCACGCCCGATCCGCTGTTCCTCCGGGCGCAGAGCGAGGTCGTCACGGTGATCGACGATCACGGACTCGAAGATATCAATGGAGCCGATGCGTATCATTATGGTGTCGTGATCGACCATGACCGCTTGGTGAATTTGATGACATCGTTGGCGGAGGAGCAAGGGCAACCGTTTGATGCCGAGAAGACACGCAGGGAGCTCCAGGCGTACGATGCTCGCGGAGAATTGTGGATCGACGCCGAGACGTTCGTCGTCCACCGTCTGGAATGGACCGTGACGTCCAAAGAACAGCCGGCTGAGACTCTCCTGAAGCTCCGCATGAATCTGCACTCCCATGACGCCGCGCCGCCCGTCACGATTCCCGTCGACGCCCAGCCGCTTGGGCAGAATGCGCTCGTCGACACCTTCATGAACAATCTTCCCACTCTGATCCATGGCCGATGACGTGATTCCGCCCACTCCGCCTTCTCCTCCGCCTGCTGCTTCCGCGCAGGCAGCTCCCGCCGTCGATGCGGTCAGCGCTTCCCCCGGAGCGGTATTGCCGCCTGAGAACGTCGTGCGAGCCAAGAAGAAAAGTGTTCTTCTGCTTTTGGGAATTTTCAACGCCGTGTTCATCTTCTGGTGCGCTTTTCTGCTTCTCGCCTTGCCCAGTCCGACGGGGGAAGGAGGCTCGCTCCTTTCCGTAGGATTGCTGAGCATCCTCGTGGGTGAGGTCATCATCATCGGTCTTGCCCTTCTGGGCCTCAAGCGCATCTCCGTGTCGACGGTCTCCATTGAGACACGCCGCCGAAGCCTGATCAAGCTCATCGCCGTGCTGCTCCCGGGGTTCCTCATCGGCGTCGTGACGCCGTTCTTCATCATGGGCGAGCCGGCGCTGCCGCTCGATATTGTCGAGCCTGCGACCGCTGCCGAATTGGTCGCGCCCGTCGCGGTCACGCTGAGCGCCGAGCGCGCCACAACGATCCTCGGCAATCTCGGCTTTCGCGTGAGCAAGTACCAGTGGGACGCCGACGGCGACGGCACGATGAACGAGGAGACCGTCACACCGACCGCGACCGTGCTCATCGAACGTCCGGGCGTGTATGTGCCCATCGTGCGCATCGTGCTGGAAGGCGGCAGCACCCGACGCGCGGCCCGGCGCATCTCGATTCCCACGGCCGTCTTCTCCGTGACGCCGGCGCAGCCTGTCGTCGAGAAAGCGGTGAAATTCAGCGTCGCCGGTCTCCTGACCGATCCGAAACTCCTCAAGCAGGTCCAATGGGATTTCGGCGACGGCAACCCTCCCGTCACGACCACGACGGCCGATGCCGCATACACGTACTACGCCGTCGGGGATTACGCGGTGACCGCGTTGATGCAGATGCAGAACCAGTCACAAGCGACGTATAAGCGGACGGTCGCGGTCCGTGATCCGCCTCCGCTGCCCTTCGCGATCACGATGACGACGGAACCGAAGACCCTCGTCGGTCCCGCTCCGTTCGGCGTGCTCTTTCGCCTGGAGAGCGAGACGCCGTTAAAGGAAATCGCCTGGTCATTCGGCGACGGCAAGGAAGACCGGGGTGCTGCACTCCTCAGACAGTCCCACGTCTTCGAATCCGCCGGAATCTACTCTGTCGTCGTGCGCGCTCGCTCGGAAGACGGCACACTCGCGGAACTCACCGCCATTGTCCGCGCCACCGAAGTCCTGACGCTTCGTGATTTGCAATTTGAAGGCGTTCCGACCGTTTTGAACGGAAAAGCGAGCGGCGAAGTGCCGATCGACGTCCGCCTCACTCCCAAAACGTCCACCCCGCTCGTCCAGTTCCGCTGGGAAGTGCCCGATGAGCTGGATGCGCAGGCGAACGGGTCCACGCTGCTCGGAGTTTTCCGCAAAGAAGGCACCTACTCCGTCACGCTTATGGGTGAGGGGGCGGAAGGGAAGAGCGTGCGGATGCCGATTACGTTCGACGTGAAGCCCCCGTCGGCAGAGCCGGTCATCAGCCTCACTCCCGAC
>JABFSS010000084.1 GCA_013140485.1 Candidatus Peribacteraceae bacterium | reverse complement strand
ATGCAGGCGTTTCTCCGTCAGTGCTTCTGAGAAATTTTCCAATTCTTTTGAATATGTATGGCCACGCATAGGCCGGGAAATCGTCAGATATAGCCGGATTAAAATTATGCATGCTCACTGCCATCATTTCGCAGGCTGTGTGAAGAGTCTTTTTCGGGTCTCCTGTCGCCAGAATGGAGTATTGCCGTAGCTGCGTGAGCAGCCATGGCATATATGACAAATACATCCCGGATACCACCGCTTCAAAATTGTCATTCGCTACTCCTTTTGCTTCCGCCCATGAGCGGAATGACTGTTGATTGGCATCTGCCTTCAGCGGGCAGCGCGTTCTTATGTTTACGAAAGCCTCGTTGGCAACGGGGCCGGTATCCGTTTCGGAGAATTGATTCCAAAGCCGGGAGACGGGGGTCTCCACTTGTATTGGCTGTTTTGCGGGTGAGGCGACGTTGATGGTAGTTTCTTTCGTGAGTTCCGCCGACGCTGCGGGAACGGGATCAATAAGTTGCACAGCAGCAGTCTCTATCCCAGTTGCTCCTAAAGCATTCCCATCGATTGGAACCGGCGACGTGCGATAATTTGCCAAATCTCTATCAACAAAAACAGACGCGAAATCCTGAAATGCGGGAGATCTATCAGGATCAAAGAGTAGCAAACTCATCGTCACTGACTTAAAAACTTTCCTGTAGACATTCTCGGTAGAAGTGCCGGGTTTTAATGGAGTGGTTTCAATCATTTGCTTTACCCACGGCACTTGCATAAGCAGCATTTGATGGACGACATCAAACAAATCATCGGCTTCGATGCCATCTCCCCGTGCCCAATTTCTGAAGCGGTTCTCCCTCTCGGCCTCGTTCACATTTCGGGCTGTTCTCCAATCGGAAGTGAGATTTGCGCATGCATGTGCTGCAATAGACTCAAGATCGCTAACGGCATTTGGGGATGTGGCGCGCGCCGAAGTCTTTGCCCCTCGTTCGTGAGCATGTACCGGCTCACTCGCAGCATCATTTTTTTCCACTTTCCCCGAATATTTCTGGAATCGTGATCGTATCTCCGGCTCGGCAAATTCTTCAAATGACTTTCCATTCTCAGGATCAAACATCCATATCGCTCGTGAGAGCGCATATCCGAGGCTATGCATCAGGCTTATCGGCTCGATGTTTGCAGGAATCTCCAACGTTTCCATGAGACTCTGCAGCCATGGCAAATACTGCCTATTCACTGCATACACAAGATCAGTGAAATCATCTGCGACAATGCCATGTTCACTGTCTGCCCACTTCCCAAATCGGGATCGTCGTTCTTGCTGCTCCACGTTCGGATTCGATTCTCGGAGTGTGGAAACACTCAAATTAAATTGAGTGAGAAATGGTCCACCGTGCGCTACCTTTCGCGTTTCAATTCTAAGATCAGATGCAGCGGCTGAAGCAGCAGTAGACTGTTTATCATCCCCAGCATCCATTCGCTTACTTTCGATGTAGCGTCGGAATTGCATTCGCACCTTCGCTTCAGCAAATTCTGCAAAAGACACAGAGCCAGCAGGATCGAACATCCAGAGTGCTCGTGATAGAGCACTACCGATGCTGTTCATCACGCCTTGCGACGTCGCAAGTGCAGATTGTTCCAGCGTTGGAATGAGATTTTGGAGCCATGGCAAATACTGCCTATTCACTGCATACACAAGATCAGTGAAATCATCCGCGACAATGCCATGCTCGTGCTCTGCCCACTGTCGAAAGCGCGTTCGTCGTTCTTGCTGTGGCTCATCCGGATGGGATTCGCAACACTGATTAACGACCATGCGAAAGTTGGAAATGAGACATCGGTGTTCCCATGTTTCCAGTCCGGCTTCATGAGTACTGTGGCCACTTATTGTTGCTTCATGATGATTTCCTCCGCTGTATTGTTGTCGCACGAATGCACGTCGCTGCGCATCATTCAAATCTTGTATTGCCCGAAGAATGTGATCGCGCTCAATCGACGGAAGTGTTTCCGCCAAATTCCCTGCCGCCAACTCAAGCGCTTTTATTTGCCGCAGCGCCCCCCTTGTTCCGCGCAAAGGATCGCCATCGGAGCCAATCTGTACGCCATGAACGGAGAGCAAACGGGCGTAGGCAAGTTGCAAACTCTCGAGCGCATCAGTGACCAGGGCTCCCAATTCCGGCGCGAGACGGGCCTTTAGTCGTGCCACGTTCTGAACCATTGCTCCAATACCGATGACTGAGCCGGGAACAGGGGCAGTTTCTCCTTTTCTTGTCGCAGAATTAGGAGTGGGGGGGGGCGCTATGAAAGCAGCGGTTTCAGCCATGGCGGGAGAGGGTAACAGGCTATTCCCATTCAGCAAGTAATCTTCTGACCGCAAAGACTCTGGCATGAACCCCATGCCAATATTTGTTCATGCAGCCATGTATTCCTTCAAATTTTTCGTGATTCTACCAATCACATCCGCTTCTTCCGGAATCTGAAATGCCTCTCCCGTCATCGTCTCATAGAGCCGGATGTATTTTTCGGCGAGCATCAAACGCGCGTCGTCCGTCACGACGGGCTTGGGGCCGTCGTCACCGGTGTAGCCTTGTTCCCGCAGCCACAAGCGGAAAAATTCCTTATCGAGCGATTCGGGTTCCTTTCCCTCCGCGAAGCGCTTCTCGTACGTCGCGGCGATCCAGTAACGCGAGGAATCGGGCGTGTGGACTTCGTCGCCCACCCGCAGATTTCCTTCGGCGTCGTAACCCATTTCGTACTTCGTATCCACGAGGATCAATCCGCGCTTGGCCGCGACCTCCTGTCCGCGTTTGAACAACGCGAAAGCGCAGTCCTTCACGCGGTCGATCTCCGCGCGGTTGGTCACGCCGAGTTCGATCAGTCCTTCGGGGCTCATCGATTCGTCATGGCCGGTTTCGGGTTTGGTCGAGGGCGTAAAGATGATCGACTGCAACTTCTGATTCTTCTTCATGCCGTCGGGCAAGGGATTGCCGCAGAAATTTCGGTTGCCCTTCTCGTAATTCACCCAGGCGGAGGTCGAGGTCGACCCGGTCAGGTACGCCCGGACCACGACTTCAAACTTCAGCATCTTCAGTTTCCGCGCGACGGTCACATTGGGGTCGGGAGTCGCGACGACGTGCGTCGGCATCACGTCTTTGACTTTTTCGAACCACCAGTCGCTCAATTGGTTGAGCACTTGGCCCTTTAAAGGAATCGCGCACCACTGCTCGTCAAAGGCCGATTGCCGGTCCGTCGAAACCAGGATGACACGGTCATCTTTCGTGTACACGTCGCGGACTTTGCCGGCATATTTTGTTCCAATACCGGAGAGGTCCGTCCGATCCAGAGTGGTATTTAGGAAAGGCCGCAAGGAGTCACGGTTGATCATATGTCTTTCGTAGCTTACCATTTCTTCCAAGATTCCCCACTTTCACTTATGGAAAGCAGCACCTCTTCTTCGTCCGGGTTCGGAAAATTCCTCGGTTTCGTGTGTGTCGTCGGCCTTATCGGGCTCATCGTCCTGTTGGACATGCGGCGGCGCGAGGCGGAGCGGAAGTACATGCAGATTTCGATGGAGTACGAACAGCAGAACGGCAATCAGGCGCAGAATCGCGAGGCCGCGAAGGAAATCGTCACCAAAGTCCGCAGGCTCTTCTCCATCGCCGCCGATACCGATCCGACGGTCGCGACCATCGTCGACGTCGAGCAGCTCCGCTCCCGCAATGCCTTCTACAACAAGGCCAAGAACGGCGATCATCTGATCGTCACATCCGACCGCGCGATCCTCTACGATCCGGTGGCCGATAAGATCATCGACGTGGTGCCGGTGCAGATTCAGCCGACGACTCCGGCCGCGGTAGGAACCTCATCCTCGGCTAAAGCGGGGGGGACTGCGTCGTCGAAATAGTTATTAGTTATTAGGGGTTAGTGATTAGTTATTAGGGAATTAGAGGGGGGCGTTCTATACCCCTGTGGAACGCCTGATTTTGGCTTATATTAGCGGAAAATACAAATTTCCAATTTTCAATCTATTCAAAGGGGTCTAGCCATAGAGATTTATGCACGGGAGACTAATCTTATGACTTCATTTACCGATCTCACCGTGTGGCAGCGAGCAATGGACCTTATTGCTGAAGTGCATGCAATCACGGAGAATTTTCCGGCCAGTGACGGTTCTGGATTGGCTAAACAGCTTCGATCCTCAAGCAAAAGCATTGTCGGCAATCTCGCTGAAGGCTGCGGTCGATACACGTTTCCTGACAAAGCGAATAAATTCGTCATAGCCCGTGGAGAATGCTCAGAAACAAAAGGCCATTTACTCGTAGCCGTTCGATTAAAGTTTGTGACTCCGGAACGAGCTGCTCGCGCATTAGAGTTGACGTCGGAAGTGGGGAAAATGCTCTCTGGCCTGATTAAGTCGTGCCATAGAAGATCCCTAATCACCAATAACTAATCCCTAATAACTAATAACTCATGCGATCAACCCCTGCTCTCACCACTCTTGCAATCATTCTTTCACTGGTACTCGGCGTGATCATTGGACTGATTGTCGGGACCGTTTCCGTTCCAGTTCCACCAACGGTCATTCGCGATGACACGCGTGCCCTCATTCCTGTGGTCAAGATCGACGGCGTCGAAGATGGGCTTATCTCCGGCAGTGCCCACGGCGACGTCCGACTGTTCCTCGGAGAGAAGATGGTTCTGCCCGACGGAAGCGGATCGTTCCGGGTTCCGGCGGGAGATCTGCTCAAGAACGTGACGACCGTCCGTGTTCCTTCCGGCATGCGGTTCGTCGCGTCCAAGCGCGGGAAGAAATATTATCCCGTCGCGTCGGCGACCGCGTCGCGCCTCGCTCCCGCCAACCGTGTGTATTTCCCCGATGCCATTTCCGCACAGAATGCGGGATTTTTGCCGGAAGACTGATGCGCCTGGGATATTTCAATGCTAAACTCCACGAAATGTCTTTCGACCGCAGAACGCCACTCGCCGTCTTCCTGCTTCTCCTCTTCTCCTACGCGTACATCAACCAAGGCTGGGGATGGAACCAGAACTCGCGGCTCGACGTGCTTCATGCACTGTTCGTCAAACACACGATCACCATTGATGCGTACGAAGAAAATACGGGCGACAAGGAAAAACTGAACGGCCATTTTTACAGTGAAAAAGCCCCCGGCATGATCCTCGTCGCCGCCCCGGCGTTCCTCCTCGCGTACGGCACGCTGCACCTCTCGGGCATCAACATCGACGGTGCAACCGGATGGAAAATTTCCGATCGGGTCACGACGGCCGGGTCGGTGGGACTGCTGGCCGCGCTGGGCGGCATGTGTCTGTTCCTGCTGCTTCGCCGGCGGATGGATCCCCGGCTCGCGCTCATCGCGACGCTTGCCGTCTTCCTCGGCTCACTGCCGTTCCCGTACGCCACGATGATGTTCTCGCACGGTGCGATCATGGGACTCTTCGCCATCGCGCTGTGGGTGTTCGACCTGCGCGATCGTCATCCGAAAAAAGGCGCGCAGTACGATTATCTGCTCGGGTTTCTCTGCGGACTCGCCGTCTCGTGCGAGTATCCCGCCGCGATCGGCGCGGGTATGTTTTTTCTGCTGACACTGTTACGCGGGTGGAAGAGCGCGGCGCGTTTCGTGGCCGCCTCGATCCTTCCTCTCCTTACGATCCCGCTCTACAACTGGGCGGTGTCGGGGTCCTTCCTCTCGCTCGGCTACGGACGGGTCGATTTCGCCGGCATGCAGGACGGATTTTTTGGCGTCACGCTGCCCAAAAGCGAGGCGGTCCGGGGGCTGCTCTTCAGCCACTTCCGCGGGCTCTTCTTCTGGTCGCCGTTTCTCCTCCTCAGCGCTGTCGGCTACCCGGTTCTTTACCGTCGCTCACAGCGCCTCTTCTGGATGACGCTTCTCGTTCCCGTCGCCTACGTCTGTTTCGCGACGAGCTACGCCTATTGGGACGGGGGATTCGCGTTCGGACCGCGCCACCTGTCTGCCGCCGTGCCGTTCCTCGCAATTGCCGCTGCCTTCGGACTCGAAAAATTGTCCCTTACGGGCACGGCTCTCGCGGCAGCTTCCATTCTGATGACGACATTCGCGACGTTTGTGAACGCGATGCCTCCCAACGAGTTTCACCGGCCGCTGTTCGAATTTTATCCGCGGGATTTCTCCGAAGGAAAAATGGCCTGGAATTTGGGGCGCAGCCTGGGACTCTCCGGCGCGTGGGGCATGGCGGTTTGGGCGGCGATTTCCGCAGTCGCCGTGACGGGGATTTTCTATCAGCTTCGTGAACGCCGAAAGAGCGCCGCCGCCGCAAAGCATGTGCGGTCCTGGAGTCGCGCTTGGGCTCATCTGCACGCGATGGTCATTCGTTGGTCACGCACGATCTCGCGTATCCGGTTCTCTCCGTCATCCTGGATCCCGGATTTCCGCCGCCTGGACCCGGTCCGCACGATCCTCTGGATTGCGATCATCGGTGCGATCTCTCTGCGGTTTGTGCATCTCCCGCTGATGGAATTCAAGGGTGACGAGTTCGACGTACTCATCCGCGCCTGGCGCAACGCGCACGGGGTGGAGTTCGCGACGACGAGTATTCCGTCGTCCGTCGGTCTCGTGAATCCGCCGTTCTTCGTGTGGCTGCTCTCGATCCCCGCGTTCTTCACGAGTGATCCCGTCCTTGTCACCGCGTTCGTCGCAGCGGTCAACGCTGCCGGGCTTCTGCTGCTGTACGCGTTCCTCAAGCGCGCTTTCTCGGCGAACACGGCTCTGTGGACGACGGCGCTCCTCAGCACGGCACCGTGGGCGATCATCTACTCGCGCAAACTCTGGCCGCAGGACGTCATGATTTTCTTTCTCGTGTTGCTGTATTTCGCATTGTTCCTGATGATGAAGCGCTATCGTCCGTGGCACGTCTATCTGCTCTTCTTCACGCTTGCCGCAGTCACCCAACTGCACCTCATCGCATGGATTTTGCCCCTGATTTTCTTCCTCTTCTTCGACATCTTCCGCGTCCCGATCCGCAAACGCGACCTTCTCGGAGGATTGTCGCTCTTCGCCCTTCTCTATCTTCCGTACCTCTTCTTTCACCAGTCATCATCTTTCTTGAACCTCCTGGATTTTCTGCGCGACAGCCACGAGAGTCTGAATATCAGGGACATCCTGGAGCATCTGGAGTGGTCCGTCGCCGCGACGAGCGGGCTTAAGTTCGCGGCGCACATCGGCGACGACGCGTACGCGCTCTTCCTGCGGCAGTACTTCGGCATGATTCCGGTTCTGTTCTTCATCACGTACGCCTTTGGCGTCGCCATCGCGTTCGCCGCTCTGGCGCGGGAGGGCCTGCGCAACATCCGGTTGCTGCTCCGCCCGCTGACCATCGAGCCCGGCATCCGCATCCTCCTCCTGCTCATCGCGGTATACGCCGTCATCATCGGGATCTACGCGCTCATCGGGGCGCCGCCGTACACGCAGTATCACATCATCTTCTATCCGCTCATGCCGTTGGTGCTCGTCTTCGCGCTGGAGCGGGCGGTGCGGTCACGCTTCTTCCCCTCCGCGCTTGCCCATTCTCTGCTGCTCCTGATCGTTCTCTCAAATCTGGCTTTCAGTGCAGGATTCATTCATTTCCTGGGGCGTAATCCCGAGAAGATCGGCGCGGGGTACGGCAAACCGTATGCGTTGGAGTGGAGTCTTTGGGAACAGAAGATTCATCTGGAATTGAGTCAGTAACTGTCAATTCCGTTTGGGATTTGAGATTTAAATTTTTGGCAACGCTGATGAGTGAGGCAAAAAGTACAAGCACCAAATCTCAAATATATACCCAATTCTCATTACTGTTCACACCGATGCTTCACCATCGGGCTCTCGTTGCCGCAGTTGACGCAGTGGAGCTGCCAGATATCCAGCCACTCGCGCCGGGCGATTTGACGGTCGGTGAGGGGCTCGTAATACGTGAGCGGCCGGAAGAACTGGTGTGTCCCAAAGATCAATGCGGCGAGAATGCCGACGGCGATCACTTTGTGCTCCTCCAATAGCCGCAACCGTCCGATGACGCGCAGTTCCATCAAAATCAGCGCAATGAGCACGAAGGAGAAAATCAGCGGCGGGAAATAGCTGTACAAAAAGAGAACGCGGTCGAACATCGACATCGCGCCCATGTACGCAACATAGAGCGTTGTGAACACGAGAATCAGGAAACGCATTTCAGGATCCTGTTGCGGTTTTACCGTCGAGAAGACCGGCATCAGCAAGTACACAACCGAGAGGATCACGGCCAAGAGGCCCGCGAACCATACGATGGGATTGGCCACGAGATAGAGATACATGAACTGGTTACCGTCCGGCGTTTCCCACCGGTAATTGATCGCCGTCGCCCCGACCGGCCACAGAAACCACGGACTGCCGTTTTCGTCGGGCTTGCAGAGGTCGAGCTTGGGGATGCCTTTGTTGTACTCGCTCACGTACGTGAGCGAATCGCGCAGCATCATGGGGAACCAGATGAGTGAGCTCTGCTTGCCCGCCGCGACGACCGCCCGGTATTGCGGCGATGCCTGGTAATATCCGCCGTTATTCAACGCAGGATTGATCGTCACCATGTGCGAGAAGTGAATCTGCCAGACGCCGACGAAGAAGATCAGGAATGCCAGGAAAGATGCCCACGTGAAGTGCCCGATTTCGCGCCAGCGCGTCGCTTTGGGTTTCCACAATTTCCAGAGAATGAAGGGCACCAAAAGCACCATGATCGCATTCTGGAATTTCGTCGTGAAGCCGAGCGCGAGCGCCGCGCCGAAGAGCGCCGAAGAGCCCAGGAATTGCCAGCGTTTTCCGCGCGTGCGAATCACCAGAAAGAACGCGACGATCGTCAGAATCACGAAGAAGAGCATCGGGCCGTCGAGCATCGCCCCGCGGTGGTGCACGATGAGCGCGTTGTCGAAGACGTACAGGAAGCTCAGGAATCCCGAGAGCAGGGGATTGCGCGTGATGAACAGGAAAATCAAAAAGAAGAGCGGCGCGCCCAGCCACGCGAGCAGCACGGGGAAGAAGCGGTATCCGACGAAGGTGAAGCCTTTGTCGAATTCATCGGCGTGTTCCGTGCTCAGAAATTGATCCGTCCGTTCATTCACACGGAAGAGCCCCGGCGCATCGCCGTTTTCCGACTCCACCGGCCCCGGCGTCCCGATGGCCTGTGCCAATTCTTCTCCCCACGCAATCAAGAGTTTCCCGAGCGGGGGATGAATCTGCATGTAAAACATGCCGTGCATCTCTCGCTGCGCGTCGGTGATGTAGTAGTTCTCGTCCCAAAACGGCGCCTGCGGGTACGTGTAGCGGTGGAAGTACGTCAGGTACGAAATGATGATGACGAATCCCAGCAGGAACAGCGTGTGCCAGCGTTTCCAGGGCTGTGGTGTTTTAGGAGGCATTGGCGTTGAGTATACGAAAGGAAAACGAAGCAATCAAAGCAAACGAGGAAAACGAGGATCCTCGTTTGCTTTGTTTCCCTCGTTTACTTCGTTTTCTTCTGCGTGAGGAGATGCCCTACACTCGCTTTACTGATACCATATCCGTCCGATGCCTTCTTCCTACCGCCCCCCCCAACGCAGCCGCCAGCAGTGGCTCCTCTCGATCCTGCTCTTCGGATTGCTGGTGTTCCTCTCCGTCGCATTCCTGCTCAATCCTCAGTGGGAGAGCGAGCGGAAGTTTGCGGACGCCAAGGAGGTTCCTCTCAGCGAGATTACGCAGGGGTACGCCACGAAGGCATTCAAGGAAATCCTCATCCGCGACAGCACCGTCTACGCCATCCTCAAGGACGATAAGGTTCTGCAGTCGTATAAAGAGGCCGAGGATACCGTCAGCGAGCTCGGCTGGAACGATCCCAAGAATCCCACCATCGTGAATATCGAAAACCAGGAGACGCGCAACTTCCTGATGGCGATCCTCCCCGACATTCTCTTCTTCCTGCTCGTGATCGGCGGAGTGGTGTGGCTCTTCCGCGGCATCGCCCGCAGCCAGTCGACGGCGCTCTCGTTTGGGAAATCTCGCGCGCGTGTCGCCGATGCCAAGCAGGTCAAAACGCGCTTCGTCGACGTCGCCGGCGCGGAGGAGGCGAAGGAAGATCTCGTCGAAGTGGTCGATTTCCTCAAGAACCCGACCAAGTACACGAATATCGGCGCGAAAATCCCCAAGGGCGTCCTCCTGGTCGGTGCTCCGGGAACGGGTAAAACGCTCCTCGCGCGCGCGGTCGCCGGAGAGGCGGGCGTTCCCTTCTTCAGCATCGCGGGTTCCGAATTCGTCGAAATGTTCGTGGGCGTCGGTGCTTCCCGCGTCCGCGATCTGTTCACCAAAGCCAAGCGCAACGCGCCGTGCATCATCTTCATCGACGAAATCGACGCGGTCGGCCGCCAGCGCGGCGGAGCTGGATTTGGCGGCGGTCATGACGAGCGCGAACAGACTCTCAATCAAATTCTCACCGAAATGGACGGCTTTGAGCAGGGGACCAACGTCATCGTGATGGCGGCGACCAACAGGCCCGACGTGCTTGATATCGCACTGCTGCGTCCCGGTCGCTTCGATCGCCGCATCTTCATCGACAAGCCCGATCTGAACGCCCGTCTGAAAATTCTCGAAGTCCACGCGCGCAACAAGAAAATAGCCAAGAATATTAAAATGACCGATGTCGCCAAGCAGACGGTGGGCATGACCGGCGCGGACCTCGAGAACATCATGAACGAAGCGGCGATATTTGCTGCAAAGCGTAAACATCCCGCCGTCGTGCAGCGGGATCTTATCGACGCCGTGGAAAAAGTGATCATCGGTCCCGAGAAAAAGTCCCGAAAAATCACCCAGCACGAGAAGGAAATCACGACCTATCACGAGCTCGGACACGCGATCGTGAGTCATCTCTGCGTGCATTCCGACCCTCTGCACAAAGTCTCGATCGTTTCCCGCGGTTCGGCTCTCGGCGTCACGTGGTCCCTGCCGCAGGAAGACCAGTACACGACCAGCAAGAGCAAGTTCATCGACGAGATCTGCGGACTCCTGGGAGGCCGCGCGGCGGAGGAGATCATCTTCAACGAAATCACGACGGGCGCCAGCAACGATCTCGAACGCGCGTCCGCCATCGCCCGCAGCATGGCGATGAAATTCGGCATGGGCGACGACGCGCTCGGTCTGGTGGTCTACGGCGAAAAACAGGGTTCGATGTTCGCCGGCGTGGACCCGGGCATGGCCCGCAACTATTCCGACGGGATGGCACAGAAGATCGACGACTACGTCCGGCGAATCATCAACGAGCAGTACGTGCGCGCCAAAGGATTCCTCACCAAGCACCGCGTGAAGCTCGACGAACTCGCGAAGGTGCTGCTGCAGAAAGAAACGATGAGCGTTGAAGAATTCCTCGAGGTCTTCGACGGCGAACAAGGAAAGGAGATTGAGAAGAAGAAGGCGAAGGAGAGAGGGGTGAAGTCGGAACTCACGAAAGAAGAGGCGACAGAGGCCACAGAAGTGACAGAGGAGACAGAGGAATAGTCAGATAGTTCCCTCAATAATTACCGGACACTCGCCGGTGTAATCGGAGAGGCGAATCCAGGTCGGACGAACTTTGAAGATTCTCGCGCGGGGAGGCCTCAGGAATTCCTCGGTGCACGGTGTTTTCTTCTTAAGAATCAGGGCTTTGTATTGTTCAAATTCTTCCGCCGTCACTTCGGCGGCAGCTCCTTCATATTGGAGCGTTTGATACTTGCTCAAGTCCCATCCGATGACGAGCGCGACTGCTGGGTGCGATAGAAGATTTTCATACTTCCGCGCGTCGTTGTCCGTTTCGAAAACGATCTCCAGGTCATCTGTTTCGGCAAACGCAATCAGCGCGGCTTCGGGATGCCCTGTTTTCGCATCGCTGGTGCTGATCACGGCCATCGGGTTCTTCTTCATGAATTTCAGTATCGTCGCCCGCTCATCATTGGTCAGCTGCATAGGTGGTGATCATATCAGTGCTTCGTTTCGCTCATCATGACAATTTCCGCTACAATAAGGACCGATGCAGTCTCTCAGTCCTCTCGACGGCCGCTACGCGAAGCAGGTTGACGCGTTGCGCCCGTTCTTCAGCGAAGAGGCTTTGATGCGTGCAAGAGTGGAGGTCGAAGTGAAATATTTCATCGCTCTTTCGAATCTCGACGGCGTGCGGGAGCTGAAGCGGGTGAGCCGGGCACAAGAGAAGGCACTCCTCGGTCTTCTTGAGAAGTTCAACGATCGTGCGTATCAACGGATCAAAGAAATCGAGAGCGTCACCAAGCACGACGTGAAAGCCGTCGAGTACTATCTGAAGGAAAAAGGGAAGAAAATCCAAGGCTTGAAGGATTCACTCGAGTTTATCCACTTCGGTCTGACGAGTGAGGACGTCAACAATCTTGCCTACGGCATTCTCATCAACAGCGCTGTGAAGGAAGTCGTCTTGCCCGTTCTGCAAGTCGCGCAGGGGGAGCTCAAGCGCATGGGTAGTGCCACGAAGAACATCAAACTGCTCAGCCTCACGCACGGCCAGCCCGCGACGCCCACGACACTCGGAAAGGAGATGATGGTCTTCGCGTCAAGAATCAGCCGCCAACTCGACCAGCTCAAAAAATTCCGCATGCAGGGCAAGCTCGGCGGAGCCGTCGGCAACTTCGGCGCTCATCGTGCTGCGTATCCCAATATCAATTGGGAGGGCTTCCGGCAGCGGTTCGTGAAGAGTCTGGGCCTGATCCCGCTCGAGTTTACGACGCAGATCAATCCGCACGACGATCTCGCGGAACTCAGTCACTTACTCTCGCGCATCAACACGATCTTCCTCGATTGCAGCCGCGATCTGTGGATGTACATTGCACGCGGAATTTTCACTCAAAAAGTCTTCAAAAAAGAAGTCGGATCCTCGGCAATGCCGCATAAGGTGAACCCGATTGACTTCGAGAATGCCGAAGGAAACCTGGGACTCAGCAACGCGCTCTTCGGCCACTTCGCCGACAAACTTCCCATCAGCCGCATGCAGCGCGATCTCAGCGACTCGACCGTCCAGCGCTCCATCGGCGTCGCATTCGGCTACCACC
>JABFSS010000011.1 GCA_013140485.1 Candidatus Peribacteraceae bacterium | reverse complement strand
CCATCACCATTAATGCAAACAGCATTGTGACCACGGGCAACGTGCCTGTGATAAAGAACACGTTTCGCGCGCCGATCATTTCGACCAGGACTCCCGACGCGTACGAGACGATCAACGCGCCCGCGAGGAGGGCACCGCGGCAGATGCTCTGCAGCTTGCCTGCTTCTTTCTGCGTTTTGCTCTTCTCCGCCACAATCCCGTCCACGATCACGTCCGCAAGAGCAAAGCCCATTGCAGAGACGATGGAGGAGAAGGCGACGCCCCAGAAGCCGCTGACCCACGTCGCCATGGAGAAGTATCCGGCGGATCCCAGGAGTCCCGCAAGGAACAGGTACGGTTTGCGACGCATGCCGAAGACGGGGCGGATATCCGAGAAAATTCCGTAGATCGGCTTGATGCTCCACGGGATGATCGCAATTGAACCGAGGAACTGGACCTGCTGGATGCTCAGGTGAAGATCGTCTTTGTAGTAGAACGTGGTCGCGACGCCCGCGAGCGATGTCGCTCCGGCGATGAAGTAGACGAACGGAATTAAGATTCTCGTGAGATCAATGCGCATTCAGCCAAACTAATGAGGTATATTGTATATAGTATGTTGTATTCAGCTACATACAACATACTTCATACCACATACTAGTTTCGTAAGTGCTTCATCACGTCGAGCCTCTTCTGTATCAATTCGTGCGTACCAATATCCGATCGGAACCGGACAGGCCCTTGCACTTGTGAACACAATTCTTGTGCAATTTTTTCGGCTTCTGCAAGTGTTTTCCCTACCCCGACGATGCCAGCTGTTCTCGATCCGCCGAGATGCAGAGCGCCGTGTTCATCTTCACTGATGTCCCCAAAGAAGATCCTTGCATTCGAGGGAATCTCCGTGGGGAAAATCACTTCCATTCCCTTCTCATCTTTCCTTTCGGGATAGCTCTTCGGAACGATGTATTTGCAGACAGTCGCTTTCTTTTCGAAGCGAACCATGTCCTGCGTCAGGTCGCCGCTGATGATGCTCTGGCAGACCGAGACGAAGTCCGTCGAGAGAAGAGGGAGAATATTCAGTGCCTCCGGATCTCCAAAGCGAGCGTTGTACTCGATCACTTTCACACCGTCCTTCACGGCGATGAATCCGCCGTACAGAATTCCTTTGTAGGGCTCCCCACATTCTTTCATCAACGCTTCTGCCGTCAGGCGATTGATCTCTGAAGCACGTGCAAGATCAGACGCACTCAAGAATGGGAGCGAGAGGTTCGCATCGGTGTACGTGCCCATGCCGCCGGTGTTCGGGCCCGTGTCGTCTTCGTAAGCGCGCTTGTGATCCTGCACCGCGGGCATGCCGATCACCGTCTTTCCGGAGACGAAGGAGAGCAAACTGAATTCCACGCCGATCAATTTTTCCTCAATCACCACGCGTCCGCATTCTTCCAAACACTCGATGGCGTACTGGACTCCTTGATCAATGCTCTGCAGATGTTCGCCGCTCACTTTGACGCCTTTGCCGCCCCGGAGCGCATCGTATTTTACGACATAGTCGCCCTGCAATTCTTGATCTATATATGTGTACATTTCTTGCTCTATGGTAAGGGCTCTCTGCGAATTATCAGATTTTTCAAATACTTGGAATTTTGGAGATGCGCCTATCCCATGCTTCTTCAATAGGCGGCGGGTGAAGCCTTTACTCGTCTCAACCTGTGCGAGTGACTTCTTCGGTGCCATCGTCGGCAGTCCCATCTCTTCCAGGATGTCCGCGAGGCCCGCACCAATGGGATCATCCGGTCCGATCACGGCGAAGTCGGGCGTGGTCTTCTTTGCGACCTCGATAATCTTGTCGAAATCCATGATGTCCTGCACGTGCATTTCCGTCGCGAGCGAGCGAATGCCCGGGTTCTTATTCACGCAGACCGAGATGATCTCCGGCTTTTGCGGACTTCGATGCAGTGCCTCTGCTATGGCATGCCCTCGTGCCGATGAGGTGATAAGCAGTACTCGCATGTTGTGATCATAACGAGGATTCCGAGGATTCCAAAGAGTCCAAGGACCAGTTGGCAAAGGTGTAGTGAAGCGGCATAAAACTTACGATTCTCTGATTCCTTCTGGTCCTTGGAATCCTTGGACTCTTTGGAGTCATTATATGAGTGTCATAGCCTTATATGCCTCTCCTTCTTCATCGCTCGCCGTACTGGGATTCTCGCGCGTAAAATTCCGTTTGTTGCCCATCTTGATGAGCATCTTGCGGTTCACTTCCGGCGTCGGGTACTTGCCTGTGAAGCAGCCTTCGCTGAAATGCTTGATGTTGCGGTTTCCGATCTGCACCGCGCTGTGCAGGTCTTTGATAGTGGTATAGAAGAGGCCGTCTGCGCCGATCATCTTCCGGATTTGCTCGATCGAATGGTCCGCGGCGATCAGTTCATTGGTGGACGGCAGATCGATGCCGTACGGATCCGGTCCGATGATGGGCGGCGATGCAGAGGCAAAGTAGACCTTCTTCGCTCCCGCTTTGCGAGCCATCTCGACGATCTTGCGGCTGGTATTGCCGCGGACGATCGAGTCGTCCACGAGGAGCACGCAGTTGTTCTTGAACTCCAGGTCGATCGTGTGGAGCTTGAAGTTGAGGCTGCGCTTGCGGACGTCCTGCCCCGGCATGATGAAGGTGCGGCCGATGTAGCGATTCTTCACGAACCCCTCGCGGTAGCGGACCTTGAGCTTGTCAGCGAGGCCGGCAGCGGCGGGGCGGCCGGTATCGGGAATGGGAATGACCGAATCGATGTGGATTCCGCTTTTCTTGATCTGCTCCGCCAACGCCTCGCCCATGCGCACGCGGGCTTTGTACACGTTCACGCCGTCAATCGTCGAATCCGGAGCCGCGAGGTACACCCATTCAAAGAGGCAGGGGGACAGTTCACCTTTCTTCACGATGGCGGCGTGCAGCTTGTTGTGACGGTCGATGTACACAACTTCGCCGGGCTTGATATCGCGGACGAATTCATAATCCAGCGCTTTGAAGACGGTGCTCTCGGAGGCGATCATGTATTCCTCCTTCATGCCGTACTTGCGCTTGCCCAGTTGCAGCGGCCGAATGCCGTGCGGATCACGAAAGCCGACGATCCCGTGCCCGCCAATGAGTGCCACGGCGGAGTAGGCGCCCTGGCAGCGGCGGTAAACCATCTTCACCGCCCGGAAGACGTGCTTGGGGAGCAGCTGTCCGGGGCGCTGCTTGCGCAGCGCGAGCGAGAAGACGTTGAGCAGCACTTCGGAGTCGGACGTCGTGTTGAGGTGCCGGTAATCCTGCTCGCGGAGCTCCTTGGAGAGCTGGTCGGCGTTGGTCAGGTTGCCGTTGTGCGCGAGGGCCATGCCGAACGGAGAATTGACGAAGAATGGCTGCGCCTCAAATTCGCTTGAGCAACCCGCGGTCGGATAGCGCACATGACCGATACCCATGGGGCCGCGCAGACGCGCGAGCGAGCGGCCGTGGAAGACGTCGCGCACCATGCCGGTGCTCTTCTTCAAATGAAATTGATTGTCGTATGTAACGATGCCGGCGGCGTCCTGGCCGCGGTGCTGGAGCACGATGAGGCCGTCATACAG
>JABFSS010000123.1 GCA_013140485.1 Candidatus Peribacteraceae bacterium | reverse complement strand
TCCATGGAGTAGCTTGCGCGGCCTTGGGTCATCGAGCGCATGTCGGTGGCGTAGCCGAACATTTCGCTGAGCGGCACGTTAGCCGAGACGACTTTGGCCATGCCGCGGTCGGAGGTATCGAGCACCAGACCGCGCCGGGCGTTGATGTCGCCCATGATGTCGCCGAAGAAATTCTCGGGACAGACGACTTCGACCTTCATGACCGGTTCGAGGATGACGGGATCGGCTTTGCGCGCGGCGGCCTGCAGACCGATGGACGCGCACATTTTGAAGGCGAATTCGTTGGAGTCGACGTCGTGGTACGAACCGTCGGTGAGCGTCACTTTGATATCAACAAGTGGGTAACCGGCCAGAATGCCGCGGCTCATGCCTTCTTGGAAGCCCTGATCGCACGGCTTGATGAATTCGCGCGGGATGCGGCCGGAAACGATTTCATCCACGAATTCGTAGCCTTTGCCCGGTTCCTGCGGGGTGAGCGTGAAGACGACGTGGCCGTACTGGCCGCGGCCTCCCGACTGCTTGATGTACTTCTCCTCATGTTCGACTTCCTTTTGCACCGTCTCGCGGTACGCGACCTGCGGCTTGCCGACGTTGGTTTCGACTTTGAATTCGCGCTTCATGCGGTCGACGATGATATCGAGGTGGAGTTCGCCCATGCCGGAGAGGATGACCTGGCCGGTTTCCTCGTCGCTGCGAACGCGGAGGGTGGGATCTTCTTCGGTGAGCTTCTGGAGCGCGATGCCCATTTTCTCCTGGTCGGCCTTGGTCTTGGGTTCGACCGCGAGCGAAATGACTGGCTCGGCGAACGTGATGGACTCGAGTTTGATGGGATGCGCGTCGTCGCAGATGGTATCGCCCGTGCGAGTGTCTTTGAGACCGATGACCGCGCCGATGTCCCCCGCTTCGATCTTGTCGATTTCCTGACGGTGGTTGGCATGCAGCCGCACGATGCGGCCGATGCGTTCGCCTTTGCCCGTACGGGAGTTGGTCACGGCGGTGCCGGACTTGAGGACGCCGGAATACACACGGATGAAGGTCAGACGGCCCACGAACGGATCGGTGGCGATTTTGAAGGCGATGGCGGCCATGGGTGCGTCATTGCTCGCCTTGCGCTCCTCCTCAACATCCTTGGGGTTCTTGCCTTTGACCGGCGGAATATCGAGCGGGCACGGCAGGTAGGCGACGACGGCATCGAGCACGAGCTGCACACCCATGTTCTGGAGTGAGGAGCCGCAGACGATGGGGTAAATCTTGTTGGCGACCGTGGCGATGCGAATCCCCTTCCGGAGTTCGTCATCCGTGAGAGCACCGTTCTCGAGGAACTTGTCCATAAGGTCGTTATTGCTGTTTTCAGCAACTTTCTCCATGAGCGTCGCGCGGTACTCCGTCACCTGGTTCATCATGTCCTCGGGGATTGGAATTTCCTTTTTGATCTCGCCGTTCTTGCCTTCGAACGTGTAGGCCTTTTTGCCCACCAAATCGATGATGCCTTTGAACTCGCTCTCGGCGCCGATGGGCAGCTGGATGGCGACGCCATTCTTGCTGAGGCGGTCATGGATGGAACCGAGCGTCATGTAGAAATCGCCGCCGGTCTTATCCATCTTGTTCACGAACGCGAGGCGCGGAACGCCGTACTTGTCGGCTTGGCGCCAGACGGTTTCGCTCTGGGGCTCGACGCCCTGGGATCCGTCGAAGACGACCACTCCCCCGTCCAGAACACGCAGCGAACGCTCGACTTCGGCGGTGAAGTCCACGTGCCCCGGAGTATCGATGAGGTTGAGCGTGGATTCGACGACCGTGCCGTCCGCCGTGGGAGCTTTCCATTGGCATTGCGTCGCGGCTGCAGTGATGGTGATGCCGCGCTCTTGTTCTTGCTCCATCCAGTCCATGGTGGCCTCGCCTTCGTGCACTTCGCCGATTTTGTGAACGCGACCGGTGTAGAACAAGATGCGCTCGGAGGTCGTCGTTTTACCGGCGTCGATATGAGCGATGATGCCGAAGTTGCGTACGTTTTTTAGGTCCATAGATCAAAGGGGACAGGATGCCAGGCATCCTCAAAAGCTGGGAGAGTCTAGGGAAAAGGGTAGATCCACGCAATCGTCATTTTGAGCAAAAACCCTGTGTTCGGGACCTTCTCCCTTCGCAAAGGGAGAAGGGTAGGGATGAGGGTCAATGAGCGAGAATAGGAATGGTGGTATTCTCTTCCGCTATGGTGTTCCAAACCGGACCATCGAAACGAAGACCTGTTACCGTTGAGCGTGCTCGCATATTGCGGAAAGGCCAGACAGTCATGGAAATGCTTCTTTGGAGAGAACTTCGCGATCGTCGATTGAATGGGCTCAAATTCCGTCGGCAAGTTCCCATCGGCCCCTTTATCGTCGACTTTTACTGTGCCGAGAAAAAACTGATCGTTGAACTTGATGGATCGGCACATGAAGATCTGGAGAGGAAGATGAAAGATCAGGAACGGGAACGATATTTATCCGAATGCGGATACCAATTTCTTCGCTTCACGAATGATGAGACCGCGTTCAACATCATGAGCGTATTGGATAGAATTTCTGCAACGTGCGGCTTTCCAGTGAAGCGCGCCTTCTGACCCTCACCCCTACCCCTCTCCCGCTGCGGCAGGAGAGGGTCTCTTGAAGAATGCCCACCTGAAAGAGTATGCTGAACATTGTCGAGATCTGCGTTTCCCGCCGTGGGGACTCGAATTCCGCCTCCAAAGGGCGGTTTTCTTTATCTGATGTTTAAGAGGCGTTCCACACCCCTATGGAACGGCTGATTTTGTTTGTATGTAGCTGAAATTCTGGATTCTGAAAAAGTGATTTTCGTCAGTCAGGAAATCGACGTCACTCTCAGGCGAATTTTGCCAAGTGCGCGAACGCCTTATTCGCCTGGACCATTTTGAGCACGTCCTGCTTCTTCTTGAAATATTGCAAACCACCCAGCAGGAGTAAGAGCTATCTGCTGAAAATCAGGGGACGCTTCGATCAATCCGACCGCAAGCAGCGTCTTCAATTTTTTCCTAAGATCCCGGAGTGTAGTTAAACGCTCTTCTGAAAGATCCGTGAAGCTGGCCAATGTTGTCTTCGCTAAAAATGTAAGAATCGGCTGAGAAGCATAGGCTGCCTCAGCTTGTGCAGCTTCCCTCTGCGATCGTTCTATTTGTGAAATGTTTAACGTGACCACATACAAAAAACGCATCATGCGTGCTTTGATAAACATATTGATTTGGTTGACTCGGCTTCTGTTCATCAATGCACGGCAATGTGTCTTGACCATTGTTGACAGAAATTTGAGTCTCGCTATTTCCTGAGGCACGTCCGTCTCAATCTCTTGCGTCAAAACTCGATCCAGCTCCGTTGCAGTTATCAAGGAATTCGTCGAAACAAATTCCGTCAACAATTGCTGTACGTCATTGGTCATACACAACTTTTACGCCGATTTTGCAAGATGTGCAAACGCCTTATTCGCCTGCGCCATCTTGAGCACATCCTGCTTCTTTTTGACGGCGGAGCCTTGATCGGCTGAGGCGTCGAGGAGTTCGAGTGCAAGCTTGTGGGCCATGGGCACGCCTTTGCGCGAGCGAGCGGCGTCGAGGATCCAGCGGATGGAGAGGGCCATCTGGCGTTTGGGGTTCACTTCGACGGGAACCTGGTAGACCGAACCGGCGATGCGCTTGGGACGGACTTCGACGAGCGGCGTGACGTTGAGGAGCGCCTTAGAGAAGACTTCGGCGGGCGGTTCCTTGGTGCGCGTCTTGATGATCTCGAACGAGTCGGCGACGATGCGGCGGGCGATGGACTTTTTGCCCTGCTTCATGACACAGTTGATAAACTTTTCCATGAGGGGGTCACTGCCGATCGGGATGTATTGCTTCACTGGTTTTGACATAATCGGTTGGTGGAGGAGCTTCTCAGCTGCTTAGCTTTTTAGCTGTTTAGCTTTGGAAGAAGTTTCGATGGAAGTGGAATGAGGAGAAAAGCTAAGAAGCTAAAAAGCTAAGCAGCTAGGTTTTTTTCGGCCTCTTCGCTCCGTAGAGCGAGCGGCTTTGCTTGCGGTCGCGGACGCCTTCGGTATCCAGGATGCCGCGGACGATGTGGTACCGGACGCCCGGAAGATCTTTAACGCGGCCGCCGCGGACCATGACGACCGAGTGTTCCTGGAGGTTGTGACCTTCGCCGGGGATATACGTTTTGACTTCGTAACCGTTCGTGAGGCGCACGCGGGCAATTTTGCGCAGAGCGGAGTTCGGCTTCTTCGGCGTCATTGTGGTGACTTTAACGCAGACTCCCCTCTTGAAGGGCGAACCCTTCGCGAGTTTCACTTCGCGCATCTTGAGGGCGTTCCAGGCGATCTGGAGCGCGGGCGCCTTGGACTTCTTGCGCTTGTCACGGCGCGGGCGGCGGATTAATTGGTTGATGGTAGGCATTGCTGGGGGATGGTAATGGGGCTATCTGATGAAGTAAAGGCATCTGATGGGGATCGTAGGGGCGTTTCGCGAAACGCCCCTACGGACCACCCCGATTAAATTTCTTCGTTCTCCTCGGCATTCGCCTGTTCGGCGGAAATGTAGCGCTTGCGGTAGACCTCGCCCGTGGGGATGAGGCGCCCGATGATGACGTTCTCTTTGAGGCCCTGGAGCATGTCGATGCGGCGGGTGGTGGCGGCTTCGACCAGGACGCGGATGGTTTCCTGGAAGGAAGCGCCGGCGAGCCACGAATCGGTGGCGAGAGCGACGCGCGTGATGCCGAGCAGGAGTTGTTCGAAGGTCGCTTCGCGGTTGGCTTTCTTGTTCGGGCGGACGCGGTCGTTCTCGTACTGGACTTCGCCGAGGTCGGAGGTTTCGCCGGGAAGGAACTTGGTATCGCCCGAGTCGACGATGCGGACTTTGGAGAACATCTTCTTCACGATGATTTCCAAATGCTTGTCGTTGATTGTCTGACCCTGCGAAGCGTAGATGTGCTGCACTTCGTGCACGATGTACTTCTGCACTGCGTAGGCGCCTTTCTTTTCGAGAAGTTCCTGGATGTTGTAGTGGCCGACGTTGAGCGCTTCGCCCGCCTCGACGAAGGATCCCGTTTTGACGAGCAGCGATTCGCGCGGACCGAATTCGTAGCTGCGCTCCTGAATAACGGCGTGGCGCAAGCGCAGAAGTCCGCGTTCGATGTGACTGACTTCGCCGGCGATGGTGACCTTGATGGTGCTCTTGTCGGATTTTGATTTGGCGAGGACGCCGCGTTCAGCGAGCACCTGGCCTTTCTTCACCACCACCTCGAATCCGGATGGAACGTAGTACGTGTCCTCTCCCGGCTCTTCCGCAACAATACTCACGAAGGTTTTGCCGCCCTGGTGAGCGACTTTGGCGCGTCCCGTGATGTCGCTGAGCGTGGCGGGCGTGCGGGGCGAGCGGGCTTCGAAGAGTTCTTCGACGCGGGTCAGACCCTGCGTGATGTCGGCTCCTTCGGCGACGCCTCCCATGTGGAATGTGCGCATGGTGAGCTGCGTTCCCGGTTCGCCGATACTCTGCGCGGCGATAATACCCACCGGCGTGCCGATCTGGACGGTTTTGTTGTTGCTCAGGTCACGGCCGTAGCACTTGATGCAGATACCGCCGCGGGTGCGGCACGTCATGATGGAGCGGACGGAGATATTGTCGATCTTCAGGGTTTGGATCTTCTCGAGAATCGGTCCGTCGATTTCGGTATCGCGCTCGGCAATGGTCTTGCCCTCGTGGACGATGTCTTCGGCCAGCGTGCGGCCGAACAGGCGCACCTCGATCTTCTCGCCAATCTCATCGGACTCCGCGCGGGTGATGCGGTGACCCCGCTCGCCCTTGCAGTCTTCTTCGCGAATGATGATGTCCTGCACGGCGTCGACGAGACGGCGCGTGAGGTAGCCGGCTTCGGCGGTCTTGAGAGCGGTGTCGGACTTTCCTTTGCGTCCTCCGTGCGTGGCGATGAAGTATTCGAGCACGGAGAAGCCTTCTTTAAGGTTGCTTTGGACAGGCAGTTCGATCGTGCGGCCGGACGGGTTGGCGACGAGACCCTTCATACCGGCAAGCTGCGTGATCTGGCCCCAGTTGCCGCGTGCGCCGGAGTCGATGACGTACGTGATGCCGTTTTCTTCTTCTTTGAGGAACGCCTTGATCATCGCGGTCGTGATTTCCGCTTTGGTTGCAGACCAGATACGGATCGCATGGCTGTACCGCTCGTCGCCGGTCACGAGACCCTTCCAGTAGAAGTTGTTGATCTTGCGGATTTTCTCATTCGCTTCGTCCAGGAGCCCCTGGCGCTCCACGGGCACCGTGATGTCGGACGCGGAGATCGAGATGCCGGAGGTGGTGACATAGTAGAACCCGATATCTTTGACGCGGTCGGCGAGCGCGACGGTTTCTTCGCGGCCGAGTTCTTCGAGACAGCGAGAAATGAGATCGCTGAGAGTTTTCTTCTTCATCGCTTCGTTGATGAAACCGAGCGCCGGAGGCACGACTTCGTTGAACTTGAGCCGCCCGACGGAGGTCTCGACCATTTTCGTGACGCCGTTATCCTGAATGCGGACTTGGATCTTCGCTTGGAGATCGACGACACCGTGTTCGAAGGCGAGAAACGCTTCGGCGGGGCCGCTGAATGTCATTCCTTCACCATTGCGACCGTCGTGAATGCGCGTGAGGAAGTAGCAACCGAGCACCATGTCCTGGATCGGGTTGATGATCGGTTCGCCGGCGGAGGGCTTGAGAACGTTATTGACCGACGCCATCAGCGTGCGGGCTTCGTCCTGGGCTTTGACCGAGAGCGGCACGTGGACGGCCATCTGGTCGCCGTCGAAGTCGGCGTTGAACGCAGCGCAGACGAGCGGGTGCAGCTGGATCGCGAGACCTTCGACAAGCTGCGGTTTGAACGCCTGGATACCGAGGCGGTGGAGCGTGGGCGCGCGGTTGAGGAGCACATACTTGTCCTTGATGACGTCTTCGAGAATGTCCCAGACTTCTTTGCCCGAATCTTGAACGAGACGCTCGGCGGCTTTCACGTTGTGCGCAAGTTCGTCGCGGATGATGCGTCCGATGACGAACGGCTTGAAGAGTTTCATCGCCATTTCCTTCGGAAGACCGCACTGGTCGAGGTGAAGATGCGGGCCGACGACGATGACGGAACGACCGGAGTAGTCGACGCGCTTGCCGAGCAGGTTCTGGCGGAAGCGCCCCTGTTTGCCCTTCAACATGTCGGAGAGCGAGCGGAGTTTTCGGCGGTCCCCTGCGGTAAAGAGGGTCTTCCCCGCGCGAGCGCTGTTGTTGAGCAGCGTATCGACGGCTTCCTGCAACATGCGCTTCTCGTTGCGGCAGATAACTTCGGGAGCGCCGATGCTCATGAGTTTCTTGAGACGGTTGTTGCGGTTGATGACGCGGCGGTACAAATCGTTGAGATCGGACGCGGCGAAGCGGCCGCCATCGAGCTGGACCATCGGGCGCAGATCGGGCGGGATCACCGGGAGCCGCGCGAGGATCATCCACTCGGGCTTGATGAGCGACTGCTGGAGCGAACTGCAGAGCTTAATGCGCTTCATGACCTTCTTGAGCTTCTGGCCGCTGCTCTGCTCGCGTTCCTTCTGCAGGTCCTTAAGCATCGTATCGAGCTGCACCATGCCGATGATCTCGCGGATCGACTCGGCGCCGGTGCCGGCGCGGAACACATGTCCGAATTTCATGTTCATTTCGCGAAACTTGAGCTCGCTGAGCACGGCTCCCGTGTGGAGGTTCTTGAGATCGTCGAGGGCATCTTTATGGTTCTGCTTAAGAGCGTCGAGCTTGTCGGCGGCTTCTTTATCCAGCGCGTCGAGCTGTGCGCGGGTGGCCTTTGCTTCCTTCATGCGTTCGCGCTCGTCCTCGTATTCGCGCTTGATCTGGTTTTTGCGAGCGTCCATGGAGCCGCTGATTTCCTTTTCTGCTTCGGCTTTGGGCGTTTCGTCGACCTGGATGACGATGTAGGCTGCAAAGTAGACGATCTGCTCCAGCGTCTTAATGGGGAGATCGAGCAGGAGACCGATGCGGGAGGGTGACGACCGGAGGAACCAGATATGCGTGACGGGCACGGCCAGGTTGATGTGCCCCATGCGCTCGCGACGGACGATGGACCGGGTGACTTCGACTCCGCATTTTTCACAGACGACGCCGGCGTACCGCACTCCTTTATACTTACCGCAGAAGCACTGGAAGTTCTTCGTCGGACCGAAAATACGCTCGCAGAAGAGCCCGTCCGGCTCGGCGCGCTGCGTGCGGTAGTTGACGGTTTCCGCCTTGGTGACTTCCCCTCGGGACCAGCCGAGCATGTCCTCGGGCGAGGCAATGCTGAGCGCGACGGCGTCGAATGAATCGGTGGCCGCGGATTTCTGCTGATGGGGAAACGGCATACGAACGGGGGGAAAGACACACATGAAACACCGCAGTCCTTCCGCTGCGATCGTCTGAATCGCGGGAAGAACTCCAGTGAATGTGAGGGAATTGTACGCGAGAAAACTTATGCTGCAAGGGAAAAACTGAGCAAAACTCTTGGTAAACGATCCCTCGTACGCTCGCGTTGCGACGCGAGCTACTCGGGATGACAAACGCTTTTAAAGCGTAACGCCTCGGTACGCTCCGCTGCGGCGGAGCTACTCGGCGACGATTATTAGAAAGGAACTCCGAGTAGAAAAACGCCGCTTGCCCACCGTAGCTTTAGCGAAGGCGGGAGCGGTTTTCGTACCGAGGAGCTGTGATGAGCACTCCTTTGTCATCCCGAGTAGAAATTGCCGCAGCAATTTCGTACGAGGGATGGTACGAGGGACTACTTCGCCAACCCCTTCTCAATCAATTCCTTCCCCTTCTTCACGCTCTCAATCCCCTTCTGTACTTGATCGGCGCGTTTTTGAAGTTCCTCGACCGTCTCTTTGCCTTTCTGAATTCCCCTCTTCCCGAACTCAATCGTGGCAGCTGCCTGCTTTCCGGCTTCCATCACGTAACCGGACGCAGTGTGAAGGACATCTCGAACAGAACCGGAGCCGGTCAGCGGAAGATCGACGGACAATGAACAGCCTGCAACAAGAAGTGCCGCCCAGGGAATAATCCGATTCACGTCAAACATCATGTTCCTTTCCCTGTCCTATTTTCAATTCTCAATTTTCCATTTTCCATTCTCAATTTCTTCACGCAATACGCGTATCCGTCGGCGCTGCCGGCCCCGATTCCACCTTCTTGAACATCTTTTCGAATGACCCTCCGTTCTGCTCGAGCGCCGTGCGGAGCGAGGCGAGTTCTTCGTCTTTTAACTGCAGACTCGAAGACGCGTTGACGAATTGCTGGCTCTCCGGAATAGACTGGAAATGATGCAAACCCTGGAGCGACGCGTGGAGGACGATGTACGCCTCGCACGTATCGCACTTGAGTTGGAGCAAGAGGAAATCATTGGCCGCCATGCGGACCGCCGGAAAAAGCACGGGGATGCGCTTGCCGCATTGCGGACAACGCATCTGCTGTTCGATTCGACGAATGATCTGCTGGAATGTGTGGGGGTCCATCTCCATCGCAAGTATTGTAGCACGAAAGAGGGTGGAAGAGAATCGTTCTTGGCAGAAAAATCCTAAAATCTACGCCCCAAATCCTCGGCAATATAAAAAGGAAAGTATTCTTTACTTTTTCTTGATGTCTTACGTCCTTGCTTGGGTTTTTGGATTTGGAGGTTAGGGTTTTTCCGCGATAGCATCAGCGGCATGCGCAATCGTCAAGGAACGGTCATCTTCCTGTCGGCCGTCACCTTGGCAGGGGTGCTACTCCTGACCGTCCGAGCAGAGCAGGCAAAAATACAGCAACGGAAGGATCCGATGGCGGAAATCGCGGTGGAGCATGATGCGGCAGCGACGCTCTCCGTCCACCAGACGGCGGGAAAGAACCCCGGCATCGTGGAATTCATCGCGGAAGGCGCAGACGTGCGCGTCAGTGTTCCCTCCGGCTGGGAACGGCGCGAAACGCGGGGAGCCGCTCTTTCGATGGTGACGTCTGATCCTCCGTCGCTCGGATTCACGCGGTGGCATTTGCCCGAAGGGGTGACGCTGTCGTTTCGCGTGGAGCACTCCCCTGCCCTGACGATCCGCCATGCGTCCATCCCGCCTCTCCTTGTTGTGGGGAAGAGGGTGGATCTTGTTTCAGGCAAAACCGAGGAGCGGAGCGTTCTCTTGAAAGAAGGCGCGGCGCGGCTGTGGTGATGAAAAGCAAACGAAGTAAGCAAAGAAATCGACGGAAACGAGGATCCTCGTTTGCCTCGGTTGCGTCGATTACCTCGTTTTCCTTCGCCTCATCCACGCCCACCCCGCCGCTCCTCCCGCCGCCATCACGGCGATCGCCGCAGGGCCCGTCTGGCCGATGGGAGCGTGACCGGGGGCGAGCGGTGACGTGATATCGGCGGTGAGAGACGTCGTGGGCAAGTCGATGGTGACCGTGCGGACTTCGATGCGGCAGAGACGGTCGCAGCCGTCGCCGCTGACGCCGTTGCCGTCGTCACACTGTTCGTTGCGGTCGGCCACGCCGTCGCCGCAGCGCGGGTTGTGACAGTCGGTGCGGCAGCGGTCGGAGAGAAGGTCGTTGTTCTCACCGCCCAGATCGCACTCTTCGCCGGCATCGGGCTTGCCGTTGCCGCAGAGGCGTTCGCCGCATGTGCCCTCGCCGGGAACGCACGGGAGACACACGCCGTTCTCGCACCGGTTGCTTTCGCAGTCGCGATCGTCACGGCATCCCTGGCCGCTCTCAAAGCGACAGTCAGCCGAGCATCCTTCTGAGCCATCGCAGGCTTCGCCGGGTTCACGGACGCCGTTGCCGCAGACGGGCGAAGCGATGCAGCGCCGCCGGTAACACAGGTTTCGTTCGGCCGGGCAGTCGCTATCCACGTTGCACGGCACGCAGACATCGCTGCGACAGAGGCCGGTCTCGCACTGGTCATTGGCGGAACACGATGCCCAGCTGCTCACGGACGACGAACCGGCGCAGGCCCCGGGGAACTCGACGCAGAACGGAGTGAGAGAACTCGCTTGCCCTGAGCTCGTCGAACGGGCCGAACTGCTCCTGGCAAACGTGGGAGACGACGTCGAGAAGGACGTGAAGCGCGACGAGGTGACGCTGGAGCGGGACGACGGCGAACTGGAACGCGACGAGACGCTGGAGAAACTGCTCGCGCGGGACGACGACGCGCTGCTGCGAGCGGAAGAACTCGTGAAGACGGAGCGGCTGGACGCAGAGGACGTCCGGGAACTGCTCGAGCTGCTGCAGAGTTGCGGGAAGTCGATACAGAAGGGCCGGATGGACGAACTGGTGGAGCGGGACGAGGTCGAGAAGGACGAGAAGCGCGACGACGTGGTGCTCGAACTCGACCGGGACGAGGTCGTGCTGCTGGAGGAACTGCTGGTGCGCGACGATGTGCTGCTGGAGGAACTGCTGGTGCGCGACGATGTGCTGCTGGAAGAACTGCTGGTGCGCGACGACGTGCTGCTGGAAGAACTGCTGGTGCGCGACGACGTGCTGCTGGAAGAACTGCTCGGAACGCAGACGCAACATTGACCCTGGCAAATGTCGTCGCGGCACGAGCCCGAGCATTTCGGCACGAAGCCGGCTCCGCACGGAATGTTGATGGGCTTGCATTCGTTTTCCACGAGCCGGATGTTGCACACGGTGCCCGCCGGACACTGGGCCGACGAGGCGCTCGACGATCTCGACGACGAACTGCTGGTCCGGGAGGACGTTCTGGAAGAAGTCGACGATGAGGATGTCCTGCTCGATGTGGTCGAGAAAGACGTGCTGCGCGACGACGTGCGCGAACTGCTGCCGGAGGTCCTCACAGAGGAACTACTCGTCCTCACGCTGGATGTTCTCGACGTGCTGGAACTGCTCCCCGACGTTCGCACGGAGGAACTACTCGTCCTCACGCTGGATGTTCTTGATGTGTTGGAACTGCTCCCGGAGGTGCGAGCCGAGCTGGTACCGGATGTCCGCGCCGAACTGGTGCCGGATGTCCGAGCCGAACTGGTGCCGGATGTCCGAGCCGAACTGGTGCCCGAGGTACGGACCGAGCTGCTCCCCGATGTCCGCACCGACGTGCTTCCGGACGTGCGAACGGAACTGCTCGTGGGGGGGCGTGCGGAACTGCCCACCGACGTTCGCACCGACGTGCTGCTGGAGGTCCGGGCTGAACTCCCAACGGAGTTGCGGTTAGAACTTTTGCTGTCGGTTCCGGGTCCTTCGCACGCGAAGCACGGCGTTGTCTGCGTCCGCCGGCACTCCGGCCGCCCCTCCGCCTGGCACTGGCTGTTCCACATCGGTATGCAGCCGGTCGTGGAAGGGGGACAAACACCGCCGGGAGAAGACGTATTGTTGTTTCCGGACGGCCCGCCTACACCACCACCGGGAGGGTTGCCGCCGGAAGGAATACCGCCCTGGATACCACCGGGGAAACCGCCACCCGGAATACCCCCGGGGAAACCGCCGGGGAATCCTCCGGGGAAACCGCCGGGCATCCCGCCCCCGAGCTGAGCGCCGCCTCCGACCGTGCCCACAACAGAACCGAAGCAGTTGGGACCGGTGCACGGATTACAGACATTGCTGCACTGTGCTTGCGTCTCGAACCCCCCGTCATCGGCAGGACCGTTGAGCGCGCGGGTGTAGTAGAGCAGGGCTTGCCGCTGCTGCAGATTGGGAGCCGCCGCGATCGTCGCAGCCGGCACGATGGGACAGAGCGGCGGGAAGAGATACGTGGCATTGGCGCGCCCATCCAGATACTTCCCGGCGCGATTCTCGTACCACGGATTAAAGTCCTCATCCATCGGACACGTCGCCTCCAGCGTGGCTGCATCTACGCGAAGCGGTTGCGGGAAGTTAATGCACCCGCGGACCACCGGCATGTTCGGCGCGGCGCCAACCGGCAGGTAGACGCAATAGTAATCGCCGCAGGTAGCCAAGCAGTCGCTCATGCTCTCCGTGTAGCTGTCGTATTCAAAAAACGCAGGGACTGTGTAATGGGGAGTTCCGGCCCGGCCCGGCTGGTACTGACCGGTCGCCGTGGGAAGGACGGGTCTGCACATACCGAAATTTCCGACGCCCAATCCCAGAGCCAGGTTGGGAGCGCAGTAATACCGGGTATCGGGATTCGCAACGGCGGGCGTGGCACAGTTGTTCGCGGCCCGCGCGTCGCACTGCGCTTCGGTTTGGCCGCGCATCGGAACGCCGCCCGGGTATCCCCGGCAACTTTCTTCAGTCGTCACCGTGCATGTCCCCGGACCGGCGGGATTCCCACCGGGAACGCAACACGGCACCGGCTGCTGACAGACGGCATAGTTGCAGTGATTGATGGCATCGTTCTCGGTGGCGGATACGTACGTGTTGCCTTGACCCGAGAGCTCGCGGCAAAGAACGTTCGCCGGGCGCGGAGGTCCCATTTCTCCGGGTGCCAGTACTTCGTCGCGCATTTCCGCGCACGCACTGCCTTGTTCGGTGCAACAGTAGCCTCGCACCGGACCCTGTAGCCTTTCGACCACTTCCACAGTCGCCTCTTCTGCATCCTCATTGGAATCAAACGACCAGAGCGCATGTTCACCAACATCAGCGTTGGGAGCGACCTCGACCCGGAACGCCTGCCGGACCACGGGGAAGCCGAGGCCGGGGACGTCATCGTTCCAGCCGTCCGCCACGCGGACGACGCGAAGCCCCCTGAGGTACTGGGATTCGTTAGCCGCTCCGACCCACTCGCTTTCCGTCCCCAGATTTCTGCACCCGGCCCCTTCGCGAATGATGCCGGATGTTTCTCCCCGTCCGATGCGCAGAGGATCGGTCCATTCGACATACTCGCCCTGACCGGGAATGTTCTGACGGAACCAGTGGCACTCTTCAGCGACGGGCTCCAGAGCAGGCGCAGTCTGATAAATGAACGTGTAGTTCCTGGTCGGGTTTGAGGCAAAAGGGTTGGGAATGTTGAGGCCGCCAGGAGCCCACCGACTCTGGATGCTGACGCGGAT
>JABFSS010000046.1 GCA_013140485.1 Candidatus Peribacteraceae bacterium | reverse complement strand
ATAAGCGGCGAGACGCCGCTTCTAGTGCGCTTGCAAGCGTACACGAACAGAGAGGTGAGAGTCCTCTCCGGGCACGCACTCTCCGGCCCGTAATCGACCGTAACTGCGTCGTTGTGAGACGAGGTGGAGAGCAACGGGAGATGAATGACCAGTCCGTAGGATAACGAACTCGATTCGGCCTGATGTTCCGGCGAGCCTGCTAGATAGTGGCGAAGCCTGGAAGTAATCCGATGCGCTGAGGGGTAGTGTGCAAAAGCGGCGTCGGAGGGACAGGGGGTGGTTGGAGACGGAATGGTCGAGAAGGGCGTGTACGTGAAGCAAGGAGACCTGTCCGAAGTAAGGACGGTGTTCATGTCCGTGAGAAGGACCGAAGAGCCGCTCGGACAGGAGTCAGAGCCATCGTAGTAGCGGGGAAGCGCCGTAATGGGCGTGGAGCGAAGGATGGCAGGAAAGTGGATGAGTGAAGACCATGCAAGCGGAAGAAACATCGGCGGAAGTGCACCGCTCCGGCGGTGCTATACAAGCCGGAGACATCCGCGCCCGATGGGCGTGGACGGAACCGAGTGTATGGACGACACGCATGCTGGCAGCCCTGGAAAACGGGGTACAAGGAGGCACATGGTTCAGCCTGATGGATAAGGTGTACGCGCCCGACAATCTGCGGTCCTCGTTTGAACAGGTCAAGAGGAATCGGGGAGGAGCGGGAGTAGACCACCAGACGATAGAGGAATTCGAGAAGCACATGGACCACAACCTCACACGGTTGCACGAAAGCCTGAAGGGCGGAACCTACCGGCCCCAGGCGATTAAGCGGACCTGGATTCCCAAAGCGGGCGGCAAGGAGATGCGGCCCTTGGGAATTCCCACGGTGCGGGACCGGGTGGCGCAGACGGCGTTGCGAAACGTGATGGAACCGATCTTCGAGCGGGACTTTGCCGAACACAGCTACGGGTTCCGGCCCGGACGTGGCTGCAAGGATGCCTTGCGGCGGGTGCGGGCGCTGCTGGATGAGGGATACCACTACGTCGTGGATGCCGATATGAAGAAGTACTTCGACACGATACCGCATGAACGGTTGATGCAATGCGTGAAGCATCGCATCGCCGACGGCAGTGTGACGAAGCTACTTTGGGCCTACCTGGAACAACGCATCATGGACACGGCGTCCTCCTGGACACCGGAAGAAGGCACCCCGCAAGGAGCGGTCATCAGTCCGCTCTTGTCCAACATCTATCTCGATGAACTCGACCACCTGATGGCTGCAAGCCAAGCCGAGATGGTGCGGTACGCGGATGACTTCGTCATTCTGTGCCGAACCCAAGCGCAAGCCGAAGAGGCGCTCAACCGGGTGCGAGCATGGACTGCACATGCAGGACTCACGCTCCATCCAGAGAAGACCCATATCGTAGACGCCACGCAACGTGGCGGCTTTGACTTTCTAGGCTATCACTTCGAGCGCGGCATGAAATGGCCCCGTAAGAAGAGTCTGGAGAAATTCAAAGACACGATACGGTCCAAAACCAGACGCACTCACGGAAGCAGCATGGAACGCATCATCGCCACTCTCAACCCGACGCTCCGCGGCTGGTATGAATACTTCAAGCACAGCCACTGGAATGTACCTCCCACGATCGACGGATGGGTGCGCATGCGATTGCGCTCCATCTTACGTAAACGAGCAGGCCGCACAGGACGCGGACGCGGCAATGACCATCAACGCTGGCCCAACGCCTACTTCGCACAACAAGGCCTCTTCTCCTTGCAAGAAGCTTATACACATGCGCGCCAGCCCTTACAAAGGTAACACCACTAACCGGAGAGCCGTATGCGGGAGAACCGCACGTACGGTTCGGAGGGAGGGGGAGCTCACGCTCTCCTACCCCTATCTTTAGAATCGCGAAAATCAGCCGGACTTGATGTGCGCCATGCCTTCATGGATATGGACGCAACGATGCGCCTGATTAGCCAGACCTTCGTCATGGCTAACAATCACAAGCGTTACGCCGTCCGACTGGTTCAAGTTCCACAGCAGGTCAATGATTTCCTGCCCTGTGCGCTCATCCAAATTACCAGTGGGTTCGTCAGCGAGCACCACGTCGGGTTTGTTGAACAAGGCGCGCGCAATTGCCACGCGTTGTTGCTCACCGCCGCTGAGTGTACCCGGTTTATGCGTCTGACGATCCTGGAGTCCCACCTTTTGTAAAAGCTCCTCTGCGCGGGGCCGGCAGGTTTTGCGGCTGGCGCCCATGCAGATCGCGGGCATCATGACGTTTTCCAGCGCGGTGAACTCGGGCAGCAAGTGATAGAACTGGAAGACAAAACCAATTGAGCGATTGCGGATGCGGTTCACGGACGCGCGATCCATTTTCGCGAGCGATTTGCCGCGGAATAACACGTCGCCGCCGGTGGGGCGATCGAGCGTGCCCATGATTTGCAGAAGCGTACTTTTACCTGCGCCGGACGCTCCGCTGATGGCGAGGATCTGGCCTTCGTCTACCGCGAGATCCAACCCGCGCAGGATGCGTAGCTCCCGCGTGCCGTCGTTAAAGGTCTTTTCCACCTTGACGCATTCGAGGACGTGCGGTGCAGCGTTACTCATAGCGTAACGCATCCACCGGGTCGAGCCGTGATGCGCTCCAGGCCGGATAGAGAGTCGATATGAATGTCAGCGCGACGGCGGATAAGGTAATAAACGCAACGTCACGCGGGACGACCGCGACGGGGATGTGGTCGAAGTGGTAAATAACCGAATTGAAGAGGTCGACGCCGAACAGGTTTGCGATTACTTTTGCGACGGGATTTAAGTTGTAGGCGAGAATGGAACCCAGCACAACGCCGGTCACGGTTCCGCTCAGTCCGATGTACAAACCTTCCATCATAAAAATCCGGATGACTGCGCCAGGTCCTACGCCGAGCGTACGCAGGATTCCGATGTCGCGCTTTTTCTCCATCACCACCATGATCAGAGTGCTCGTGATATTGAACGCCGCCACGAGCACGATGAACATGAGGATGATGGCCATCACGACTTTTTCTTGCTTAAGGGCCTCGAAAAAGAACTGATTGCTTTGGTACCAGGTGGTTGTTGCGAAGCCGAACTGTTTTTGGATTTCTTCGGCCACATTCGCAGCATTCAGCGGATCGGAAAGCATGCAGTGAATGCCGTCGACGCCTTTCTGTTGCTTGATCTGTTGCGCAGTCTGAATATCCACGTAGGCATACACTGAATCGAAATCGGACATTTGGGCTTGGGATATGCCGCACACGGTAAGCCAGACCGGTTGGCTGCCGATCATTCCAAGCGGTGAAGGTTTCTTGCTCGGTGTAACCACGGCCACGAGGTCGCCGATATCGGCGCCAATATTTTGCGCGAGAATATAACCGAGAACAACCTCTTTCTTCTTGGGCAGGGTTCCAGCTGCGAACGTACGGCCTTGTGTGTTGGAGAGGTTAGCGGCGAGATTCGTGACGGGTCCCTCGGTTTCCGCGTCTATGCCGACCACGAGTACCGGTTCGTAATGTTTTTCGGCACCGTCCCCGCCGGGATGCATTACCGCTTTGATTGCGATAAAAGGGCTGGCGGCGGTGATCTTGGGAAAATTCTTCTTAAGCAGGTCGATGAGACCCGCAGGATCTTCGATAGGGTTATCAAATTGATCGGCGACGCTGAGGTGCGAATTGTTGCCCATGATCGATGCGGTGAGTTCCCTGTCGAAACCCGTCATCACGGAGAGCACAACGATAAGCGC
>JABFSS010000105.1 GCA_013140485.1 Candidatus Peribacteraceae bacterium | reverse complement strand
AACATGACTATCGAAAGGTTCCCGGCATCAAAGCGCTCCAGGGAATGAAGGGGTGGTTCCGCGTGCGCATGGGACCCTACCGGATTATCTTCTTCGTGGATCCGGCAACGAAGAACGTGGAAATTCGACGGGTCACGAGAAAGAATGAACGGACCTACAAGGGATTGCGGTAAAGCGAGAGGGTATACTGACACCCAATGCATCAATCTTGCGTCCAGTGCAGCCAATCCTTCGAGATCACCCAAGACGATCTCGATTTCTACGACCGCATCTCCCCTGTTTTTGCTGGAAAGAAATATTTGATCCCGCCTCCCACGCACTGCCCCGACTGCCGGCAGCAACGGCGAACGGCAATGTGCAACGAGCGGAATTTCTATTCCGCAAAATGCGGCCTCTGCGGCAAGACCACGCTGACCGAGCAACCGCCGCATAACAAGAAAGTCGTGTACTGCCGCGAATGCTGGCATGGAGACGGCTGGGATCCTTGTACGTATGGTCGTGACGTGGATTTCTCCCGGCCGATGTTCGATCAATTGAAAGAACTGTGGCGGGACGTCCCGGCGCAAAATCTGCTGATCGCGGGGACGGTCCAGAACTCCGAATACATCCACTACGCGGGATTCGCGAAGAATTGTTACCTGATCATGCACTCCGATTTCTGCGAAGACTGCTACTACGGGTACGGATTCAAGAAGACGACCTCGTGCGTCGACGGTTTTTACAACCTGAGCTGCGAACTCTGCTACGACTGCGTCGACGTGCACAGTTGTTACGGACTCACGGGATGCCAGGACTGCGTCAACTGCAGCTCGTCGGCGTTCCTGCGCGACTGCATCGGCTGCAAGCACTGCTTCCTCTGCGTTGGATTGCGCGAGAAGGAATATTGCTTCGAGAATCAACAACTCAGTGCCGACGAGTACAAGAAAAAGATGGCATCCATCGATTTGGGTTCCCATGCGCAGTATCAGAAGTACAAAGCGCGGCGGAAGGACATCGAGAAGAGTCACCACTTCAAGGAATTTCAGAGGCAGAACCTGCAGAACTGCTCCGGTGACCATCTGCAGAATTGCAAAGACACGCATGCCAGCTTTGATTGCGAAGATGTCGAGAGCGGAAAGTATCTGTATCAGATCGTCACGGGCGCGAAGGATCTCTACGACTGCTACCAGTACGGGCTCAAGCTCCGCGAATCGTATGAATGTTGCATTGCCGGCAACGACACGTATCACGCGCTCTTCAGCCACCACACCCACGTGAATTGTTCCGATCTTCTGTACTGCTGGTTCGTGCAGAGCTCGAGGGACTGCTTCGGATGTTTCAATGCGCATCACAAGCAGTACTGCATCCTCAATAAGCAATACACCAAAGAGGAATATGAAGCGCTCGTGCCGAAGATCATCGAGCATATGTGCAGCACCGATGAATGGGGCGAGTTCTTCCCGATTTCCTTCTCTCCATTCGGCTACAACAAGACGACGGCGCAGATGTATTACCCCACAAAGAAAGAAGAGGCGCTGGCGCGCGGTTGGAACTGGGACGATGCGACGGATACGCCTCCTCCCGTAAAGAAAATTATTGAAAGTTCTGCGCTTCCTGATTCCATCGATGATATTCCGGACGACGTCCTCAACTGGGCTGTGAAATGTGAGATCACCGGCAAACCATTTAAAGTCACACCCCAGGAATTGAAGTTCTACCGAGAGCAGCGCCTCCCGCTCCCCCGCCGCAGTCCCGACCAGCGTCACTTGGACCGTTTTTATCAGAGAAATCCGAGAAAATTCTGGCAGCGGAACTGTGCGAAGTGTCAGAAAGAAATGCAGACGACGTATGCTCCGGACCGTCCGGAGACTGTCTACTGTGAGGATTGCTATCTGAAGGAGGTATACTGACCTCCTCTATGCAAAAGACCTGCGCTAATCAATGGTGTAAGCAATCCTTCGAAATTACGGATGCCGATCTCGCGTTCTACGACAAGATCTCGCCAGTCTTGGCTGGAAAGAAGTATCTCATTCCACCACCCACACTCTGTCCCGACTGCCGAAGGCAACGGAGACTCTCGTGGCGCAATGAGCGCACGCTCTATCAACGTTCGTGCGACCTCTGTAAGAAGAGTATCGTCACGGTGCATTCGCCGGAAAATCCTTATCCCGTGTTCTGTAATCCGTGCTGGTACACGGACAAGTGGGATCCGCTGAGTTTCGGGAAACCTTTTGATCCAGCGCGACCCTTCCTCGACCAATTCCGGGAACTCTATGACCGCGTTGTGCAGCGCGCGATGGTCAATGATGACGGCGTGATGAGCGAAAACTGCGCATACTGCCAGGATGTCGCATTCGCAAAGAACTGTTACCTCTGTTTTGGCATGTGGAAGATGCAAGATTGCATCTACTGCCGCATCTGCGATCAATCCAAATTCTGCGTGGACTGTGAAGGAGTCAAGCTTGGCTCTGAACTCGCCTACGAGAGCGTCGATTCACAGCGCATCTATCGCTGCATCTACCTCCAGAACTCCGAAAACTGCACGGACTGCGCGTTTGGGTTTGACCTCAAGGGTTGCACTGACTGCATCGCGTGCGCAGGACTGCGCCAAAAGCAATATCACATTTTCAACAAGCCACATACAAAAGAGGATTACATGCGAGCACTCGCCTCCTACGGACTCAAAACACGAACGGGCATCGAAAAACTGCAGAAGGAATTCGCGGCGTTCATTCTGACGATCCCAAGGAAGAACATGAACCTGCAGAACTGCGAGAATTGTTTCGGCGATCATCTTTTCCATTGCAAAGATGTTCATGAAGGTTACGTGTGTACCAACTCACAGTATTCGAAATGGATTGAGCGATCAGATGCACCCGTACATTGCTACGACATCACACAGGCTGGAGCTCCGCAGTGGTGCTACGACTGTGTCACCGTTGACGACAACAACATGAGCTGCTTCTGCATCTACGCGAATCAGTCGCATAACGCGATCTACTCCGACAACTGCCTGTCGAGTGATTTTCTTCTCGGTTGTGTTTCACTGCGACGAAAAAAGTACTGCATCCTCAATACGCAGTACACAAAGGAGGAATACGAAGCACTCTCGGGCACGATCATTCAACAGATGATTGATGCTGGGGGCTTCGGCGGCTTCTTCCCGATCCATCTCTCTCCGTTCGGCTACAACGAAACGAACGCCGCGGAATCGTATCCACTGAGGAAGGAGGACGTGATCGCGCGCGGTTGGAAATGGCGTGATCGGTTACCGCACACGACCGGAAAGGAAACTCTGAAACCTGATCAACTGCCCAACGATATCCGCGATGCGACCGACAGCATCCTCCGAGAGATCCTCGCGTGTACGGCGTGCGGTAAAAATTATCGGATTATCCAGCAGGAGCTCGATTTCTACCGGAACATGGGCATTCCGCCTCCTTGCAAGTGTCCTGATTGCCGAAATCTCGAACGTCTCGCTCGCAGGAATCCTCCACGACTCTGGCAACGAGCCTGTGTGAAATGTCAGAAACAGATGTGGACGACGTATTCTCTCGACCGTCCTGAGTCTGTTTACTGCGAAGCATGTTACTTAAAGGAGGTATACTAGCCCCCTCATGAATAAAACTTGCGCCGCCTGTAGCCAGTCATTCGAGATCACACAGGATGATCTCGCCTTCTATCAAAAGGTGTCGCCTGTGTTTGCGGGGAAGCGTTATGACATTCCTCCGCCAACGTATTGTCCTCAGTGCCGCGATCAGCGCAGGTTATCGATTGTGAATATTCGCAACTTGTACACGCGAAAAGCCGACGATACCGGGAAAGACGTCGTGTCGATCTACGCTCCGGACGCGCCGATGACCGTCTGCGAAGCCGAGACGTGGTGGAGCGACAGTTGGGACCCGATGCAGTACGGAAAGGATTTTGATTTTTCGCGACCGTTCTTCGAACAGATGAAAGAGTTGATTCAAAGTGTGCCGATCATGTCGCTGATCGTGCACGGAAACCAGAACTCTCCGTTCGTGAACTATGCGGGATGGAACCAAAACTGCCACATGTGCTTCTGCACGGACCACAGCGAGAAATCCATGTACTGCCAGGACTGTTACTACGCCAAACACACGCTGGACTGCGCCCATAGTTATAACCTCGAGCTGTGCTACGAATGCACGGACTGTTCCGACTGCTACAACGTGCGAAATGCACAGCAATCCGCCAACTGTTCGGACTCCGCATACCTCTATGACTGCCTCGGTTGCCGCAACTGCACCGGATGCGTGGGATTAAGACAGAAGGAATACTGCTATCTGAACGAGCAGCTGACAAAAGACGCCTACGAAGAACGCCTGAAATCCGTATTCGATGAACCCGCGTATAAGAAGCTCCTCGCCGCGCATCCTCGCAAGGCGATGATCGGCCTGCAGAACGAGCGCTCATTCGGGAATTACCTCCTCAACTGCAAGAACGCACAGGCATGCTACGACTGCAACGGAATGGAAGACTCGAAATTCTGCACGAACATGAAAGGCGGCGGAAAAGATTGCTACGACGTCTACCGGTGGGGCCACCCGGCGGAACTCTGTTACGAATGCTGCGGCGTCGGCGAAGGCGTCACGCACTTCCTCTTCGACGCGTGCTGCTGGGACGGAAAGTCCGACGTCTACTACGGCAATTACTGCATTTCGTCCGACAGCTGCTTCGGCTGCTGCTGCATACGTCACAAGAAATACTGCATTCTGAACAAGCAGTACACAAAAGAGCAGTACGAAGAACTGGTGCCGAAGATCATCGCGCATATGCAGAAGACCGGAGAATGGGGTGAATTCTTCCCACCGGACCTGTTCCCCTTCGGCTACAACGAGACGCCGGCACAGGAGTATTACCCGATGACGAAGGAACAAGTGGAAACGAAAGGGTGGAAGTGGCGCACGCAGGAACACGAGATGCCGAAAGTCGAGAAGGTCATCCCCGGAGCCAAGCTTCCCTCCTCTATCAAGGACATCCCGGATGACATCCTCAACTGGGCCGTAACGTGCGAAGTGACGGGCCGGCCGTTCCGCATCATCAAGCAGGAACTCGCTTTTTACAGGGAGCGCGGACTCCCCGTTCCTCACGTGCATCCCGATGAACGGCATAACCGGCGAATGGCGCTACGAAATCCGAGGACGCTCTGGAAGCGACAGTGTGCGAAGTGCAAGAAGGACGTTCAGACGACGTACGATCCAAAGAGACCGGAGATCGTCTATTGCGAGCAATGTTACCTGGATACGGTATACTGACAGACTGATGATCGACCGCATCCGCTATCTCCTGCGCCTCTCCGACCTGACCGAACAGGAGATCCGCTTGTATCTGCAGATCCTCAAGAAGCGGACGGCGACGATTCCGGCATTGATCGCGAGCACCAAGATTCCTCCGGTGACGGTCTACCGCGCGATGCGGAAACTGGAAGAGCGCGGAATGGTGCAGCCCAAAACCGTGGAGGGCCGCCAGCGCGAGTACTCGCCTCTGTCACTGGAACATCTCGCCCGGCATATCGGCGGCGAGCAGCGCAAACTCCGGCGGCTCGAACTGGCGCTGAAAAACCTCGATCGTCTGCTTCCCTTCATGGGCATCGATGAGCTGGAACCCGATACGATCGAGATTCGCGAAGGCGTCGATGCGTTCCGCGACGAGTACGTGAAGATTCCCGATACGTTCGAGAATGAATTCCTGGCGATCGGGACCGCTCCCAACTTCTGGAAGACCGCCCAGATGAACTACGAATGTCCCGAGGAACGGAATTTTATCGCGCGGAGGCTCAGCAGGAACATCTACTCGCGCGTGCTCAACATGTACGAACCCCAAGCCCTCCTGTTTCAACGCAATGATTCCCGCGAGAAGCGCACGACGATGCTGACGGATGAACTTCCCATCAAGAAAGATTGTCTGATGATGTGCTCCCGGCAAGTCTCGCACTTCGTCTGCGACGTCGAGAACCCGCGCGTCATCATCATCCGGCAACCGGAACTCGTCGCGCTGCATGAACAGCATTTCCAGGCTCTGTGGAAGAGGCACGCGTGACGGCGATTTTCACCGGAGTGATAATCGCGGCTGCACGAAAAACTCTTCGCGAAGCCAATAATTCTCGGACGGTCTTTCGGGATGCGAAAATGTTCCCGGTGCGGTTGTTGTTGCTTATACTGCAGAATCTCCATGCACATACTCTGTGTGAACTGCGGCTCCGGGTTTGAATTTTCGGACCTCGACGCGGCCTTCTACACGAAGATCGCGCCCATCATCGGCAACCGCCCCGTTGCCGTCCCTCCGCCGACCCGCTGTCCCGACTGCCGCTCGCAGAGGAGACTGGCGTACCGGAACGAACAACAACTGTACTACCGCACGTGCGACCGCACGGGCCGGACCATCATCTCCATGTTCGATCCCGATGCGCCGTTCGTCATTTACGATCCCGCCGCGTGGTGGAAAGACGATTGGGATCCCATGTCGTACGGCAGGCAGTGGACGGGCGGCGGTTTCTTCGAGCAGTTTCAGGAACTCCTGCGCGTCGTGCCCCAGCCGTCGGTCATCAACAACAACGCGGAAAACGCCGACTTCTGCAACTTCGCCGACGGCAGCAAGGACAGCTACCTCTCGACGTCCACGCATAACGTCGAACGGACGTATTACAGCTGGATCATCGTGAACACGCGCAGCGTCAGCGATGTCTTGTGGTGCATCGACTGCGAATTGCTGTATGAGTGCATCGATTGCCGCAATTGCTACGACCTGCGGTATTCCCAGAACTGCGAGTCGTGCACCTCGGGCAGCTTCCTCATCAATTGCCAGGGAGTGAAGAACTCGCTCTTCTGCTGCAATCTGCGCAATGCCGAGTATCACCTGTTCAACAAGCCCGTCTCCAAAGAAGAATACGAAACCTCGCGGCGCGCGCTCGACGGCAGCGCGTCCCGGTATGCCATCGCGCTCGAGCGTTTCGCAGAACTCAAGAGAACATTCCCCATCCGCCGGGCGTCGAATATCCGCTCCTCCGAGAACGCGCAGGGAGACAACATCGTGCAGTGTCAGAACATCCGGTCGTGTTTCGATATCCAAGAGTGCCGCGACTGCGCGTATCTCCAGGACTGCCTGCATGGCACAGACTGCCAGGATTGTTCGTTCTTCGATGGAGCGGAGCTGTGCCTGGAATCGAGCAGTCTGATCGGCAACCGCTGTCTGTTTACCCTCTACTGCCGGGATTCGTCGGCACTGCTGTACTGCGTCAACTGCCACGGCTGCACCGACTGTTTCGGATGCGTCGCATTGCGGAACAAAAAGCATTGCGTGTTCAACCGCCAGTACACGAAGGAACAGTATACTGAGCTGACCGGGCGCATCATCACGCAGATGCAGGCAAACGGCGAATGGGGGGAATTCTTCCCCATCGCGCATTCGCCCTTCCCGTACAACGACACGATCGCCCATCTCTACTATCCGCTGACGGCGGAGAAAGCGCGGACGAAGGGATATCCCTGGAAAATGCATTCCGACGACGGCGCGAAAGCGGAGGGAACGGTGGCCGCCGATTCGCTGCCCGACAGGATCGCCGATGTGCCCGATGACGTCGTGCAGCGCGCGGTACGCTGTCCCATCACGGGAAAGCCGTTCCGGCTCATCAAGCAGGAACTGGAACTGTACCGGCAGATGCAGATCCCGCTCCCCCGCCTGCACCCCGTCGAGCGCACGCGAATGCGCATCGCCCAGCGCAACCCGCGCAAGCTCTGGATGAGAACGTGCGCGAACTGCAAGAAAGAGATACAAACGACGTATGCACCGGAGAGACCGGAGGTTGTGTACTGCGAAGAGTGCTACCTAAAGGAGGTATACTGACGACGTGAAGAAGACCTGCGCAAACCCCTGGTGCAAATCCCCCTTCGAGATCCTCGACGCCGATCGCGAGATGGCGAAGAAGTTCGACGTGGAGTGGGATCCAGCGGAGTGTCCGACATGTCGGCATATCCACAGAGGAATGTTCTCGCCTCAATTGATATTGCACCGCCGGAAATCGGATCTTTCGGGAGAGCCTATCATCTCTATCTTCAGCGAACAGAAGCCATTCCCGGTCTACGGCATCACCGAATGGTGGAGCGACGCATGGGATGCCATGCAGTACGGTCGGCCGGTGAATCTTTCGCAGCCGTTCTTCCCGCAATTTGAAAAATTGTTCAAGGAAGTGCCCAAGATGGCGAACTTCAATGAGAACTGCGAAAATTGCGAATACAGTTGCGGCGCCGGGAGTTCAAAAAACGCGTACTACTGCAGCACGGCCTACTATTCAGAAGACGTGTACTACTCCGAAACGGTCACGGGGTTCAACACGGATCTTGTGGATTGTCTTCGCTGCCAGAAATCCACCCAATGCTGGGAATGCGTTCAATGCGTCGACTGTCATCTCTCCGGTTTTCTCCATCGTTGCTTTGGCACGCGCGACAGTCACTTCTGCATCGACTGCAAAGGATGCAATGACTGTCTCTTCTGCTGCAATTTGCGGAACAAGAGTTATCACGTGGGAAATCAACCTGTCACGAAGGAGGAATTCATCAAAATCAAGGGAGAGGTGATGGACGGACGGTGGTCGACGCTTCAAAAGAACCTCAAAAAATTGGATGACCTTCATCTGCAGGCGGTCTGGCCGAATGTGATGCAAGTCAATTGCGAACAGTGCGTCGGAGACCAGCTCCTGAACAGCGCCGACTGCTTTGAGTGTTACAGCTGCTTCAATTGCCATGAAAGCCGCTACTGCTGGGATCTTTCCCCGAGCAAGCAGTGCACAAGCTGGATGGACATCACGCGCGGCGGGATCGGGGAATTGGCCTTTAATTCCGCGAGCATCGGTGGCGGGAATTATTTTCTCCGCATGTGTCTAAAGTGTCGGCTCTGCAGCGACGTGGCGTACTGCATCGACTGTTATTCCTGCAAAAATTGTTTCGGCTGCACGGGGCTGAAGTCCAAACAATACTGCATTCTCAACCAACAGTATTCAAAGGATGATTATGAGAAACTTGCTGCGCAGATCACGACGCAGATGAAGAAATCGGGAGACTGGGGGAAATTTTTTCCTATCATCACATCGCCGTTCGCATATTCCGAGTCTTCTTCCTTGAGATATGCGCCGTTGACCAGAGAGGAAGTTCTTTCGCGCGGATGGCAATGGGCGGATCTTCCGGATCTTCATCAGGACGAAACGGGAACCGCTGAAAAACTTCCGGACTCCGTTGATGACGTCAGGGAGGACATCTGCAAAAAAGTCTTGCTCTGCGAATCGAGCAGCAAGAAATATAAAATTCTGCCGCAAGAGCTCAACTATTACCGTACATGGCGGATTCCCCTCCCCCGCCACCACGCCGACGTGCGAATGGACAGGCGGCGATCGATGATCAATCCCTATCAACTGTGGAAACGCCCCTGCATGAAGTGCGGGGAGGAAATGGAGACCTCATTTGCACCTGAACGAACCGAAATCGTCTACTGCGAGCGGTGTTATTTGGAAGCCGTATATTGAATTTTGCGTTTACTCAAAGCCACTTTCTGGCACACTACAGAGTATGGCGCTGCGCTACATGCATATTGTGATTCCCCAAGGCACGGAGGGGAACAAGAAGCTCGAATCGAAGTTCCAAGAGCTCATGGTGAACATGTGGAACACGTTCACGGGCAAGCGCGTATCGCTCGAGTTCTACGGCTACGCCCAGTACACGTACTTCTTCATCGTGCTGGAAGAAAATTTGTATGAAACGGTGGAAGGATTGATCTACTCGACCTTCCCCGACGCCGAAGTGAAGGAGATGAAGGACTACACGCTGAATTTCGACCCCGCAAAGCAGACGCTCGCGGGTGCCGAGGTCTCACTGCACCATTCGGACATCTACCCGATCAAGACGTACGATATGTTTGAAGAGGACAGTTCGTCTCGCCTCTTCTCCGTCATTTCGAAAATCGGCCGCGACGACCAGGTATGGATCCAAATCATCTCCGAGCCCCAGAACGATACGGGTTCCTTCCACTACCTGCGCAACTGGCGAAGGAAGCGCGCCGATGCCGGGCACTTCTTCTCGCTGCGCGACCGCCTGCGCGAGGGGGGCCGGAAAGGAGTCGGGCACCAACGGCACGAAAAAGCCGCAGAAAAGGCCACGATCAAACCGTTTAAGGTGAGCATCCGCTGCGCGTACATCGCCAAGGACGCGGTGACGGCCGGCCGTCATCTGGACGCGGTGACCTCGAGCTTCTCGCAGTTCAACGAGAAAGACATCAACGAAATGCACGGCCACCACGTGAAGAACACGGCCAAATTCATCACGCAGTTCCGCGCGCGGACGCATGCGACTCCCTACGTCCTGAACGCCAAGGAAATCGCGACGCTCTACCACTTCCCCAACGCCGACGAAGTCCCGCACATCGTGCACGTCCTCGCGCGCAAATCCGATCCGCCGCAGGACTTACCGAAGATGGGTGAGAAAGACGTCAGCGCGTTCGGGCTGACCAACTACCACAATAACTTCGTGCCGTTCGGAATACGGAGAACGGACCGCCGACGACACCTTTATACGGTGGGGAAATCCGGCGCGGGCAAAAGCAAACTCCTGGAACTGCTCATTCACGCCGACATCATGAACGGCGAAGGCATCGCGGTGCTCGATCCGCACGGGGACCTGGTCGACGCGATCATGCGGTATATCCCCGAGCACCGCATCGAAGACGTGATTCTCCTCGATCCGGGTGATACGGAATTCCCCATCGCGTTCAACCCGCTCGAAAAAATCGACGAAGCCTACAAGATGCAGGTGACGATCGGCTTCCTGCAGATCTTCAAGAAGCTGTTCGGCACCAACTGGAGCGACCGTTTGGAGCACGTGCTGCGCTACACGGCGCTCGCTCTCCTTGATAGTCCGAATACGACCGTCCTCTCGATCTTGAAAATGCTCACGGATAAGAATTACCGCCAGAAGATCGTGGCGCGGATCGAGGACTCGGTGGTAAAGAACTTCTGGGTGGCGGAATTCGCCGCGTGGAGCGAGAAGTTCGACGCCGAGGCCATCACTCCCCTGCTCAACAAAGTCGGCCAGTTCGTCGCGACGAACATGATCCGCAACATCATCGGGCAGCCGAAGACCAAATTCGACATCCGCGAGCTGATGGACGGCAAGAAAATCTTGCTGATGAAGGTCTCGAAGGGTCTGCTCGGCGAAGAGAACTCGTCGCTCATCGGCTCGATGTTCATCACCAAGATGTACCAGGCGGCCATGAGCCGGGCGAACATCGCCGAGGACAAGCGCACCGATTTCTACCTCTACGTCGACGAGTTCCAGAACTTCGCGACCGATACGTTTGCCGAAATTCTCTCCGAAGCGCGCAAGTACAAACTGAACCTGACGCTCGCGCACCAGTACATGGGTCAATTGAATGATGTCGTCCGCAAAACGGTCTTCGGTAACGTCGGTTCCATCATCAGCTTCCGCGTCGGCGCCGAAGACGCGGTGATTCTGGCCGAGGAATACACCCCGGTCTTCAAAGAACGCGACATCATCAACCTCGGCGTCCGCGAGTTCTACATCAAAATGTCGGTCAACGGCGAACTGCGCGAAGCCTTCTCCGGCCGCACGCTCGACGTCCCCACGATCGAGCGGGACTGGTCGCCCGAAATCATCGCCGCGTCGCGGCGCAAGTACTGCCTCCCCCGCGAAGAAGTGGAAAAAGAGATGAAGAAGTGGGACGAAGCCGCCTCGGCGCCGCCAAGCAAGGAGGAACAGGCGCAGGTCGAAGAACAATTTGAAGAACCGCTGATTTGACGGCTTATGAATCCGCTCATGTAAGGAGCTGCATCGATACTGTTGACAGATTTCCTGTGCGCCCCGACCATGCTCCACCTGTGCGCATACCGGATCAACACGGCTCAACCATTCTTGAGGCACCCTCGAAAGAGAGCGGGGCGGGGCGGACAGTGACCACGGGCCGGGATGACGCCAGCGATCAGCTGAAAGAACTCGTACAAATCACTGATGACCTCGAACAAAATGACCCATACAAGGTTGTTTCCGCACAAAAGAAACAAAGGAAACGTGACACTGGGAAGCAAAAGATTTCAATCCCATCCGATGCAGCGGAGTATGCAAAGCTGGAGGAAATGATGGATAAATTGCCCGGCAGAATGGAAAGGAAATTCCCGTTTGATCTCACCGAAAAAAGAAAAATTATTCGTTATTTCGAGCTGTATCGGATCGGGAGCAAAGGCAACGTGGTGAAAAAAATGCTCGCATATGGCTTCACTCCTGTTGATTTGGACAAATGGAAAGTGCAATGCGGCATCACAACGGCGTCTGCCGTGCCGAAGCCGGCATTGCCATCGACCTTGAACGATGAAGCACCATCCGAAACTCACGCTTCGAAAAAGCCAACCGTTGCAGGAACACAGAAAGTAACTGCGACGAAGATCACCACGACCATGAATGCCGTCGATGATGACCGTGTGTCCACGGATACAATGCGTGATGAAAAAAAACCGGCAAAAGCGCCGCGGCAAACACCAAGATACGTGCAACCGAAAATACCAAGTGATCTCGGAGAAATTGATGTAACCGGCAAACCTGAACTTGAAAAACTCGTGGATCAACTCGATGCGTTTTATGGAGAAATGGGTATTCGCACCGATACGACAAGGAAAGGCTTGATTTTACTTGCACGTTTGTTGGGAACGAATGGAAAGGAACAGGTGTGTGCGAGATACGAGATTCATGAGGAGCGATGGGTAAAAATCCAGGCCTCGTTTGGCAATCTTTCCGATGAAGACTTGCTGCCGCTGATATGTCGCGAGGCCGAAAAAGATGCTCCTCGGGCAGACGCATCATTGATCCCTGCCGGCACCATAAAAACAGGGACTGCCGCTCATACCGGGACTCCAAAGAAACGGATTGCAAAGCCGACCGTGTCCGATATCCCGGAGGTCGAGTGGAACGACGCCGATCGTCTGAGCGAAGTTATGAACGTTCTCGATGAATGGAATGAGATGAATGGATTCAAAGGCCGCTGGTCCGATCAGGCACGGAAAGGACTGTGCCTGGCTGCTCGACTGCTTTCCGTTGTGGAGTCGATTCCGCTGGAGCAAGCAAAAGAAAACGTGTGTACGCGCTACGAGCTGAATGCCGAGAGATTCGCAGGTGCGTGGAATGCCTTTGCTGATCTTGCCAACGAAGAACTCTTACCGCAGAAATGTCGCACAAACCCGGGCAACGAATGATGTTGTCTTGTAGGAGCAATTTGCTTGCCCACCGAAGCTCCGCAGAGCGAAGGTGAGAAGAACCGTTGATGTAACAGCTGAATCGAGACGATGACTTTGGACCTTGCAGAAGCTCTTTCGGAGCATGCTGTGAGTTTCTTGCTTCACTGTTCTTGGAAAGGAGTAGCATGTTTAATTAATGATCGGATCGCTGCTTACCTATCTCCCCAGTCTGCTGCAAAGAAGACAAGAAACTGATCATTTCCGCGTTCCCGCGCCTGAAACAACAATAGAAAAAGCTCCTGATGTGACGGATCGATTGAAGAATTTGCGCAGTCAAATAAACAGCAGAATTTCAATATCGGTGCCGCTTGATTTCGTCGAAGCGATTATGGAAAAAATAGCCAAAATTTTGGATGAGTGGGCCCACAATCCGGCTCAGGCACACGCGTTTGTCTATTCGGCGCTGGTATCCCTTTTTAATGCACCCGGACAAGCCGACGATGCAGGCAAGACCGACGCCGAAGCGAACGCTAGAACGTTGGCTTTTGTGGCCGTTCCCTGCCCGCTTTGAAAGCCACCTCCTTCTACCAAACATCATGCGTTCCACGAAGCGTCCCCCGTGCGAACGTCATCGGGATGCTCCTTCGCCCAGGCGACGACTTCCTCATATTCTTCCATCGCTTTCGTCCATTTTGATCCGCTGAAGTCCCTTCGCAATTTCTGGCTATCGATCATCGCGTCGAGCGGATTTGGCGTGCCTGCGTAGAGTTTGCGCAGCCCCTGGCCACCCGCGAACCAGCGCTTTGTCTGATCGAGCGAATCCTGACGGACTTCGTTGCTGACGTACGCCGTCTCCGAGGAGCCCCATCGAACCCCGGCATGGTGTGCAATGGTAGAATAGTGGAGGTCCTCGACGCGTGAACCCGGGTAACGATGCGAGATGACGGCCAGCAGCGCAAGAACAGTGGGAAAATCTCCTAGAGTGCCGCCGCCCACCATAA
>JABFSS010000018.1 GCA_013140485.1 Candidatus Peribacteraceae bacterium | reverse complement strand
CTCTTCATTCTCCGGAACCGCGCCGGAGCTATTCCTGCGGAAATTCAGGCGGTGCAGGATGGCATAGACAATGCGAAGAAGCGCATGAGTCCGCTCCAGCGCGATCTGGCGGATGTCGATACCTACATTCCGCCGGAGGCCGCAAAAACGCAGTTTGAAGGCGCAATCAATGCCCTTCGCGCCGAGCGGAAGGTATCCATTGAAGCGGGTCTGGAATTCTACAGAAACCTGATTGCCAGAAGGGAGGCGGAGAAGGCTGCATTGGAGCAGGAGCTCAGTGATCTTCAGGCACAAATTGCGGCACGCTTGAATCAGATTCAAAAAGAGAATGAGGCGCGGCAGAGAAATTTCCCGACCGCCGTCCATGTTTCGAAGCCCGATAAGTGCGCCTACTACCATTGCCATGGAGTCCTCTGTGGCCGGCCTGATCCGGCTCCTGATGGCTGTGGCCACGGCTCAACGACGCAGGACGACGTCGGCTGCAAGCAATTTATCAAGTCGTACTTGCAGGCCGCGGGGGTGAACTAGGATTCACTTAAACCCAATCCATCAACCCACGATTCATTTTCAGGTCTGCACGAACAAAGCTTGCCTGGATCAAACCGTATGTATCTTCGGGATCCGTGGTCGGGTTGTCCTGAAGCAACGCCCGGTAGATTTGCCAGACATCCTCAAGTCGGTCGAGCTCTGAGGGCGGAAGACCAAGGAGCATCGCGATCTCGTCTCGAACGGCGGGATCATCGGGCCGCAGCGGCTCCTCGTCGGGGTGATCAGGCGGTTGATTCGCAGGCATATGACGTTTAGAGGCCGGCCAAAATCTCCTTCATCCGCTCCCACGCGGCGTTGCGTGCCGCGATGTTGGGCGCTTCGCCGTTGGGATCTTCGCCGCTGCGCATAAAGGCATGCCCCGCGCCGTCGTAGATTTCGGTCTCGTACGTCTTGCCGGCGGCGGTCATGTACTGCTTCGACTGGTCGATGGTGGCGTTGACGCGCGCGTCCGCACCGCCGTAGAAGCCGTACACAGGCACATCAATCTTCCCGTATGCGGATTCCTCCGTCGGTCCGGTGCCATAGAAGACCATGGCCGCCACGAGGTCGTCATTGCGAGTTGCGAATGCGAAGGATTGCGCGCCGCCCCAGCAGAAGCCCGCGGAGACCAGCTTCCCATTCGCCGAGGGAATCGTCTTCGCCCAATCGGATACGGCTTGCAAATCGGACTGCACGGCGTCCGGTTTCAGCTGCGAAATCGCTTTCGTCGCGGCATCGGCATCCACAAAGTCGCTCGTGCGCGTCTCGGTCGCGCTGAAGCCTGAGAGGAGATCGGGTGCAACGGCAATGTATCCCGCTTCGGCTACCTGATCGGCCATGCTGCGTGCCCAATCGTTCAGTCCTTTATTCTCATGAATCAAAATCACAACCGGACGCTTCTCGCTCGTCTGCGGATAGACAACCCAGGTGTAAATCGTGCGGTCGCCGTTCTTCACCTCCACCCATTCCTGATGGCGCGGCGATCCCGTCAGCCTGCCAACGCTTGCTGCGACGCTGCTGTCGTCGGAGTGCTCCGAATGTTCACTGCCGTTCTGCACACCCGGATTTGCGGGAAGCATCGGCGTACACGAGACCAAGAGAAACGCGAGAGGGAGAAGGAGTTTTTTCATATGTAGATAAAGATACGTTCTTCTTGCGGGCAACGGAAGAAAAATCTCCGGAAAATAATCTAACAACAGAGCGACTAATCTATATTCCATAAAGAATTTCTTCCATGAAGAACCCATCGATAGTCCGCCGTCAGATGGAGAATATTTTTTTCAATATGGGGCATCGCTACGACATTCCATATGTGCGCAAACCCACTGTCTTCTCTCAAGGGTTGGCGGCCATTAAGCGGAAATGTGCTTTCATGAACAATGTAGTAGTCGAGCAATTCAACCGGGAAGCGACCACTCACACCAATAATAGGAAGATCATTGGGAAATAAGTGCAAATTTAACTCACTAAGCTGATCTCTGGCGAATGAAGCAATGCTCATAAGGCGTTGGGCATTTTCCTGCAACCCCTTCTTCCCCAGCAAACGGAGTATTGCGTAACAGGCGACTGCCATTGCACCCGGTTTGGAACCTACGCTGGAGATTGATCCTCCAATAGGGACGTATTCCGATGATGACCTGGTTACATTTGCCAGATCTCTCCGGACAAAAAGCGCACCCGAACCGACATGCCCCGGAAGCGTTTTGTAGATGTCTACGCCGACAGTACCCACATTCTTGTTTCTAAAACCGATATCGGGCACATCGCGCAGGAATGGTGCGACAAACGCCCCAAAGGCCGCATCGACATGGAAGTGAAAATGCTTTTCGGGGAATCTCGCTTTGAGTTTTGTTATAAGCGCATCTATCTGGGGAATATCGTCCACTGACCCAAGCATCGTTGTTCCGGCGTTCCCGACAACGATAAAATGCGTGACGATGGGATGTTCGGCTGCGATCCGTTCTATTTTCTCTTCAATTTGCTCTACAAGAACACGTCCGCGCCCGTCCGTTCCGAGTTTGTAGTACCCGGTTCCGTCGTCGTTCTCCGTATCGTCGAAGTTCGGCGCAATATTCAGGGTTTTTGCGGCACGATCGATTGAATAATGCGTAAGGAACGATCCAAAAATTGCGGTCGTATTTTTACATTGTTTGTCGGGAGTCCTGCCCTTTTCCCTGCCGATCTGCATCCCATCAAGGTTTGATGCCGTGGCTCCCAACGTCATGAATCCGTCCACCTCTTCGGACTTTGCGCCGAGAATTTCCGCGATCATGCTGAGAAGTCGGCGTTCAAGTTCCTGCGATCCCTCAAATCCTCCTTCTGAACCGTCGGCATTATGGAGACGTGTACCGATATTATTCGCGTTCGTCTGAAATGCCTTCGCAAGAACCCTTGTTGCGAACGGAAGTGGATCTTGAAAAGGAAAGCTGATGATCTTTTTTCCTTTTACCGTTGTATCATCAGACCGCGGAACGGCTAATGAAATATTTCGCTTTAATTGGTCAGAGACTTCTGCCATTACTGCCGCCTCCGACTGTGGCTCATGCCACGATAGAGCGGAACTGCTGCCGTTGCGTGAAAAGTCATTTATCATTGGAAAATGGGAGTAGAAAGCTCTTTGCAAACTCCGCGGATCCCCGAAAGATTTGGAATCTCCTTCACAATCCTGCTCCCCACAATCACGCCATTCGCACCCGCTCTCACTGCAGAAGCAATCTGCTGTTGAGTATTGATCCCGAACCCGACGATCAACGGTAGGTCGGTGCACTTCCGTGCGCGTTCAATCGTTCCGCGCATCTTCTCTTCCAGTACGCCATCACTCGCCCCCGTTACGCCGATGTACGACACGACATAGAGGTAGCCGCCGGCGATTGCGGCGATTTTCTTCATTCGTTCATCACTTGTGAGTTCGCTCACCAGGCAGACGGGTGCGATTCCGTGTTTCTTTATAATCGGAAGAATTTCATCGGCATGTTCCAGTGGGAGATCGGCGATGAGGACGGAATTGACGCCACTTGCGGCGCAATCCTGGTAGAATTTTTCGATGCCTCTCTGGAGAATCAAGTTGTAATAGACCAGGAGGCCGATGGGAATACTGGTGAAAGTTCTGATTTCTCTGAGCATCTCAAAACAATCATCAATGCGAATCCCGCTCTGCAGAGCGCGAAGATCGGCAGCTTGGATCACCGGGCCGTCGGCGGGTGGATCGCTGAAGGGGAAGCTAAGTTCGAGGGCATCGGCGCCGCTCTCCACGAGCGTACGGACGATC
>JABFSS010000012.1 GCA_013140485.1 Candidatus Peribacteraceae bacterium | reverse complement strand
AGACAAGGGTGTCCGGGGAATCCTCATTGTTTAACCGTTTCCGAATTTTGAAGCCAAATCCACGATGTCACAGTGGTAATATCCAGATGTTTGGCAGCATGAAGTTTGTTCCCCTTGTGCAACTCCATCGCTTTGTGCGCCAGCATTTGTCTGAAAAGATCGAGTAGTTCTTTGGCGGGTGTCCCATCGGAGAGCTTCCCATTGAGAAGTCCTGCGACATTGATGTCCTTGGCGGAATTTTGAAACATATGCTTCGCGGCTGCTTCAATTTGCTCGGAGTGAATTGTCGCCGGCCCCTCGACTGCTCCATGATCGTGACTTGTGTGCAGCGCCGCCCCCTTGACCAGATCACGCAACCCGCGAACATTTCCTTTGAGCGCTTTTTGGATAGCAAGTTCCGCTGCCTCCCTGGTGATTTCCACATCATTCTTACTCGCAAAGGCATCGACTAGAGCAATGCAATGTTCCTGAGGCCGGTCACTCAGCGAAGGGAGATTGATATGAAAATTCCCTAATCTGTTCATGAGCGATGGAATGATGTTCTGAGGATCGCTCGTCATTCCCACGACAAGCCCTGGGAACGGAATGGTTTCATCGGAACCGACTGGAGAGAATTCTCCGGGATCAATCGCGCGCAGCAATTGGGCCTGAACATCTTGTTCCATAGAACCGAGTTCATCGAGTGCCACGACTCCGTCCCCCGCCTTTTGGAACAGACCCGGACGCTCAACAGCACCGGTAAAACCTCCTTTTTTGCTGCCAAATAATTCGCTTGCGAGCACCTGCGGGTTAAGAGTGACAACGCTGCGAAGGACAATCGGTACGCCTCCGTATGCTGCAACGCAACGAGGTACCAATTCCTTGCCTGAACCAGGAGGTCCCGTCACCAGGAGATGCAGCTTTCCCTTATACACAATTATTTGCTGTATGATTTTTCGCAAATTGGGATCACCTTCGATAACGAATCCGAGTTTTTCCCGTATGTGAAGCATACGGACATCTTCTTCAGGCTGACGCGAAGGAAAGCGTTCAAAGTTCTGAGTGGAGAGCAGGGGTGCCATGGGCCGCAAACTCTAGGATTCCTTGCTCAAAAAGCAAGAAAATCGCATGTCCCTGCTACTTCCTGCCCAGCCAGTGCCTCACTCCATGAACGACGGCGGGCACGAGCGACACGACGATAATCCCCAGAATGACCAGCGAGAAGTTCTCCTCGACCGCCTGAATTCCTCCAAAGAAGTAGCCGCCCCAGACGAACAGCAGCACCCACACGATTCCACCGAGAACGTTATAGAAGAAGAAGACCGGATACGACATGTGCGCAACGCCCGCGACGAACGGAACGATCGTGCGGAACATCGGGAGGAAGCGGGCGAAGACGACGGCTTTGCTGCCGTGCTTGTGATAGAAGCGTTCGGTGGCAGCGAGATTCTCCAGGCTGAGAATTTTCCGGTGCTCTTTGAACACCCGCCTGCCGAGCAGTCCGCCCAGCCAGTAATTGCACGAATCGCCGAGGATCGCTGCGACGCCGAGGAGCACCGTGAGGAGAACCGGGTTGAGACTTCCGCGCGCGGCGAACGCACCGGCAGCGAAGAGCAGCGAATCGCCGGGGAGGAACGGCGTGAAGACGAGTCCCGTCTCGCAGAAGATCGTGGCGAAGAGGATGACGTAGGTGAGGAGTCCGTACTGTTCGATGATGGCGGCCAGGTGGACGTCCAAATGCAGGAAGAGGTCAATGATGTGTTGGATGACGGACATTGTGCATTACTCTACGGAGAGGATCTCAAGGAGTCCAAAGAATATTGTTCGACGGTCAGCTCAGACGTCGGCGTCTGAGCTGACGCACGACTTCGGATTGCGTGGAATCGTGCGCATCATCGCAGCAACTCCATCGCCTTCTCCATCTGCAAATCCCTTCCAACGGGCGCTCCTTCATTCGAGACGACGACGTCCGGAACCACGCCGATCTTGTCGATCTTATGACCGAGCGGGGTGCGCCATTCGGCGACGGTGTACTTGAGGCTGGAGCCGTCGGTGAACTGCATCACCTGCTGCACCGTCCCCTTTCCATAGGTGGTCTCGCCGACGATCTTGGCGCGCTTGGAATCTTGCAACGCTCCCGCGACGATTTCGGACGCGCTGGCCGAGCCCTTGTTGACGAGCACGATCATCGGGACGGAGAAGCTGACGGTCGGTTCGTCATCGGTGATTTCGGTGCGGGTGACGTCACTCTCCATGATCGAAACGAAAGGGCTGCTCTTCGGCAGGAACGTCCCGACCACGACTCCCGCAGCGTGCAGCAGGCCACCGGGGTTATTGCGCAAGTCGAGGTTGATCCCACGGGGGTTCTTGGTCTGCACTTCGGCCATGGCCTGGCTGAACTTCTTGTCGGTGGTGTCCCAGAACTGCACGATTCTGACGACACTGACATTGCGGTCTTCCGTGATCTCGACTTCGGGAATCACGACTTTCTCCCGAGTCACCGAGACCTCGAATTCATTGCCGTCGCGGCGGACCTTGAGCAGGGCGGCCGATCCTTTGGGGCCGCGGACTTTGCGCACCGCTTCATCGAGCGTGAGACCGCGCAAGGTTTCGCCGTTCACCGAGAGAATTTCGTCCTTCGGCTTCAACCCGGCCTTCTCCGCGGGAGAACTCCTCAGCGGCGAGACGATGCGCAGGACGCCGCCGGTCATCTCGACCGTCGCGCCGATGCCTTCGACTTCGCCTTTCATCTGCAATTTGAAATCTTCGTTCTTCTCCTTCGGCATGTACGTGGTGTACGGATCACCGAGCGAATCGACGAGGCCCTGAATCGCCTTGTCGCCCGCCTTGTCGACGCTCAGGCGGTCGCGGTACAAGTAGCTGCGGCGCAGGACGTTCCAGATGTTCTGCAGCATGTCGCCCTTGGGCGCAGACTCGGTGTTGATCGACTGCAGTTTGACCCGGATGATCGGAGCAGACAGTGTTTCGGTCGGCGCCGACTCGGTTTGTATTTGGAATGCCCGAGTGAGGAGGAGGGTTCCTTCTTTGCCGCGCAAAGGACGCTTGAGACCGAAGACCGTGTCCGAAAGAGGTTTGAGCCAATTGCGCTCGAGCGCCAGTGAGACGAGTTGGCGGTCGGCAGCGGTCACGGCGTCGGTGAACTTCTTCGCGGCCGGATCGGAGGAGCCCGACTGCACAACTTGAAGGAGATGACTAAGAATATCGACGGCCTCGCCGCGTCGGATGCCTTGCGTAAAGCGCATGCCACGGCCTTCCTTCTCGAATATTTTGAGCGCACCCCGCGCGTGCGCCGCGCGCACGTACGGCAAGAACGCCTCGGGTACGTTGTTATAGGGAACGGCGCTCTCTTGCGGAAGCGGGATATCGGCGGCTTTGACTGCCGCGCGGATGAAATCTGCTCGCGTCACTGTCTGCGTGTCGCGGGCGTTGAGGAGCGTGCTGATTGCTGCGGCTCCTGCAGTGGAGGGCAGAACCAAGAAGAAAATAATGCTCACGCTGAAGACGCGAGCGGAGAGACGAGAGAAGGATTTTGACATGGAGACACTTTAACAGGCTTGGAGGGAAGGCAACACTTTTCTTTCGGAAAATCCTAAAACACAAATCCAAAATCCTAAGCAAATCCTAAGTCCGAATCTTAAGGACTTGAATATTAGGGGTTTTGGCCTTGCTTTGGATTTAGGTTTTAGAGCGCAGGATTTTTCACGCCTCAGCAGCAATTACTTCTTGTTCGATCAGGTGCCCTCTCTCCTTCATATTTTCCTTCTTCTGGAAGAGCGCCGTGAGGAGCGTGAAGCCCCCGACGACGTAGATGAGCGTGGGTAAGAGCAGCAGGGCGACGAAGTTGAGCGGCGAGCCGGATCCCGAATGCAGGAGATCGCCGACGGTGCGTGGGTTGCCCGGCAGGGCTTCGGGGAGCGAGACGAGGAAGTTGCTCAGCGCATGGAGGAAAACCGCGATGCTGAACCCCGTGATGATTTTGAAGCGGCGGTAGAGGTCGCGCTTCGGAATGCCGAGAATGTCGTGACACCATTCGAGCATGCGGTACCGAATGCCGCGCGACTGCTTCTCCTGCAGCATCGGTCCCGCGAAGAGCGCGAGTCCGACGTAGTAGCCCATGATGCCGGTCGAAACGATGTGCACCATGCTCGTGAGAATCGAGCGGCCCGCGACGTTGCCGAGGAACGCGCCCCAGTCCTGCTTGCCGGGCGTGAGCAGGAACTCGCGCACGAAGTTGAGGAAGTAACCGGAGTTGGTGACGTTCTCGGCGAACGCGAAACCGATCGCGACGAGCACGGCCATCTGCATCACGTCGTCGATGCTGGTGACGTAGCGGCGTCCGGCGCGCCAGAGCACCCACAGCTTGCTCGTCTCTTCGATGATCCCGACGAACAGGAACGACACGAACATGCTGATGATCGAGGTTTGCAGCGGCGAAATGCCGGTCGTATAGCTCGTCACGAAGACATGCGCGCTCGAACTGAAGCTCTGCGGAACGATGCGGAAAAGGAAGAAATTGAGCTCCGCTCCGCCGCGCACGAGCGCGTCGTAGAAGAGAATTGGAATCGTGGAGAGCATGCCCGCGAACACCATGCAGAAGACGACGCTCAGGCGCTCGCGGTGGTATGGCAGGAAGAGCGTGCACCAGATGACTGCCGGAATCGCAGCGGTGCCGATGGCGATCAGATGCGCCGTGCGGTCCTCGGGAGATTTGACCACGAGCACGTGGAAGAAAATCCAGAACACGAATGTTCCGAGCACCGTCGCCTTCGTCTTTGCGTCCCAATCGCCGAAGAGAAGTCTCCATGCGACAATCACCAGAAAGACGCCCAGCGCGATGGCCTGCCCTTGTTTGGGAGCGTCCGATTGCATGATCGCCGCGGCCACATGAATGAGGCCGAACGAGAGAATCGTGCCGAGCGTGACGCCGAGCGCGTACCGCGCCTGCCGGTGTCGGATGCGCGCGACGAGATCGAGGCACGCGAGCACCGCGACCGCGCCGAGCACAACGGCTGTTTTCGGCAGGGAAATTTCGAGGGAGAGAAGGCTCGGGGACATCAGGACAGTATAGCAGGTTTTGGGCTTCAGGAGAAGGAAAACGAGGGAAACAAAGAAATCGAGGCAAACGACGATCCTCGTTTTCTCCGTTTGCTTCGTTTCCCTCGTTTGCTTTGCTACAGTTCCTCCGATGCCAGCAAGCTCACTCGACTCCGTCGTCTCCCTCTGCAAGCGACGCGGCTTCATCTTTCCCGGCTCCGACATCTACGGAGGCCTCGCCAACAGCTGGGACTACGGTCCGCTCGGAACGGACATGAAGAACGCGATCCGCGACTGGTGGTGGGACCGCTTCGTCCGGCAGCGCCGGGACATGGTGGGGCTCGACGCCGCGATCATGATGAACCCGAAAGTCTGGGAAGCGAGCGGACACGTCGCGAATTTCAACGACGCGATGGTCGACTGCAAAAAATGCAAAGCCCGCCACCGCGCCGACCACTTGATTGAGAACGCATATCCGGACATCGCGGTGGAAGGCAAGACGCCAGCGGAGCTCACCGCCGTCATTCGAGAGAAGCAGATCGCGTGTCCCTCCTGCGGCGACAAAACGCAGCTGACGGATGCGCGAAAATTCAATCTCCTCTTCCAGACACACATGGGCGCGATTCTCTCGGATCAGAGCGAAGCCATTTACTTGCGCGGCGAAATCGCCCAGGCAATGTTCGTGAACTTCAAAAACGTCCTGGGCACCACGCGCAAGCGGCTCCCCTTCGGCATTGCCTCCGTCGGCAAAGCCTTCCGCAACGAAATCACGCCCGGCAACTTCACGTTCCGCACACTCGAATTCGATTTGATGGAATTTGAATATTTCGTGCGCGCCGAGGAATGGGAAACCGTTTTCAAATACTGGCTGGACGAACAACTGGCATGGGTCAAGGAAATGGGATTCTCCGCCGACCGCATCCGCACGCGCGATCACTCGCAGGATGAACTCGCGCACTACTCCAAAAAGAGCACCGACGTGGAGTACCACACGCCCTTCGGTTGGAAGGAAATGTTCGGCCTCGCGTACCGCACCGATTTCGACCTGAAGAATCACATGGAGAAGTCCGGCGAAGACCTGCAGTACACCGATCCCGACGACGCCAAGATCAAATTCATCCCGCACGTGATCGAACCGACGTTCGGTCTTTCGCGCCTGACCTTGATGACGCTGCTGGAAGCCTACGAGGAACAGAAGCTGGAAGGAGATGACACGCGTACGGTGCTCCATTTGCACCCCCGCATCGCCCCTGTCCAGGTCGCCATTCTCCCGCTCAGCAAGAAAGAAAACCTCATTGCAAAGGCACAAGAACTGTACAATAAAATTATTCACGAAACCAACCTCCGCGCCGACTTCGATGTGACCGGTTCCATCGGCAAACGCTACCGCCGCCAGGACGAAATCGGCACGCCCAAGTGCATCACCGTGGACTTCGGCACGATCGGCGAGGACGCGGCGCAGGGGGAAAGAGATACCGTCACGATCAGAGACCGGGATACGTTGAAGCAGGAGCGGGTACCGCTTTCTTTGCTCATGGAGAAGCTGAAAAAGGCATCATGACCCCGATGGGAATTGCTTTCTTTCTGCTGAGGTCTATTTTTGCGTCATGGGCAGATGGGACCGTCGTATCGGCAGTGAACAGCAGGCACCTCTGAGTGTTCTGAACAGGACAGACAAAGAATGGAATCCGTCAGAAAAAAAACATATAAATCATAAAGGGGGGGAAAGGCCAGACGACGGACTTAGTGATTTGGGCCGTTGGTTGCTTCAGAAATTCCCGCAGCAATGCCGCGAGGCGGTGTGGGATGTTCTCTGGAACTACGGACTTCCTCCGGACAAAGAAGCCCCGCTGAAATAAAATCGCATTGCCGTTGATTGGTGGAAATCTCTAAGATGACGGACGTCTTCCCCTCCCCTTATTTTTATGCGTCGATCCATGAAGCTCACGGCAATGAGTTTGAGCATCGGCATTGCCGTCGTTCTCCCGGCTGCAATCGCCTTTGCAGAGTTCTTCGATCCGCCGGCTGTTTCTCCCGCGAATGGTAATCAGAACGGCGTTGTGGCGAATGGGCAGTTCGAAGTTCCCGCACGCACTCAGTTTGCAAAACAGGCGGCCGGACAGCCCGCGGGCGACGTCGTCGTTGGAAACGGAAAAATGGTCGGCAACGGCAGGACACATACCTACAGGCAGAATCACTGTCCCACCCAGGGGGATGTTCCTGCGAATTCGTGGAGAATCATCGGCAATGAAGTTCCCGTCACGGAATACGATTTCACCGCCATGGAATATACATTCGGCAATCCCATATACCGTTCCATCGGCGTGGCGAACCGCCAAGGGACGGAGAACCTGCACCCCGACAGAAAGATCGTCAGTTTCTCGGAGCATCAGGTACCGGAGAGAAACAGAGTCTACTGGTCTGCTAATCTTGAGCAAAAAGGAAATTCCATAACTTGGGGCTCTCTCTACGCTTTGGCAGCAACGTTGATCTTTGCAGATGAACGGCTAACAACGCCGTTGCAGAAGGCACTGCTATGGCAGAACGCGGGGCATGTCCCGGTCTGCGAAAAGCGGATTAATCTGCGGATGGCCTGTGGCGATGCTATCTGTCAGCCGGAAGAAATGCTGACCGGCCTCGACACTTGCCCGGAGGACTGCGGCAACATACCTGCTTCTGTCTGCGGTGATGGGATGATTGAGGGAGTGGAACAGTGCGATGCTGGAAATAACAATGGCACAACGCGTACCCTCTGTTCTTCCACATGCATGTACGTCACGGGCGTCGACCCGTACTGCGGCGACGGCATGTGCGACATGATGCATGGAGAGGATGCGACGAGTTGCGACACGGACTGCGGGTATCAGAATTATTGCGGCAACCTGATCTGCGATGCAGGCGAGACGGAGATCACCTGTCCCATGGACTGCACGGTCAGTTCTTCGTCCTCCAGCTCTTCGGCGCCACCGCCACCCCCGATGGGATTTTGCGGCGACCTCGTCGTGCAGGCGCCCGAAACGTGCGACGACGGCAATATCACCGGCGGAGACGGATGTGACGAGATGTGCCAGACGGAGTGAGTAGATTGGACTGTTTAGACCCCGCCCGGTGGCGGGGTTTTTGATTTTCAAAACAAGCCAGCCCCGCGAAGGGCTGACATCAAGAATGAGGACCGGCGTAATGCCAGTCCTCTTTCTGCGAGTCAACATCCAATGCTGACTCTGTTCCCGGAATGCGAAACGATTACTTGATCTTGAGACCCGACAGAATGGAGATTTGCTGAGCGGGCCCACGTTCGCGGTTGTAAATCGCGACGTGGCCGCCGACCGGAGTTGGGGTCTTCACCTCGAGGACGGGCCGGTCGCTGTCCCCGAAGTGGACCACGAGAAATCCTTTCGTCTCGTGGATTTTTATTTTGTATTCCTTGCCACGATCCATCGTAGCAGGAACACGAGTGATAAATTCGGAGCTCTGCTGGCCCCGAACGAACCGCTCCACCGAAATCGTCTTCGCGTGGGCGGCAAATCGCACGGCGAGACCATCTTCGATCTCATGCGAGTGTTTTTCTCGCTGTTTTCCATCCGTGCGGAAAACAACGGAGAGGACGTCCTGATAAGCGCCCTCATCGCGGCCTTTGGTAAACTTCCAAGTAAATTCGAGGGTGCAGCCTTTTTCGAACTTCTTGGTCGTCTTGATGAGGCCACGGTCTTCGACGACAGCGGTGTCGCCTTTCACGACTGCTTTCGAGACTTTGGCAGCCGCCTCCGGCGGCTCTTGTGCTTTCCAGTCCGCTTCCTGCGCAAACGATGGCAGGGCGAGACTGAAGAGAACGATGAGACAGTAGAGTGGCTTCAAGAGCCACCTCCTTTTCTGAGTGATTGTCCCCTTACCCGGGGTTTGGGGTCGCAGAGAAAAAGACTATTCTCTCTACAACTGATGCATTCAAGGAACTTTATACAATATATACTATTTTGTAAATAAGTCGAATTTTCCGCCAACTTGTTTCCTATTCGCTGTCTCGCTACGATGCACGTCCACTCCTGATTGATCGCTGCGGTCCTCTCCGAAAGGAGCCTACGCACTACGCGAAATGACGTTGGGAGGTAGCTCAAGGATTCGATCATCGCATTCATTATTGCCTGCCGTACGCAATGTACGGACGCGCCGATGGCGCGCCCCTACACCCCTCTATCTCTTCCTCACCTGTATCCATGATTCCTTCTGAGAAACAACTTCTGGAGGCCGCGTGTCACTTCGGTCACCGCAAAGAGAAGTGGAACCCCAAGATGGCGTCGTTCCTGTACGGCACGCGCCGGGGCATTCATATCTTCGACCTCACCAAGACGCGCGAGGGATTGGAGAAGACGTGCCGGCATTTGAAGAAACTCCAGACCGAGGGCAAGACGATTCTCTTCGTAACCACCAAGCAGCACTCGATCCCCATGGTCGAGAACATGGCCAAGCATCTCGGCCAGCCGATGGTCACCAAGAAGTGGATCTCGGGACTGTTGACCAACTGGTCCACGCTCAAGCGACGCCTCAAGTACTACCTCGATCTCCAGCGGTCGTTCCAGACCGGCGAAATCGAGAAGTACACGAAGAAGGAGCAGACGAGCCTGCGCAAGAAACTCGCGAAGCTCGATATCGCGCTCGCCGGTGTCTCCAAAATGAGCGGCCTGCCCGACGCCGTGTTCGTCGTCGACGCGATCCGCGACCGGGTTGCCGTGCTCGAAGCCGCGAAATTGAAGATTCCCCTCTTCGGCATTTGCGACAGCAACGCCGATCCCGATTGCTTCACCTCGTTCATCCCGGCCAACGATGATGCGGTCAAATCCCTCTCGCTCATCCTCTCGACCATCGAGAACGAGCTTCTGGAAGCATCGCCGAAGAAGGCACCTATGGATGAAGAACTTGTTGCCGCTTAATTCATAATTCTTAATTCCTAATTCTTATGACGAATATCACAGCAGCCGCAGTCCAACAATTACGTGCGCGAACAGGTGTCGGCATCGTTGCCGTCAAACAAGCTCTTGAGGACGCCGCAGGCAATGAAGAGAAAGCCATTGAGCTCCTGCGCAAACGGGGCCTCTCGCAGGCGGTAAAGAAAGCTGACCGCGAGCAGACGGAAGGCGCGATCTTCATCGGCGAGGCGCCGGGCAAGGCGGCGCTGATCGTGCTCAAGTGCGAGACGGACTTCGTCGGACGCAGCGATGCATTCATCGCGCTGGGACAGGAACTGGCGAACAGTTTGGCGAAGGACGGAGCGGCCAAAGCCAAAGCCCTCGCGGACAGCAAATTGCCGGAAGCGGTCCAGAAACTCGGCGAGAACATCGGTCTCGGCGAAACGCTGGAAGTGAACGCAGCAGTGATGGCTTCCTACGTGCACAGCAACCGAAAAATCGGCGTGATCATCGGCATGGAATCCGGCGACGTCGCGAAGGCAAAGGACGTCGCGATGCATGCGGCTGCGATGAACCCCCTGTACGTTCTGCCCGAGGATGTGCCCGCGGACGCCGTCGCGAAGGAGAAAGAAATCTGGAAGGAACAGATGAAGAATGAGAAGAAGCCGCCGGAAATCCTCGAGAAGATCATGTTCGGCAAGGAACGGAAGTTCCGCGAGGAGAACGCGCTGATGAAGCAGCCGTTCGTCAAGGACAGCGCCATGACTGTCGAAAAGTTTCTCGGAGGAGCGAAGGTGACGGTGTATCAGAGGGTGGCGATTTAAGGCCACAGAGGTGACAGAGGCTACAAAAGTGACAGAGGTGCGTCTGTCGCCTCTACGGCGTCTGTGGCCTCTGCCGCTTTACCATCGATGCCACGGCATCTCGATCTGATCCAGCGGTATATCGTCGATCGACCGTGCGCCCTTGCCGCTGAAGAGCGACACGATTCTGCGCCGGAAGAAGAGAACGGATGCGATCACAAGGACGCCGAACGCGCCGAGGACGGCGGGCAGAGCGGTATCGGCGAGACCGGATGGCTGCGGCGGCTCGCTGACATCGCCTGCGGCCCTGCGAAGGCTTGATGCCGAACGCGACGAGGTCGCAACGGCGACGGGCTTCGGTTTGCAATCCTTTGCGCACTCTTCTCCGCCGTCGCAGATTTCGCCTTCGTCGATGACCGTATCGCCGCACTTCGGCTGCTTGCACGACGTCCTGCAGGAATTCGGCTGGGTGTCGGAGTTCTTGGTGCCCCAGTCGCACTGCTCGCCGGGGTGGACGACGCCGTCGCCGCACGAGGGCTTCTTGCAGGCGTTGGTGCACTGGTCGATGTCGCTGCGGTTGCCGTCGTCGCACGTTTCGCCGGTATCCATCACGCCGTCGCCGCACGAAGCGATGCGGCACGTGGTACGGCAAGCATTGGGGGCGTTATCGGAATTGAGAGTCCCCGCGTCGCACTGCTCGCCCTTGTCCACGACGCTGTCGCCGCAGACCGGCGCTTTGCACGTGGTGCGACAGGCGTTGGGTTGCGTGTCGGAATTTCTGCCGTCGGTATCGCACTGTTCGCCGGCATCGATCACGCCGTCGCCGCAGCGCGGAGCAGAGCAATTGGTGCGGCAAACATTGGGGGTGAGGTCGGAATTATTCTTGCCGGCGTCGCACTCCTCGCGCTTGTGCACGATGCCGTCGCCGCAGCGCGGCAATTCGCAGGCGTTGCTGCAACCGTCGGCGTCTTCTGTGTTGCCGTCATCGCATTCCTCGCCTTTTTGGACCGAACCGTCGCCACACGCGGCAGGGGCGGCGGAGGCAGCCTCGGATGACGAAGACAGCGGCACGGCCGACGAAGCGCTCTCGGGCGCCGCCGCATGAGCGGATGATTCGGAGGAAACGGAGCTGCTGAGGGGACATTCGCCGATGTACTTCATCTTACAACCGCCGGTGCACGCTCCGTCCTCGGTGCATGTCGGCGGCTGGCAGTACCAACCGCACTGGTCGTTGCCGGTAAAACGGATTTCCGTCGTCAGGTTGCCCTTCGCATCCTCGACGTAGAACTCCTCCGTTTCGGGATCGCATTCCTCGCCGACGTCTTTGCTCGTCACGCCGTCGCCGCAATAGAGAACGCGGCACTCCATGCTGCAATCGGTCTTGCCGTTGAAACGGCCCTTGTCACACTGCTCACCCTCGTCGACGATCGCGTTTCCGCAAAATCCGGACTTCGACGAAGACGACGACGCCACCGGCGGACGCGTGGGACAGCCGGGATATCCGTACGGCTTGCCGACGCAGTCAGTCGCCGCCGTCAGGCGGCTCCCGAGCGTCACCGCCAGGGCCAGAACCATCAGAAGCGACGCGGTCGCTGCAACCGGAATTCGGTGTGTATGTGAGGGCATGTAATCTCTCTAGTATAGCAGAAATGACGCTGTACTTCTACCCCAAAATACCGTATACTATTCAATAAACATGGCAAAACCAGACATCCTGATCGCCGAAGACGACGCGGTTCTCCGCACGCTCTACGAGAAGAAATTCTCGCTCGAAGGCTTTGCGATTCGTTCCCCCGTGGACGGTGAGGAAACGCTCAAAATGCTCAAGGAAAAGACGCCGGATTTGCTGCTGCTCGACATCCACATGCCCAAGGTCGACGGCTTCCAGATTCTCCAGGAATTCCCGAAGCGGTCCCGGAACTTCCCCGTCATCATCCTGACAAACTTCGGACAGGCGGAATTCAAGTTGAAGGCGCTTGAGCTTGGGGCGGATGATTACTTTGTGAAGAAAGACATGACGATGAGGACGCTGGTGGAGATGGTGAAGAGGTTATTGAAAATATGATGGGAAAAATCCTAAGCACAAAATCCTAAGCAAATCCTAAATGTAAGTATTTGTTCTTGGAATTTGCTTAGGATTTTAGATTTTGAGTTTAGAGCTTCAGCCACGTCAGCCACCTCCAGAACCACTGGAACCTCGGCGGCCGCGAGACGGGGATGCTTTGGAGAATGTCGTTGCGCAGAACCTCGCGCAGTTTGCGGATCGCCGCATGCGTTCGTCCGTCGAGCAGAACGTTCAGTTCCCCCATGTCGTCGAGCGACGAGGTGGTGAGGTTCGCCGAGCCAACGAAGGCCTTGCGCCGGTCGATGAGAAGGATTTTGCCATGCGTCATGCGCGGGTAGAGGAAGACCGACATCCACTTCATGTTGCCTTCGGAGACCAACCGCCCGACGGCCTGCATGTTGGCGAAGTGATGCACGTCGGACTGGCGCGGGAGAATGACAGTGATCCGGATTCCCTCGTGACTGCGGCGGATGAGAAGATCGAGAACAGCGGAATCCGACATGTAGCAATGCTCGAGAACAATGGAACGCTCGGCGCTTCGTAGCAGATTCATGACGAGCGGCCGGATTTCTTTGCGGTGACCGGTATTGATCACGAGTCGCGCGTCGCCGCCGATTCCGGGCAGATCGCCGTCGCTCAAATAATGCTCGACGAACGTCCGTCCGCGGAGTTCCACCAAATAATCGTGCCAATGCTCGTGATATTCGTCGGCGATGTTCATGCCCGTCAGCAGGAGAATCCTGTCGTCGATGATGAACACTTTGGCATGATCGTTGCGCGTCTCATGGAGAATCTGGATGTTGGGATGATTCCAAAAACGCTTCCAGACGCCGTCGGCGTTCTCTCGCGTTCCCAGGAAATCCTGATGCAACTCGAAGACGTCTCCGACCGCTTCTTTGCTGACGGACACGCGGACGCCCCGGTCGGCGACGTCACAGAGCACCTCGGCGATCTCGCGTCCGAGGCGGTCGTCTTTCCAGATGAACATCTGGATCACAACGGTGTGACGCGCTCGGCGGATCAGTTTCTTGATCCGCGGAAAAGCTTCCCGGTCGACCCAGAGCTTGGCTTTGGTAAAACGACTGATCCCGGTGATCGGGACGGGCGTCTGGAGCATCACCTCGACACGCATCTTGTAGAACAGCCGCCACCCGTGAACGCGGCGCTGGCCCCGTTTGCCGAACACCGACTGCAGAGCGCCGCGAAGCATGGACCGCACCGCCCGGCGGCTCAGGATTTCCCGCCAATTCCGGATATACGGGTAGAGCAGCACGACGATGAGGATCAGCAGCGCGAGAGCCAGAAGCCAAAATGCATCCCAGCCGATCTCGGTTGCCAGCTCGCGAACGCGTGGAGGAAGGACGTCCATCATGCTATAATGCTACGATACCCGGGCGCTCAAGCGCCAACTCTCCTCATGCTTCTCTTCCTCCAGTTCCTCGGGATTCTCGCGCTCCTCGCAGGAGGCGCTCTGGGCGCGCTCGCCTGGCTGCGTTACCGGGCGGATTTGCGACGCGAACGGGATCTCGTGTTTCTTCAAATCACCATGCCGAAGAAAGAGAGCAAGGAAGACAAGGAAGTGACGTCGGAGCAGTTCACCGTGGGCAGCGACTTCAAGGAAGTGCTCGGCGTGATGGATCACCTCTTCCAATCCCTGCACGGCCTCTACAACCACGATCTCAGCCGCTTCATCG
>JABFSS010000006.1 GCA_013140485.1 Candidatus Peribacteraceae bacterium | reverse complement strand
CGGTTCCCAGACGTACACGTGGACGGCAGCGTCTCCTCTCAGCGGTTACTACGACGTCTTCGTCGCGTGGACCTGCGACTCTTCCCGCGGCACGGCCAATTACGACGTCTATGACGGAGCGACACTACTTACAGGCACACCGTATGCGGTCAACCAGGCTCTGCGGAGCGTCGACGGCCTCCCCTGCGGTTCGCAGACGGAAACCGTTTCGCAACCGCACTGGAAGTCCATCGGCAACTACCCGATCAGCGGCATCCCCAAAGTGGTTCTCGTTTCGGCGACCGGCGATAACATCGTCGCGGACGGCGTGGCATTCAGCAAAACCGCAAGCTTCCCCTCGTCTTCGAGTTCGTCCTCCAGCAGCAGCGAAGAGGAGAGTTCGAGTTCCAGCTCCAGCTCCAGCAGTTCGTCGTCTCCGAGCGCATGCGTTCCGGATGACGAGTCGTTGATGGCCTACTGGAAATTCGATGACGCCGAAAATGATGCGATCACGGCCGTCGATTCGTCCGGCAACGGTAACGATGCTTCACTCACGAACGGCTTTCTTCAGTCGTTGGACACAGCGCCCGTCGTGTTCACCAATCCCTTCAGCAGAGTCTTCACCGCCGCGAACAGCGAAGTCTTCTCGGCTCCGGACAGCCCGACTCTCTCCCTGAGCAGCGCCGGAACCGTTGCGTTCTGGTTCAAGCGTCCCGGCGCGGATTCTATTAACGTCAGCAAGTGGGACGTGGCCGGCGATCAGCGCAGCTATGTTCTGCAGGTCCACACCGACGGCAAGATCTACTGGAACGTCAGCGGCGACGGCATCGCACACACGTACTTCGTCTCCGATATGACCGTCAGCGACACGGGATGGAATCACCTCGCGGGCACCTACGACGGAACAACGCTGAACGTGTACTTTAACGGGGCGCTCCTCACGGGCACCGTGAATGGCACCGTTCCCGCTTCGCTCTTCGATTCCGCAACGACGCCGGTGAGCAACAGCTACAGCGGCTCGAACTTCAACAACGGCAATCTCGACGACGTGCGCATCTACAACGTCGCGCTCGATTCGGACGAGATCTTCGCTCTCTCCACCGGCAATTGCGACGGCTCCGAGAGCAGTTCCTCCAGCTCCAGCTCCAGCTCCAGTGCCAGTTCCCTCCTCGACTTCGGCGATGCTCCAGATACTGAAGAAATCGAACCGGAAGTGTTTGCGTTCGCGTACCCCACACTCCTTAGCAATGACGGCGCGCGTCACACTATCGTTCCCGGCTACAGTCTCGGCGAAGACGAGGACGACGAACCCGACGGCCAGCCGTCGTCCGATGCGGACGGCGATGATTTGAGCGGCGAGGGCGACGAAGACGGCGTGACGTTCCTGGCAGCACTCATCCCCGGAACCAGCGCGGACGTCTCGGTCGAGGTTGAACTTCCGGGTGATTGCGGTGAGTGCGACGGCTACCTCGAAGGCTGGATCGACTGGAACCAGGACGGCGATTGGAACGATGGCGAAGGCATCACCAGCGAACACGTCTTCGACGAAGTCATTCTTGAAGAAGGCACACACACCCTGAGCGTGACTGTTCCGGCCGACGCGGCCATCGGCACGACCTACGCCCGCTTCCGCTGGAGCAGCAAGGGCGGCGTGGAGGATACCGGTCTCAGCTACACCGGCTCGTGGACCGACGGCGAAGTGGAAGACTACTTGGTCTCTGTGACCGGAGGATCTTCCAGCAGCAGTTCGAGTTCCTCCTCCAGTCCCAGCGCCTGCATCCCCGAGGATCCGAATCTGCTCGCCTACTGGAAATTTGACGAAGGAGAGAGCGCTCCGACGTCTGCCGATTCCACCGGCAACGGTCATACCGGTACGAACGACGGCAATTCCGACAACTCTGATGTTCCGACAACGAGCTTCCCGAACCTGCGTTCCACGTTCTTCGACGGCGAAGGCGAAGATGAAGTCGTCACGGCTCTGCCCGGCGACTTCGGCTTTGGTACAAGTGAATTCACCGTCACGGGCTTCATCAAGCCGACGACGGGCAACACGTCGATTCTCGGTAACTTCGGCAATCCCGGCGCGGGCAACCGCGGTTGGGGCGCGTACGTGTACTCGAACGGGAACATCAACTTCTTCGGCTACGGTACGAGCGGCACCAACGACACCGCCCACACCGCCACGCTCCTCGACGGCAGCTGGCACCACATCGCGGGTGTGTACACGCGTTCTGGTAACGACCTGACGATCACCGCGTACGTCGACGGATCGCCTGTCGGCAGCAATACGGCGACGGTCGGCGACATCACGTCGACGCTCCCGCTGCTCCTGGGCCATTACAACTTGCAGCCGAACTTCGAGGGAGGCATGGATGACGTCCGCGTCTACAATGCCGCACTCAGCGCCGGCGATATCGCATCACTTGCCGGCGGCAGCTGTCTTGATGACTCCAGTCCCGGCGGCGACTCCGAATCCGAAGGCTCCAGCAGCTCCTCGAGCAGCTCCGCTTCTTCCGACGGCCCAGGGCCTACGGATGAGAGCGGCCCCGGCATCTCCGGCCTGACGGACGGAGGTGACGGCGGAGGCAACAACGGCAACGGCGCGAGCCGCGGCAACGACACCACTGCGTTTAACGTTGCGATCCGTACGATCGCCGGAAAATTCGGTCTTGGGGCAGGTACGCCGCCACCCGCATTCGGAGGTAGCGACGAGGCCAAACAGCTCATCTGCAGCGTCCAGCGCTCGGTCAGCAGCAGCGCTCCCGAATCCGTCTTCGTGTTCGTCGCCAACCTGCTTGCCACGCTCACGGGCATGGACGTTGATGTTCTGTTGGAAGATCTCCACAGCGCCACGTTCTGTGACAACGTGACGGCGTTCTTGAAACCGCAGGCGCCCATCGTCGTGCAAAAGCCGCGCGCGGTGGAGCTCGCCGCGGACGGGTACCCGTACTCTCCGTCCGATTCACTTTGGAACACGTGCGTCCGCAATGACGGGAGGGCTCCGCTCGCCGAGATCCGCGCCAGCAAGGTGCAAGTTGGCCGCACCAAGGCCACCGCGTACCGTTCCTGTGGCATCTTCCGCATCTCCGGAACCAACCAGTGGATCTATCCGGATGACACGTCTCTCAAGATCACGGTTGTTCCGCGGAAGGGCAATACGCCGCTCGTGACCGTACCGAGAGGCTTCGCGGTCATGTCATTCCCGCAGGCGACGGCAGCCGTGGAGGGCAAGACGGCGCAAGGGAATTAATCACACAGAATCAACGGAAGAAAGGCAGTCCCGGGGGGACTGCTTTTTTTAAACAAAGCGTTCCTCGTACGCTGACGTTCCTCGTACAATGACGTTCCTCGTTACGCTGACGGCTCCGCCGTCAGCTACTCGGAATGACAAATTTTTTTAAAAAGAAGCCCCTCGGTACGCCCACGGCTCCGCCGTGGGCTACTCGGGGTGACATGCAGAAGAAGGTCGCCGAGTAGCTCGGCGTGGAGCGCCGAGCGTATCGAGGCGTTTGTGTAAAAACGCTTTTGTCATTCCGAGTAGTTCGCGCTGGAGGCGCGAACGTACGAGGAACCTTTTCACATTCCCCCCGCATACCGCTGTATAAATTGAATAGGATTCACCGTGTACTTGAGTGCCTCCGCCGCCGATGTTCCTGCCGTCGCAGCATACGGAACGTGCCTGGTTTCGCTGCGGCCTTTATCCACTTGCAAGTGCAGATGCGGCCCCGTGGTGCTGCCCGTGGATCCCACCGTGCCGATGAACTGCCCCGGTGTCACTGCCTGCCCCTCGCGTACTCCTGCATAGGCGAAGTGGCCGTAGATCGAGTAAAAAGTCTCCGCGCCCACACGATGCTCGATGATCACGTGGATGCCGAAAATGTCGTCGTTCCCCACCGTCTGCACGCGCCCGCCCGCGATGGATCCGATGGGCGTGCCCGGTGCGAGCTTCATGTCCACTCCCGGGTGATGTCCCGAATATTCTCCGGCGTCGAGATCGTACTTGCCGAGGAATTTTGTTGAATAGAAGAGTTTGCGGGTGATTTCTTCTTCATCCTTCGCTGCGACGAGCGTCTTGAACGGCATCGAGAGTTTCTGCAGGTCGTAGGAGGGGGTCGCCACGAAATCCACTTCCGTCATTTGATCATATGTGCGGTTCCACTCCGCCGCCGCGTGCATGGCCCCCCAGTTGGGAACTTGGGAGACGGGGAAGACTGTGCGATCAAAAGCAGGAAAATCTTTTCCCGGAACCATGTCTTGCTGCCGTGGGGGAGTAAAAGAATGAGAAGAAGAGGAAGAATACAATGATGAACTCTGCCGGAGCGGCGGCGCGACGGCAGGGACGATCTTTGCCGCTTTGTCAGCTGATGTCTGTGGAGCGGTCACTGCCGGCGCCGCCCGGTGCATGGACGCGGCGCTGCGGGACGTGCGCGATGACGACGACGATGTTCGCGTCACCGGTGGTCGGACGGGAAATTGCCGGACACGAAAGACCGGCCTCGTTCTGCGGCGGGAACTCGAGACCGCCTGGCGGATTGCCGGCGATGATACGGACGAGAATCGTTGCATGGTCACGTCGCGCAGAAGATACGCGCCGAGAGGCGCACGAATGGCGATTGACCAGCCAACGATGAAACCGCATGTGCACGCAACTGCGAGAGCGCCATGCCGGCGCCACAGTTTTTTGGCCCGCGTAAGAATTTGTTTATTTTTGTGCACTTCATGTAATTATACAATATTTATGTTAAAAAGTCACTATCAAGAAGAGCCCTATTTGAAGAGATTATCTGTGCATCCAGGCAAACCAGCCTCGTTTTTGCGGAATACACAGAGCAGCCACGCCGATGCCGACGACGAGCCCGGAGGCCGTGCCCCAGGCGGTATCGACGACCACCATCGTCGTATCCCATCCCGGAATCAGGGCATGGTTCAGTACGTTGACGCTGCTGATGACCGTAAAGCCGAGAATCGCGCCAATCATCGCGCCGTCGGCGAGCGGGCGGTTATTCGATGCCGTGCGCAGGACGAAGTAGGTGATTGCCGCGGCGTTGACCGCTTCCAGAAACAGAATGAACGGCGAGAATCCCGGAGCGCCGCCGAGACCGGGATTCAACACGGCCAGCCGCTCGTTATAAAAATCCGCCATCAGACCCGCGTGCCAGACGGCATCGAGGAGCGTAAAGAGCACGAAGCTGAGAATGAAACCTTTGAGAAAACGGGTGGGAGTCATAGTGGCATATCTATAGCATCGCCCTCCGACTCACTACAATGGACTTGGCTTGCACTCCTTCCAAGACATTCTCCGGCTGTACGATTATCCGCTCGCTCCCGCGCGGATCGCCCAAGCTCCTGCTACCCCGCGTGATAGTGCGAAGCTTCTTGTCTATGATCGCAAAAAGGAGAGTGTGCAGTGGTCGAGCGTCCGGCATCTTCCCGAATTCCTCCCGCGCGGTTGCGTTCTTGTTCTGAACGAAACCAAAGTGATTCCCGCGCGAATGCATCTTCGTCGTTCTACGGGGGGTCGCGTCTCTATCCTTATTCTCGGGATCGTGAACGGGCGAATTCGGGCGCTCGCAAACCGACGGATACGCACCGGGGAAACATTGTCCCTGCTCACGAAGAAGGGCGCCCCAGCGGGGCGCCCCTACACATTCACCGTCGCACGCCGGTTGGGCAAAGAATGGCTTCTGCGACCATCTTTTGCGCTTGCGGGTCTTCCGGCCATCCTCAACCGCGCCGGATCCATGCCGTTGCCGCCGTACATCAAACACACGCCGCTGACCGAACGCGAACTCCGCAGCCGCTATCAGACCGTCTTTGCCCGCCTTCGCCCGCCCATTGCTGCAGAGGTGCGGCGCTTCGGCGGGCAGGCGAAAAATTCCGGCTCCATCGCCGCGCCCACGGCGTCATTGCACTTCACCAAACCGCTCCTCAAAAAACTCGAACGCTGCGGCGTCACCATCGCGCGCGTCACGCTTCATGTTCATCTCGGCACGTTCGCGTCACTCACCGAGGAGCAGTGGAAATCCGGCGAGCTCCACTCGGAATTTTATTCGATTGATTCCCGGAACGCGCGGCTGATCACGCGTGCGAAGAGAGAGGGGAGGCCGATCATCGCTGCGGGGACGACCGTTGCGCGCTGTCTGGAATCCGCCGCTGACTTCACGGGGGACATCATCCATCCGCGTGGCGTGACGCGACTCTTCATTCGAGAGGGATACAGATTCAAAGTCGTGAACGGTCTCCTCACGAATTTCCACGTTCCCAAGTCGAGCCTCCTGATGCTCGTGGGGGCGCTGATTGGGAGGCCACGACTGCTGGAGCTCTATGCAAAAGCTATCAAAAAACGGTTCCGGTTCTTCTCGTTTGGCGATGCGATGCTGGTCGTCTGAACTCGAATCACTGTGAGGACACCGATGAAGAGCTCGACGACGAACTCGACGAAGACGTCGAAGCGGACGATGACGAAGCCGAAGAGGACGTCGACACGGAAGACGAGGAGGAGGATGACGACGATGAGGAAGAACTCAACGAACTCGATGAGCTCGACAACTTCGAAGAACTCGAGGACGTCGACGTGGACGACACGCTCGATGACGAGGGCGGCGACCAGGGCTTGCCATCACGGTTGGCCGCGTTGCAGGCCACGCGCTCTGCGGAATCGCGATATCTGGTGCAGTTGGCTCTCTTCACCGCGGCCGTCACCACCTTCACGATGGCGGCGATCGGCGGACGGGCGACGGTCAGTTGTTTCAGGATTTCCTTCCGCTGTTCCACCAGGCATATGCCTTTCGCTTTGCCGCTGAGGCGGCTGCAGGAGCGGGGTTGCCCGGAGGATGCCAAGGAAGCCGAAGAAGCAGATGATGCCGAGGAAACGGCGGCGGAAGATTCCGAAGAAGCCGACGATACGGTGGATGACGTTGACGATGATGCAGGCGGGAGTCTTCCCATCTGGCGCAGGATTTCCTTCCGCTGCTCCACCAAGCACTTCGCCTTTTCCGCTCCGTTCATACGGCTGCTGCAGACCAGCTGTGGACTGGGAGCGACTTCGGCGACCGCAACTTGCGTGGCGACGGAGAGGAGCAGGCTTGCGGAGAGAAGTGAAGCGGAGAGTTTCATAGAAAGAAGAGAAAGGAATGCCGGGGAAGTGTAAGGGAGAGAAGAACGGAGCGCGAGAGAATAGGGGAGTATCTCAAGTGGATATTATGTTCTCCAGGGCTTCCTGGTGAGGAAATAAGTCTATTAATACCGGCAGAAAATCAGTAGACCGTAGCATCAGTTATTTCCGCACCCGGCAAGTCACCTTGGTACAGTGATCGGCATTTGTGAAATTTCTCTACATTTGTTATACTGTCACAAATATACTTCTCTCTTCTCGAATGCGTTCTTCTCCGGGCAGCCAGTGGAAAGTGCACGCGGTGCTCTCGCTCGTCATCACCGCGAGTCTCATCACGGGTGCTGCCGGGATGCAGGCGATGCTGATCGGCCAAGCCGGACCGTTCAGGGGCCGCGTGGTCACGCGTCTCGCGCAAGCCGCTCCGGTGGAGACGTTCGCGCTTCCCGTCAGTAAGACCGTTTTCGCCGTCAAGAAATTTCCTCAGGATTGCGAAGCATTGCTCGACCTCGAGGACCAGTTCCTGGATGCGGCGGAGCGGCTCTACAATTTCGCCGACATGCTGGAAAATAAACTTTCGAACGCAAACAGCGCCGCCCAGCGCGTTTCTATCGAGAAACAGTTGGACGAGACGGATGTCTTGATCGACCGGGGCTGGGAAGTCCTCGATACCATCGACGGAAAAATCGAGGCCGTCTGCTATGCGGAGGAGGATCAGTAAGAGGAATGGTTCCCAGTAGCGGATTCGAACCGTTTAATGAGCATAAGAGAAGTAGCGCTCTGCTATGCGGCAACCTATACTCTCGCTACTCCTTATTCCCCTGCCTGCAGGCAGGGGCGAGCGGAGGATCAATTCTCGTTTTCATCTGTTCTTTCGGTCAACGTATCACTTTCACTCCTTCCCCTGTAGCTCAGCGGTAGAGCAGGGCGCTGTTAACGCCAAGGTCGCAGGTTCGAATCCTGCCGGGGGAGCCAAAAAATACTCTGATAAGAGGTGCACATGTATGTCGTTCATTTATTGGTATTCCAAAATATCTCCCGGCTGACAGTTCAGTGCCTTACAAATCGCGTCGAGTGTTGGAAATCGAATCGCTTTGGCCTTTCCGTTTTTGAGGATGGAAATATTGGCCATGGTGATGCCCACCTTCTCCGAAAGTTCGGTGACACTCATTTTTCGTTTCGCCAGCATGACATCAAGATTGATGAGGATAGACATAGGTTCGGGTTAGACAGTTAAATCATTTTCCAATTTCATATCGACGGCATTCTGGACCAGCTTCTGCAGGACGGCTGCAAACGTCGCGACGATCAGCGGAGCAACAACGATCGCCATTCCAATGACGATGGCTCCCGGGGCATCATCGAGTTCGGCAAGGACGACGACAAACGGCATCCCAACTGCATAGAACACGCTCATGGCGATTCCACAGTATTTTATGTACCTCAACGCCTGTATCGATAATTCCGAGAAGGCATTGTTTTTATCAATGTAGTGCAGGAGCTTGAAGGCCTGATACAACGCAAAGAAAAACGGAATGGTCGTGAGAAATACACCGATTATCGCAGGATAATACACATGCCTGAATTCCGGTACGTCCCGGATCCCCGCGCTCAAAAGCTCCGGGAACAAGAACACGCACATCGTCAGCACGCCGATTCCCAGGAGAAGAATGACTGCCTTCAGGAAGAGAGTTGAAGCGCGTTTGATCGGAACATTTTTCATAGGGAAGTGGTGAACGAAAAAAATCATCTCGAGTCATCTCATTTCTTATCGACGGCACTGTGTACGACTCTTTCACACACGGTCGCAGCGGCCGTGACGACGACGGAGATGCACAGGATGAACAAGCCCATGGCAACGCCGCCCGCAATGTCATCGCCGGGCCGGGCGATAAACAGGTAGGCGAGTGGCGCTGCGATAAAACCAACAAGCGCTATCGCACAGTATTGTATCGTCCGAAACGCTCTCACGGAGTGCAGCGAGAATGCTGTATTTTTCCTGATGGATGTGAGCACCGTAAACGCTTGATAGAGCGCCACAAAAAATGCGATGGATGCCGTATAGGCATATACCAGGAACGGATCGTCGAGGTAAATCTCCGAGAACGTGGTGGCGTGAGCATTCACACCCTCGACGTTTGGTTCCCAAATCAGAAAGGCAAGAGCGACGATGCCGATGAAAATCAGTACTGCTTGTAAGAAGTACGTCGACATGCGTGTGATGAGTGAGTCTTTCATACCGTGCATGAAAGCACAGGTTTTATCGAATAACAATAAAAATGTATTGTTTCTCAATGTTATTGCTTCGAATCGCCTGCACTGCGTCGAGCCATGATGTTTGCTATAGAATATGAATATGGATTTCGTGCAATTTACGTGGAACATCGTTCCGTTTCTGTCCGTACTTATCGTTATCGCGCATGTCATCGTCGTCGCTGTGACGGCGGTGCTTCTCTATGAACTTTTCACAAAGAATACGACAGGATTCAGTTCATGGATCGGAACACATGGATTGGTTCTCATGTTCATCGTCGCGCTCACAGCGACGCTCGGCAGTCTCTACTTCTCAGAAATCTCAGGCTGGACTCCGTGCAAATATTGCTGGATACAGAGAATTTTCATGTATCCGCAGGTCGTAATTCTTGCAATCGCTCTGTGGAAGCGAGATCGAAGCGTCGCTCGCTACATTCTCGCTCTCTGTCTCATCGGAGCCGCATATGCCGCGTATCACTACTACATTCAGATGTACGACATCATTGCCACTCCCACAAACCCGGCAACACCCTGTGATGCATCCGGTGAGTCCTGTGTCAAAACTCCCTTTGCTCATTTTGGATACATCACCATTCCGATGATGGCGCTGACGGGATTTGTGTTAAACGCATTCGGATCCTTTTTCCTTATGCGAAAGAAGGGAAGTGTTCGATAGCTGTTAGAGTGGACTTGAACATGTTTATACGATCGTGCGGAAGGTCATAGCATAGCTCTCTATACTGCCCCCATGCATACCGAACATTTTGACGTCGCAGTCATCGGCGGCGGACCGGCGGGGATGATGGCGGCCGGCAGAGCTGCCGAACTGGGCGCGAAGGTGGTGCTGCTGGAAAAAAATCCGGGACTCGGGAAAAAACTGCTGATCAGCGGGGGTGGGAGGTGCAATATCCTGAATGCGGAATTCGACCGGCACCGGCTCGTGGAGAAATACGGCAAAAAGGGGAAGGCGCTGTTTTCGACGTTTTCGCAATTTGACGCTCTCGCCACGCGCGAGTTTTTCGAGTCGCGCGGTTTGCGCATCAAGGTGGAAGCGGAGCAGCGTGCGTTTCCCGTGAGCGACAAGGCGGAGGACGTCCAAAAAGCTCTGGTGCAGTACATGCAGTCCCACAACGTCATCGTCAAAACCAATGCCGTCGTGCAAAAATTGGACGCAAAAGACGGGAAGATTATCAAAGTACTCTTGCGTGACGGTGCGATCACCGCGGACAAGTACATTCTCGCGACGGGAGGAAAGTCTCATCCGGAAACCGGATCCACCGGCGACGGCTTCGCATGGGCGAAGCAGCTCGGTCATACCGTAATCAATCCGGATCCCGCTCTGGTTCCCGTGCAGCTCAAAGACGCGTGGACACCTGTGCTCTCGGGTATCAGCCTCAAAAACGTCAAACTCACCGTAATGCAGGCGGGTCTCAAGCAAGCCACAAAGACGGGGAAGATGCTCTTCACGCACGTCGGCATCAGCGGACCGCTGGTACTCAACATGAGCAAAGGCATCGGAGAACTTCTCTACAAAGGGGAGGTCACGTTGTTGCTCGATCTCTTTCCAAAACTCGACGTGGGCGCGCTGGATGATCTTCTCCTGAGCACGTTTGAGCAGGGGAAAAATAAGCAGATCAAAAACACGATCGGGGGAATCATCCCGCCACGGCTGGGGCAGGCGGTGTTGAAGCTTGCTGGAGTTCCCGCATCCACGCCGCTCTTTCAACTGACTCGATCACAGCGTCTCGCATTCGCCCGCTTACTCAAAGCCCTCCCACTGCACGTCGCGGGATTGCTCGGCACCGACAAAGCCGTCGTCACCGGCGGGGGAGTCGACCTACGCGAAGTGATCTTTGGCACTATGCAATCGAAGCTCTGTAAAAATCTTTTCCTCGCGGGCGATATTCTGGATTTTGACCGCCCGTCCGGAGGATTCAGTCTGCAAATTTGCTGGACGACGGGATTTGTCGCGGGTTCGAGCGCGGCAAAAATTTGACAGTAGACGTACGGTACATTCACTCTACGGGAGATCTGATAGGACTCATCTTCACGGCTTCATTCCAGTTTTCTTCATGAAGCAGCGCAAGAAACTCCTGCAAGCAGCAGAACAATTCCACGTCCGAAAGACGTTCGGACCGGAGAGGACGCCCGGGGAAGAGGAAGAAGTGGAGAGGGAAGAGCTGAGCATCGGTCGGAAGCAATTGCGCGCATCTATGGCACGGATTGTTTGGTCTGCCATGTCCTGCGGGTCAGATTCTTTCACGGTCGATGGGTATCAGTTTTACGCAAATATCGGCCGCGAGGGTAAAAAGCCACACTCGATCACCCTCGCAATTTTCGATTGCAGGGAGGAGGATCCCGATCCTCAAGCGGACCCGGAAGTTTGTGATTTTAGCCTCATTCGCAAGGGGTCACACTGGAATTTTCACCACCGCCATGTTCCCAAAAAACTGCGTGGCAATGGCATTTTTGCCGAGTCACTGCGAATTTTGGAAGAGACAATCGCGCTCTTTGCCCATGAGCGAGACCGGAAGCATGCCGTGCTGGTGGCGAATGTCGGTCAACCGATGGTCATGCGATCATTTTTGGAAAGGGGATTCGTGCCGGCACGGCAGGAACAAGCAGAACGTCTATGGAAGATTTTCAACGGAGCGCCCGATCTTCGGTGCGATTGGGCATACGACTTGATGAACGGCACATTCACGCCGGATACGTCCAATAGCTTGTACTGTTTTCCGAATAAGCTCACGGGTATTCACGATCTTACGCGGCAGAACGCGGTTCGCGTCCTGCTCAAAAAGAAGGTCCCCGCATCGGATGGATCCTTCTTTGAACGATATCAAGAAGAGGATGCCGAATCGCTGCTCTACGTCTGAACCGGCCATGCATTTTTCGTAAGCACCCGGGGCTTGGTGCGTCTTGTAGGATATGCCTATGCAAAAAATCTCCCCCTGTCTCTGGTTCGATACGCAAGCCGAAGAGGCTGTGAAGTTGTATACGTCTATCTTCAAGAATTCCAAAGTCGGGGAGACCTCCCGGTATGACGCGGAGGCCGCGAAGGTATCCGGGCAGCCGGAAGGATCGGTGCTGACCGTGGAGTTTGAGATCGAAGGACACGCGTTCACGGCGCTCAACGGCGGCCCGATTTTCAAATTGACGCCCGCCATTTCGTTCTTCGTGAATTGCGAGAAGATCGAGGAAGTGGATGCGCTCTGGGAGAAACTGTCGGACGGAGGCAAGACGCTGATGGAACTCGGCAAATATCCGTACAGCGAAAAGTACGGGTGGGTGCAGGACAAATTCGGCGTCACGTGGCAGCTCATGCACGTGACGGAGAAGCCGAAACAGAAGATCGTTCCGTGCTTCCTGTTTGTGGGGAAGAACTTCGGCAAGGCTGACGAGGCGTTGAAGTTCTACGTGTCGACATTCCCGGATGCCAACGTGGATTCGCTCCAAAAGGCGCCGCCCGGACCGCCGTACAACAACCCCGATGCGGTGATGCACGCCGCGATCACGCTGCGCGGCCAGTCGTTCTCCATCATGGACGGACCCGGCGAGCATGCGTTCACGTTTACCGAAGCGATCTCGCTCATCGTGAACTGTGAAACGCAGGAAGAGATTGATGGCTACTGGAAGAAACTCTCGGCTGTGAAAGAATCGGAACAGTGCGGGTGGCTCAAGGACAAGTACGGTGTCTCATGGCAGATCGTGCCCACCATTCTGGGCAAGCTGCTGGCCGACAAAGACAAGGAGAAAGCGGGCCGCGTCATGAAAGCGATGCTGGAGATGAAGAAGCTGGATATCAAAAAGCTGCAGGAGGCGTACGAGGGAAAATAGTAAAGAACAGGCACTAATGAGTGTCTGGAAACGGAATAGTGATATTTGACAATATTCAAAAAAAACAGGAATATGCATCACAATTCTTTCTCTCTTTCGTATGTCACCCGCAGAAGTCATTGCTCCAATTCCGGTTCCCGAGCGCATTGATGTCACGCGTCCTGATGAAGTGCAAAAAATTGCGGACTGGCTGCGCACGTATGTCATCCAGTTGATCGAGCAATCTCATCTGAGAGGAACGGCTGATATTTCCGTCGCTCCCAAGCCGAGCAAACCCGATCGACGTCCCGAGGCCGCTATCAACGATTACACTACGAAACCGGGCTTGAATACGGTCAGCGCCGACGTGGTGACTGCGGAGCAACAATTTTTCTGCACGCACGGTGTCATCTTGCCGACGACGAATTTTCAGGATTTCGGACAGGTCAGCGATCTGGAAACGATCGTGGTGCGCAGCGGATCACTTCATTTTAAGATTGATTCTAAGCTGGACATCGTCGGTGCCGGCGGCATCATTCGTGTCGAGAAGGGCCAGAGGCTGGAAGTGCAATCGACTGTCCCCACGGACTACACGTGTTTTTACGGACAGAGCGGAAGAAACCACGTTGAACATGCATTGAAGTTGTAAGCATCACGCATGACATCGACGCTGACGAAACGTCCCCTGTTCACCGCATATGCTTCACACCGATCACTCTCTCGACAAGCGCTTTTACCGTGTACGTTCTTCCTCGCAATGTTCCGGCAAGAAATTCCTGCAACGCGCGATGTTGCTCTTCCACCCGCGCTCGGATTCCATCCGGAGAGGCAAAGGAATTTGAGCGAATCGCATGAGCCTCATTCTTTTCAAAACGAAATAACCCGCCAAGGTCGAGTTTGTCTCCCAGTGCTTCCATCATCTCCGGCAAAACCAGCGGTGACGGCTCATTTCCGAATTTTTCAACATCGACGGAATGGTGCACTTCGATTGAAGAATGCTGAGGAGGGACGTAAAATCCAAACTCCTTCGGATTGATAGCGAGACGTCTCTGGCCCGGCTCCTCTTCATGCCAAGAGCCTCTGGAATCAATGCGTGCAAAGCTCTCTTCTGCCTCAACAACAGCGCCCGGAAATTTTTCCACGTCTTGAAACAATAACTGGATTGCTCTCTGACATTCTTGCGGTTTGTCATCCAAAAGCATCGTAGAAAAACATCCAAAATCTTCCTTGTCGTTCTCCCCCGCAGTGTGATGAGCGTAGAGTTCAGGAAACCCGAGCCGCTGCGGACCCCCAATACATTCCAACACCCTATCGACTTTTCCACGAATGCCCCACGCAGCGAACCATTCAACGATTTTTTTTGTTCCTTCAAAAGGAGCGCCATCGATATGGATATGCGTCGTTGCCAACGTACTGAAGAGTCCCGCCGGAGTGTTTGGTGAACGAAAGGACGCCATAGACAGCCATACTATATATTATTGAAGTATCATAAAACACATAAAAAGGTAATAATGAAATACATGCTTAAAACATCAAATTGAATGTAAATTTACTGTCCTTTATTTCGACAATGTACTCTACAATGA
>JABFSS010000111.1 GCA_013140485.1 Candidatus Peribacteraceae bacterium | reverse complement strand
AGCCGGGGCGCCGACCTTCGGTTCGGGAATGTCGGTGATGGCGACTTCGAGTGTGAGGAACATCGCTGCTACGGAGGCGGCGTTCTCGAGTGCGCAGCGGGTCACCTTCTTGGGATCGATCACCATCGCTTTGACGAGGTCTTCGTACGTCTGCGTCATCGCGTTGTAGCCGATGTTGCCTTTGGAGGAGCGAACTCTCTCGACGACCACTTTGCCCTCGACGCCGGCGTTGTTGGCGATGTGCATCGCAGGAGCGGTGAGCGCGGCCTTGATTATGTCGACGCCGATCTGTTCGTCGTCATTCGCTACTTTGATCTTGCTCAGCGCGTCGATGGCGCGGATGTAGGCGGTGCCTCCGCCGGGGACGATGCCTTCCTCCGCGGCCGCGCGGGTAGCGGAGAGAGCGTCTTCCACGCGGTGCTGCTTCTCTTTCTGCTCAATCTCGGTGGCCGCGCCGACTTTGATGACGGCGACGCCGCCGGAGAGTTTGGCCAGGCGCTCCTGGAACTTCTCGTTGTCGAATTCAGATTTGCTGGCGGCGAGGTTGGCTTTGATCTCGTTGACGCGGGCGTCGATATCCGATTTCTTGCCGCCGCCGTCGATCACTACACAATCGTCCTTGGTTGCCACGACACGGCGAGCCGTACCGAGGTCATCGATCGTGGCGTTCTCCAGCTTGAGACCGACTTCCTCGCTGATCACGCGTCCTCCGGTGAGCGCCGCGATGTCCTTGAGCATTTCTTTGCGGCGGTCGCCGAACGCGGGGGCTTTGACGGCGAGCGTGTGGAACGTGCCGCGCAGCTTGTTCACGACGAGCGTCGCGAGCGCTTCACCATCGACGCTCTCGGCGATGATCACGAGTTCCTTGCGGCCCTTTTGCGCAACGGCTTCGAGGAGCGGGAGAATTTCCTGGATCGAGCTGATCTTCTTGTCGGTGATCAGAATGTACGGGCGCTCGTAGACCGAACGCATCGTCGCGGGATCCGTGACGAAGTACGGCGAGATGTAGCCCTGGTCGAACTGCATGCCTTCGACGAATTCCTTCTCGAGCCCCAGCGTCTGGCCGGCTTCGACCGTGACCACGCCGTCCTTGCCGACTTCGTCGATCACTTCGGCGATCACGTTGCCGATCTCCGTGTCCTGCGCCGAGATGGTCGCGACGGCGGCGAACTCTTCCTTCTTGCTGACGTTCTTCTTGATCGATTCGAGGAACTTCGAGACTTCCGCGACGGCCTTCATGATGCCGTTCTTGATGGAGATCGCATTCTTTCCCGATCCCAAATGCTTGAGCCCCTGCTGCATGATGGCGTGCGCGAGAACCGTGGCCGTCGTCGTTCCGTCACCTGCCGCATCGTTCGTTTTGGTCGCGGCTTCTTTGACTAGTTGAGCACCCATATTCTCGAAAGGATCCGGGAGCTCGATTTCCTTTGCGACGGTCACGCCGTCCTTGGTGACGGTCGGGCCGCCGTATTTCTTATCAATGCCGACGTTGCGGCCCATGGGGCCCATCGTTGCGGAAACCGCGTTGGCGAGTTTCGTCACTCCCTTGAGGAGTTTGTCACGGGCGTCGTTGCTGAACAGAAGTTGCTTGGCCATAAGAGAGGAGGAAAAAAATCAGGAAGGGAGCGGGCTTTCTGCCCGCGTGTTAAGCAGCAATCTTTCCAAGAATGGAATCGAGTCTAAGGACCTTCACCTCCACGTCTTTGCCGTCGGTCGTTTTGAGCTTCACTTCATCGCCCGAGTACTTTCCGTAGAGGATGCGGTCGCCGACCTTGAGGAAATCTTTCGGGTTGCTGAGTTCCTTGCCGTCAAATTTCATTTTGCCGTTGCCCATTGCGAGCACCACGCCTTCCTGCGGTTTCTCGCCGGAGGCGGTATCGGGGATGACGATGCCGGACTTGGTCGTTGTTTCTTTTTCGACGGGCATCACGACGACGCGGTCGCCGAGCGGCTCGATCTGGATCGCGAGCTTGGGGAGTGTGTGCGAGGAGCTGGCCATACTGGAGGGTTGGAAAAAAATGCGGGAATGGAGTGCCCTTCGACTCACTCCTCCTCCGCCTTGGTATGCTCGGCGTCGGAGTCGTTCGCTCAGGGTCAATTCGATGTGATCATCGAATTGGCAGTCGGAATTGTAGAGTGATAATCGCATGCGTCAACGTCCGAGAATTGACAATAGATCAATATATGATACATTATATCGCCTTTCATGGAACTTCGTACGATCATCATCGGCATCGTCACGACGATCGTCGTGCTGGTGTTCATCGTGTTCGGATTGCGCGCATGTACCCGTGACTCGACGCCAGCGGCATCCTCGGCGGTGGGAGGAGGAGCGGCGGGCAGTACCGGTCATCTGACCGAGTGCGTCGCCGATCCCGAGACCGGACTCTGTTTTCCGAAAGAAAACAATCAGACTGTCCCATTCGATTGGGATAACTTCATGGCGACGGTCCGGGAGCATCAGATGAGTTCGAGTTCATCTTCCTCACGCTCTTCCCGAGCGGGATTCTTCGGTGGCGCTTCTCTCTTCAGTAGCAGCCGCGGAGCTTCCTCATCGTCGTTTGCCGAGTTGTCGGTGTCCGACATGTCGGAATCTTCGTCGTCCGTATCCTCTTTATCCGGTCCTGATTTCGATGCGCAGAGCAATGATCCCGCCACAGCCAGAGTCATCATCATTGGCGAGGGGGAGGACGAGCTGGCATTCGATGAAGGCAATGATGGAGATGGCACCGCCAACGATCCCGGGAACGGAGCGAATGATTCAGAAAATGGCGCTGGGGATGCAGGAGGTTTCCAAGGCTATCAAGGATTGCAGGGCAGCCGCGGGCCGTTACCCTCGGGCAAGTGCAACCGCGGCAGGAGTTTGCTGGCGATCTTTGATGAAGATGACGTCACCACCGGTACAACGGGAACGGCGTTGCCATCCGTGCTCATCGACGGCGATTGTCCTGTCAGCGGCGCGATGCTGAAGGGGCCGGATCATGGCGGGGGATTCGGGGGACCGCTGAATGATTTTTAAAGGTCACAGAAGTGACAAAGGCGACAGAAGTGACAAAAGCGTCAGTGCTCTGTAGTTTGGTTGGGTGATTGAATCGGTTTCAAAGCGTGAACGTGCTCTCTTTATCGCAGGCATCGTTGTACTGCTCGCGATCATTTACGGACGTTCGCTCTTCAACGACTTCGTCTTCTGGGACGATCCGGATTTGATTCTCGATAACCCCTTCATTCGCGGTCTGACGCCCCAGAATGTCGTCCATGCGTTCTCTACGTACGATCCGGATCTCTACGTTCCGCTCACGACTGTCAGTTACCAAGTGAATTACGTTCTCGGCGGCCTTCAGCCGTTTATCTATCATCTCACGAATCTGCTGCTCCACGCGGGCAGTTCGATTCTTGTCGGGTGGATCGCGCTGCGCCTCTCGGGCAAGAAATCCATCGCACTCGTCACCGCGTTGCTCTTCGCCGTTCATCCGGTGAACGTGGAGACTGTCGCATGGGTGAGCGCGCGCAAGGACGTCCTCTCCGGGTTCTTTTTCCTCCTCTCGCTGGGGAGCTTTCTCCGGTGGAGGACCGACGATGACAGGCGCTGGTATGTGCTTGCTCTCGCGTCCTTCCTATTCGGATTGCTCTCGAAGGTCAGCATCCTCGGGCTGCCGTTCCTGCTGCTCCTCAGTGATTGGCACGCGAGCAGGAAATTCACCAAGAACTCACTTCTCTCATCACTCCCGTTTTTTCTGCTCAGCATCGTGTTCGGATACGTCGCCGTCTTCGGCAAACTCTGGGGCACGTCTTCGTTATGGGTGAAGTTCCTCGTCGTCATGCAGTTGACGGCCTTCTCGCTCTGGCATC
>JABFSS010000019.1 GCA_013140485.1 Candidatus Peribacteraceae bacterium | reverse complement strand
CGCCACGTTCGTCGACGTCACCGGTATCGTCATCTACTTCTCCATCGCCAGCGTCTTCATCCTCACATGATGGAACCGTCGCCTCCACTTCTTTCCCTCGGCAGCCGCTGCATCGCGGTCATCGGGATGAACGGCGCGGGCAAGACAGTCTTCGGCAAGCGGCTGGCGGCGAAGATCGGCTGGAAACGAGCCGACACCGACCGTGTGGTGAAAGAGAAGCACGGCGATCATCACGAATTCATCGGTGAACACGGATGGGAAAAATTCCGAACCGAGGAAGAGCGCATCGTTCTTGATTCCCTGAAGCCGGGCTACGTCGTGATCCTGAGCGGCGGAGCGATCGAGTCCCCCATCGTCCGGAGCACCCTCAAAGACCGCGCCGTCGTTCTTTGGCTGCAGGCGGATCACCGGCGCATCCACCGCCATCTGACGAAGGCCAAAGTCTCGCGGCCCGAATTTGCGGACGGACTGCATCCGTCGAAAGTGAAGGACATGCTCGAAACGCGCGATCCCCTCTACAAAGCTGCCGCGAATATCGTTCTTCCGGCGTCCGTTCCCTTCGCGCGGCAGGTTCCAGTCGCTATGATAGAACTCCAAAAATATGGCCGCACCCTTGATCCTCGTCGATAAAGCCAACGCTCCCCTGGGCACCGTGTCATGGGAAGAGGCCCATGCCTTTCCGGAGGGAAAACTGCACCGCGCGTTTTCCATCTACGTGTTCCGGGAGAATGGAACGGAACTTCTCATTCAGAAACGCAGTGACAGAAAACTCTTCGCGGGCTTGTGGGCGAATTCCTGCTGCAGTCATCCTCGCGAAGGAGAAGAGGACATTCTTGCAGTCGCGAAACGCCGCTTGCAGGAAGAACTCGGCTTCACCTGCCCGTTGACCGTCCACTCGACCTTTACCTACCAAGCACAGGACCCGTCCGGAAAAGGCGCCGAGAACGAACATGTGACCATCTTTCGCGGCGATCTCGATCACAACGTGACTGTGATGCCGAATCCGGACGAAGTCGCTCAGTGGAAATGGATGAACGTCACGGAACTGATGACAGACATGGATGAGAACGCAGACCTCTACGCTCCCTGGTTCCACATCGGCATGCGGAAGGTGGGCTTTCAGATGTTGACCTCTTGATATGAAGAACGACCCGAAACTTCACGTGGCGATCATCCCCGACGGCAACCGCCGCTGGGCCAAAGCGCGTGCGCTGCAGCCGTGGAAAGGACACGAGCAGGCGGTGGAAAACTTCCGGGGACTTCTCGAATGGGTGGAAACAGACGGGCGTATCGGCACGCTGACGCTCTGGTGCTTCTCAACGGAAAACTGGAAGCGCGATCCCGGCGAAGTGGAGCAATTGATGAAGATTTTCCTCACGCAGCTTGAGGGGCAACGCGCGACGTTCCGTGAGAAAAGCATCCGTGTCGTACACTCGGGCCGCACCGACCGTCTCTCGGACGGTCTCAAGACGCTTCTGGAAGACGTCACGAAGGAAACGGCTGGAAATTCGTCGTACACGCTCCATCTCGCGCTCGACTACGGAGGCAAAGACGAGATCATCCGGGCGATTCAAAGAATTCCTGACGTGAAGGACGTCACCGAAGATTCCATTCGCGAACACCTCGATCATCCCGAGCTTCCGGACATCGATCTGGTGATCCGCACCTCCGGCGAACAGCGCACGAGCAACTTCGCCCTCTGGCAGAGCGCGTATGCCGAGTGGATGTTCATCGACAAGCTCTTCCCCGACTTTACGGGGAATGATCTTTCGTCCGCACTGGACGAGTTTGAGGAGAGACAGCGGCGGTACGGAGCCTGAGTATCAACGATCGCGCGTGGGAAGGTACGCCGCCAAGTCCCGAAGGTGCTGTGCCCGCACGCCGAACGCTTTGACTGTTGCAGCTGCTTCGAGTGAAAGATCGTTCGCGCGTTTCCGGGCTCCCTCCTCCGCTTCGCCATCAAGCAGATCATCCGTAATTTGGAAGAGCAGGCCGAGAGAGCGTCCGTACGCCGTGAGCGCTTCGATTTGCTTCTCCTCCGCACCGGCGACAATTGCGCCCATGCGGAGCGCGGCGACGATGAGCGCTCCGGTTTTTAGTCCATTCAGACGATCACGGTCCGGAGATTCAGTGATGTCCATCGCCTGCCCCTCGACCATCATCACTGTCGCGAACGAGAGTTCCTGCACGCATGCCGCGGTGATTTTCGGCGGGAGGAGACAGAGTTTCTGAAATGCCGACGCGAGGAGAGCATCGCCCGCGAGGAGTCCCATCGCTTCGCCGAACACTTTGTGCGTTGTGGGACGGCCGCGCCGCAGATCGTCGTTGTCCATACAGGGGAGATCGTCGTGCGCGAGAGAAAACGCATGGACCATCTCGACCGCCATGGCGGCGGGCATCGCCGTCTCGGGATCGGCTCCGCATGCGTCGGCGGCCATCAACGTGAGCAGCGGGCGAATTCTCTTTCCCGGCCCCATCAGCGCGTACTCCCCTGCCTTGCCGATGGTGAGTTCGCGCGCAGCTTGGATCATGCACGCAGCAAGAGCGGATTCGACGCGCGGGAGCCATTGAGCCGAGAATGCGGTGTAGTCACTCATGAACGACTGCCGGATGACAGAGACTTGGAATTGTACCAGCAAATTTGGCAACCGGAAGCGCCGATCCGGCAGTTGAATTCCTGATATATTGCTGTGCACGGTATGATGCATTACGCTCGTGACCTTCTTCCCTCTTCCTCTTATGTCTGCCCTGACCATGACCGTAGCATCCCAGATCAACGTCACCGTGGAAAACATCCCCGGCCAGCTTGCAAAAGTCGCAAGACTCCTCGCCGATGCCGGCATCAGCATCAACGGACTCTCGTGCACGGAGATAGGATCGAAAGCGACATGGCACTTCGTCGTGAGTGACGTCAATGCTGCGAAAACCGTGTTGGCAAAGGCAGGACATCAATCTGCCATCGAAGAAATCCTCGAGTTTATTTGCCCAAGCGACCGTCCCGGAGTGATCGCCGACATCGCCGAATCATGCGCCAAAGCCGGCGTAAACATCGGCAGCATCTACACCGCGTCGACGGGGCTCGAGCAGCCCGCAGTTGTCTACATGTGGGTCGACAAGGCGCATTTTGCAAAAGCGAAGGCGGCATGCGTTAGAATTATGTAATGAAACACTCCGCATTCGCGCCGGGGAAAATCATCCTCTCCGGTGAATACGCCGTCGTCTTCGGCTATCCGGGCATCGCTGTGTCGGCGAATGTTGGGGTGGAAGCGACGTGGGAAGAAACCAGCGATGCTCCAGTGAAGATCGTTCTTAAAGGTTTAAAAGGCGAAGAGACATACGCGCGGAAGATCGTGAACGCATGCATCGACAAACGCGGACCGTTGAAGGGAACAATCACGATTAAGAATGACATTCCGGTTGGCCGCGGCATGGGTTCGTCTACCGCGCTTGTCATCGCCATCTGCAAATGCCTCCTCGGCGATGACCGAGCCGCTGCCGTGCTGATCGAAGACGCCGTGAACCCCGGCAACAGCGGCCTCGACTTCGCGGTGATCTGGGCAAATCATCCCGTGAAATTCAAAAAAGGAACGGCTCCGGAACCTCTGCAGCTCGATCTCGCTTTCATCAAGAACAGCACGCTGATCGATACGGGAGTGCCGGGCGAGACCACTGCAGAATTGGTTTCTTGGATGCGTTCGCGTGTCAGCGGAGACGCCGTCGTCTCCGCTGACACCACGGCGGCGCTGGGAGAGATCGGCCAATGCACTGAAAGATTACTTGCCGGTGCAGACTTCAAGACTGTCATTCGAGATCATCATCACGCACAGCTGGCACTCGGAGTCGTGACTCCCGAAGCGCAGAAGATCATCACAG
>JABFSS010000052.1 GCA_013140485.1 Candidatus Peribacteraceae bacterium | reverse complement strand
TCTTCGTTTACCCTGGTTCTGTATTCCTCATTTATGACTCCACCCCGGCTTTCCATCGTCGTGCCCGCGTATAACGAAGAACGGACCATCGGGACAATCATGGACCGGCTGCATGCCGCATGCGGCCATTGCGCCGAGATGATTTTTGTCGATGACGGCTCGAAAGACCGGACACTGGAGATCCTCAAGCAAAAAGCGGGCCCGACTGATCTTGTCCTCACGAAGTCCAATGGCGGCAAGGGCTCGGCGGTGCGAATGGGTTACGAACATGCGCGTGGCGTCTACACCATCGTCCAGGATGCCGATCTTGAATACAGCCCGGAGGAAATCCCGCTTCTGCTGCACTACGCAGAAGAGGCTCAATTGCCGGCGGTATTCGGGTCGCGGCGGCTCAAAAAGCAGAAGCAGTACGCGCATATCCTTATGTTCATCGGCGGATCGATGCTGACGTGGATCTGTAACCTCCTCTACTTCACACGCCTCACCGACCAGCCGACATGCTACAAGATGGTGAAGACGGACATCCTGAAGACTCTGCCGCTGAAAGAAAATGATTTCCGCTTCGATCCCGAACTCACAGTCATGCTCGCGCGCCGTGGCATCTCCATCTCGGAATATCCGATCTCGTACCATCCGCGGACCGTTGCCGAAGGAAAAAAGATCAATTGGAGGGATTGGTTCCGGTGGGTGTGGGTGTTCGTGAAGCTCCGGCTTGCTCCCCGCCCATGACCGCACCTCACCTCACCATCGTTGTGCCCGCGTATAATGAGGAACGGACCATGGGACAGATCATGGACCGGCTGCATGCCGCGTGTCCGTTCGCGCAGAGTATTTTTGTCGATGACGGTTCCACGGACCGGACGCTTGCGATCATCAACGAAAAGAAAGGGCCGAATGACGTTGTTCTCACCAAAGAAAACGGTGGGAAGGGATCGGCGGTTCGAATCGGATACGGGCGCGCAGAAGGTATCTTTGCGATCGTGCAGGATGCGGATCTCGAGTACAACCCCGAAGAAATTCCGCAGATGCTGGCGATGGCGGAGCAGGGGAATCTTCTTGCGGTCTTTGGTTCACGGCGCATTCGTGATCAAAAACAGTACGCGCACGTGAAGTTCTACCTCGGCGGCATTCTGCTGACAAAAATCTTCAATTTTCTGTTCGGCACGCATCTCACCGACCAGCCGAATTGCTACAAGATGGTCAAGACGGAGATCCTGAAGACACTTCCTCTCACCGAAAACGATTTCGCCTTCGATGCCGAGCTTGCCGCGATGCTCGCGCGGAGGAAGATTCCCATCGCCGAGTTCCCGACGTCGTATCATCCGAGGACGGTGGAGGAGGGGAAGAAAATAGGACTAAAAGATTGGTTTAAAGCCATATGGGTTTTTATGAGAGTTCGTTTTAGTTATTAGTGAGTAGTTATTAGTGATTAGTGTGCGAGAATGGCAAAGCACTAATCACTAATCACTAATATACTAATCACTATGCGCCATCGGTACTTCGCACCGGCATTCCTACTGGTCTGCTGCGCGGTTCTTTTCGTGCTTTGGTTGCCCGGCCTCAAGTACCCCGTCGTCAGCGACACGCTCCTGTATTCGTGGCTCGGTGAGAGCATCTGGACCACGGGCACGTACATGATCGACGGGGTGCCGCATGTGAAGTTCCTCCCGGTGTATCCGTTCCTCTCGTATCCGCTCGTCGTCGTGTTCGGACTCACGCCGGGGATGAAGCTCGCGAGTTTGCTCTCGGGAATGCTGGTGCTGGTCACCGCGTACGCGCTGCTGAAGAAAATGTTTTCACGAGAGGTCGCACTCGTCAGCGTCACACTCCTCGTGTTCCATCACGGCTTCATCGCGATGACGATGCTGGGGGCATCCGATCTTCTCTGCACGCTTTTTCTCCTGCTGTCTCTGCTCTGTTATCTCTACGCTGAGAGCAATCAGCGATGGTATCTGCTTTGCGGCGCGTTTCTCGGCCTTTCGCTCCTCACTCGATACAACGCCATTGCGCTCTTTGCGTTCTATCCCGCCTACACGCTCTTCGCTCGGCGAAAACACTTCTTCTCCCCGTTCTTCTGGGGAGGAATGTTCATTGGCGGCGGTCTGTTTTCACTCTGGTTCCTGCGCAAAGCGATGCTCACCGGCTCGCCGTTCAGCAACGACTACACGGTGGAGTTCTCCGAGCGCTCCGTTGGCCTGATTCAGAATGCTTGGACGAACTTCGTCTACTACATCGACCCGTTTAAAAACATCCTCCCAATTCTTCTTCTCTCCTCGCTCTACGAAATCATTCGGCGTCGCGGACGGCCGTACTTCCTGACAGGTGCGATGGCGTCCGCATGGGCGATTTTCCTCGTGTGGCCGGTCCGCAATCTTCGTTATGCGATGCCCGGATACATTATCCTCACCGGCTTTGGCGTCGCGGGACTTTTCTCGCTGCTCAAGCGCGCGGGCAAGTTCAAAATTCCTCTCGTAGTGGCAATCATCACTGGACTTCTCGTCACGCACGGGCTCGCGATGTGCCTGTACACGTACGGCGAATGCAATGCGTGGTTCGACCGCCACATCGGACTTGTTCCCAAGAACATGGGACTCACCTCCGAAGGCTTCTATGGCTGGCACCAGGGGCGCGAGTACATCAACGCGCATGCGGAGTCGGGCGCAATCGTCGGCAACGAATACCCGGAGCCCGGCATCTTCCGTTCCGATCTTCGCATCAGCGACGAATGCCCTAGTTACAAGATCCTCCAGCGCATTCCGGAAGGGGCGGAAGTGCTGTTTCAGACGGAGGATTCGCCGGTTACCTACGTCGTAAAATTGGAGTGCGGTGAATGATGAGGCGTGGTATAGTCCCCCTCCTATGTCGGAAACTTCCACTGAGTCCGCAAGGCTTGGTCCATGGCAATTCATCATCTCTGATCACCATGTATCGGACAATGAACTGATTCAATTCGCAGGCGGACAGCTAAGAGAATTTACAAGCGTTGCCGATCTTGATATAGGAATGCGCAGAACATCCAACAATGTCATAGGTGTGTGCCGCGAGGGAGCAATTGAACTGCTGCAGTCGATCAATAAGCGTATGCGCAAAATGATGGTTGATGAACAGAAGAAACTAGAACCTCAGGTCGCGAAGAAATGATTGCTCTACAGCGTCGCGTACAACACCGCGGCAACCGCCCAAATGGAAACCAGGTAGAACCCGGCATCCAAGCACATGTGGCCGACTTTTTTGCCTTCCCACGCGTAGCTGTTCACGATAACGAGACCGGTGAACGGCAGCCAGAAGATGGTGGCGATCAGGAGCGCGTATCCGATGTTCGGCAGCAAAAGAATTTCAAATGACCGGCCCATCACGGCGGATTGGACGAATACCATCACGAAGTTCGCGGCGAGGCCCGGCAGCATCATCGAGAATGTCGCTTCTCCTTTCTTCGGCGGCGTCATCTTGTTGTACTTCATCCACTGCTTACCGAAGAGAGGGCCGTGCCAGGCAAATCCGACGGCGAACGATGCGATGATCGCGATGAGAATGCCGAGGAGGTGCGTCTGCACGTATCCGGCGATGGCGATGAGGTGTTCCATGGGAAAAAAGGGATGAAGATAGGGTGGAGTGTACTCCATTCATCTACCCGCATCATGATCGGTAGTACGTCGACTTCACCTGCGAGTACGGCACGTCGATCCAGTCGAAAGAAGCGGAGCCGTCGGTCCATTCGATGGTTCCGGTGTTGTTCGAATCTCCGAGCTGGTTGAGCCCGGCTTGGAGAATGCTCGTTCCGGCGTCCGGCCCGCGCGTGAGGGTCGCCCGCAGCGCGAGTGTGAGCGTTCCGCCTGCGTCGACGGTCGTGCCGATGCCGCTGGAGCCAAGACTCGAGCAGGT
>JABFSS010000090.1 GCA_013140485.1 Candidatus Peribacteraceae bacterium | reverse complement strand
CCGAGGCCCGCGGCGGCCGCGTCGAACGCTTCCGCAAGATTCAGGCGCTGTCGAAGGGGAAGCAGAAGTAGTACTCACGCTGCCTCAAATTTTTTTGGAGATAGTGAGAATATTCTCCCGCGAAAGAAGGTCTTGGTAATTTGTGTTGTTGAGCAGAAATACCATCCGTTCCTTCTCGAGCCGGCCAATATTGTTGGTCCGCAGGTGGGCCAGCATTTGCTTGTTGATATTTGCTCTTCTCTCTTGATGCCGCTCCATCATGTAGTCCGCAAGCGATGCAATAGTTTGCGGGAAGGGTTGTCGCTTAAACAGACATCTGACTTTTTTCAGAGACTCTTGCATGAGGAGTTCCAAAAGATGTTCATGCTTTCGAATGTCATCAAAACCGGCCATCTTCATCCTGTTGAAGATGATCCTGGCGGCCACTTCACTGTCGGTTTTGTCGTCTCCGATACCTACAGGCAGCGAATGTAAAAAGTCCTTCTGATTCCAGGGCCGTCTGGAACCGGATGCTGCGATGCCTGCATGAGCATTCGTAAGTTGATGAAGTCCAACCGGCTCATGCTCTGCGATGACAAAACCTTCAGTCGCCGCTTCTTCGACAATGGACCATTCATGGATGGGAATATAGTGCAAAAGATACAAGAGAGCGTGTCCGCTTTCGTGCAATGCCGTTTTGTGGAGACGGTCAGGCATGGTAAGAGAACAAAATAGCACTCCCAAGCCAAGACTGCTATAGTCGTCCCTATGGACCCCCGCCAATCCAAGCTCCTCGCGGCGATCATCGACCAGTTCATCCAGACCGCGCTGCCGGTCGGGAGCAAACAATTACTGAGTCATTCCACGGAATTTTCCGTGCTCTCCGGTGCGACGATAAGGAATGAAATGCGAGTCCTCGGCGACGAAGGCTACCTCGATCAGCCGCACATTTCCGCCGGCCGCGTCCCGACCGCGAAGGGGTACCGGATTTACGTGAAGGAATATCTGGATCCCGTCGGTCAAGAGAAGGCCGTGCGGAAGAAGTTCACGACGCTCAAGGAGCAATATTTTCGGAGGAAAGATCAGGAGCGCGCATATGAGGCGGTTGGTCTTCTTTCACAAATGATCCCCAACATCGCCTTCGCGACCGTTCCACATAAGCCCGGCGTGTACTTTCTCGGTCTTGCGCATGCGCTCCGACAAGTCGAATTCCGCGCCGATCCCATGCTCGCGAGTGCGGTGGTGGAAGTGCTCGAAGAACGTCTCACCGATGTCCTCAACAAAATCGAGATCGATGAAAAAGTCCGGTACTACATTGGCGAAGAACATATTCTTCCGCAGTTCCAGAGCTGCGCGATGATGATTACGGGGTACAAGGTTCGAGACGCTAAAGGGGTGATCGGGGTGCTCGGTCACATGCGGATGGACTATGCGTATAACACGGTGGCACTGGAAATGGTGGCGGATTTGCTGAGAGCGACATAAGCCTCAAAATCTGCTATACTCAGAGGTAATCGATGACTCCAGCAAACAATCAAATTCTGCTTCGAATCCGTCCGTCCCTCCCCGATCCGGATGAGGTGAGTGCTTCGCGCGGTCCTCTGATGATGGAGGCGGTGCTCTCGTCCCTTCACTCTCTGAAGGGAAAGGATCCCGTAAGCCTCGAAATCGGTCTGTGCGAGGGCAAGATCGCGCTCTTTGCACGGTCGAGTGTGCAAGCGGGGCCGCTCGTGGAGAGCCAGCTGTATGCCCAGTATCCGGACGCCGAGATTGAGCCCGTGCCCGTGAACACGTTTGAAGCCGGACCGGGGGAGATCGTCCTGAGCACGGACCTGTCACTTCTCGATCCCGAAGTGTTCCCGATCAAGCGGTTCCCGCAGTATGTGGACATGGTGACGCGCCAGATGATCGATACGATCGCCGGCATCACGTCCTCCATGGTGCGCTATCCCGTCCCCGGCATGCGCGGACACGTGAGCGTGACGATCCTTCCCATCGGCAAGAGCTACCGCCGCAGAGCGCTGCGGTTTCTGCCGCTGCTTATGAAAGGCCTGCCGAAGCACCTGGACTGGTACGAAGATCTCTTCGCCAAGATTCACCTGGCGCGCGGCTGGCGGCGCCTCGCGTACTTTCCGCTCGACATGCTCATGGGAGGATTCCGCGCCTGGTTCATCAAACTGCCGTCGCTGTCGCTCTCGACGGAAACCGGTACAGACATTCGCGACGACGATGACGAGGAAAACGTCGTCGGGATGCGCAACCATGACCGGGAGAACAAAGAAACCGGCGCGGTCGACAAGCTCAACCGGTTGCTCTTCACCTGCAATGTTCGCATCAGCGTCATCACCCCGGCATCCGGTCGGGCCGCAGCCGAAGCGAAGGTGGAGGAGATCGCCGGCAGCTTCCGGCAGTTCAATCTACCCCACTGCAACGGGTTTGAGGTCGGTTCCGTCCGGGAGAGCACGACTCTCCCCCTCGGCTTCCACGACGCGCCCTACGTGCTCTCCAACGAAGAGATCGCGACTCTCTGGCACGTGCCGAACATCCTCGTCAAAACCCCGAACTTCGACTGGGTGTATAGCCGCAAGCTCGAACCCCCCGTCGATCTCCCCGTCGTCACCGATACGCAAAATGACGATCTCACCGTCTTGGGCGAAGCCGTCTTTCGCGGCCACCGCACCAAATTTGGTATCAAGACCGACGACCGCCGCCGCCACATCTACACGATTGGAAAAACCGGTATGGGCAAATCAACACTGTTGGAAAACATGATCTATTCCGACATTATCTCCGGAAAAGGAGTGGCGCTCATCGATCCGCACGGCGATCTCGTCGAAGCCGTTCTGCGGTTTATCCCCAAAGAACGCACGAACGACGTGATTCTTTTCGATCCCGCCGATAAAGAGCATCCCGTCGCCTTCAACATGCTCAGCTGCAAAGATCCCGAGCAGGGCGTGCTCGTCGTCTCCGGACTCATGAGTATCTTCAAGAAAATGTGGCCCGAAGCGTTCTCCGGCCGCATGGAATATATTCTGCGCAACACGCTGCTCGCGCTCATCGAAGCGGGCAATCAATCCATGCTTGGCATCATGCGGATGTTCAGCGACCCCGTCTTCCGCAGAAAAATCCTCGAGCACGTCGAAAACCACATGGTCAAAAGCTTCTGGGAAGACGAGTTCACGTCGTGGTCCGAGAAGTACCAGACCGAAGCGCTCGCGGCGATCCAGAACAAAGTCGGCCAGCTCCTCAGCGCGCCGTTGATCCGCAACATCGTCGGGCAAGTCGTCAGCAAAGTCGATTTCCGCCACGCGATGGATACCGGGAAGATCGTGCTGATGAACCTCAGCAAAGGGCGTCTGGGAGAGGATAACTCGGCATTCCTCGGTTCGATGTTCGTGACCAAATTTCAGCTCGACGCCATGAGCCGCGCCGATATTCCCGAAAAAGAACGCAAGGACTTCTACCTCTACGTCGACGAGTTCCAGAACTTCGCGACGGAATCATTCGCGACGATCCTCAGTGAAGCTCGCAAGTACCGCCTCAACCTCACCGTCGCGCACCAGTACGTCAACCAGCTCCTCATGGAAGGCAACAACACTGCGCTGCGTGATGCCGTCTTCGGCAACGTGGGCAGCATGATCAGCTTTCAAGTGGGGTCGGACGACGCCGAGCCGCTCAGCGAGCAGTTCGAGGAAATGGTCCTACCCAAAGACATCCTCAGTCTCCCCAAATACCACGCGTACGTCCGTCTGATGATCAAAGGCATCCCGAGCAAGCCGTTCTCGGTGTCCACACTCGCTCCTCCCGCCCTTCCTCTGGATGATAAGCGTCTCGAGACCATCCGGCGGCTCAGCAGCGAACGCTACGCCGAAGACCGCAAGACCGTCGAAGAGAAGATCACCAAATGGGTGCAGAGCGCCCGCGAAAGCGC
>JABFSS010000082.1 GCA_013140485.1 Candidatus Peribacteraceae bacterium | reverse complement strand
CGGGACGAATGGCAATCCCACTTGCGTCCCGAAGAACGGAAAAATTTCCTCCGAGAACAGGCTGGAGCGGCTCCGTAATGAGCGTTTCTTCAACGGTGATATCGCACACAGTATTGGCTTCCGCTTGCGTCGTGATGACCACGGAATTTTGGAATGTCCCGCCATTGGGGCGGCTCGCTACAACCCTGCATCCGCCGAACGAGTCGGTGAGCGATTCGGCGGCTGGGACAACGAGAGGCGGTTCTACTGCAGGCGGAGGAGCGACTGCAGGAGGCTGGTACCAGAGCTGGTAATAATTCGTCCACCACGTGGGGATGATGGTGTTCATTGAGAAACCCTCGATAGAGACCTGGATAGACCGAGACGCCGGAGTGCCGTTCGCCCCGATGATCACGTTGCCGTCATTGTCTCGCACAACATTGTACTGACCGTCCATGACATTTTGAATGCTTCCTGGTTCGATGGTTGTGCCACCCACCGTCACGGTGCACCAGGAACCGACGATGGGAACGCTAAAAACCGTCGAGGTGCGCGCTTCCCTCGCCTGGAATCTGATGTCCCTCGAAAACGTTCTGGCTTCCGGCGACACCGGCATTGTGACAACGCAGCCGCCCACGCCACTCAACATATCGGCCTGCAGGCGCGACTGCGCAACGAGTCCCGCCGACGCAACAACCCCGAGAGTGAGTCCCGCAAGGATCAGCCGCCGGGGGGGAGAGAACGGAGACATGGAACGTCACTGCGGGAGAGAACCGATCTTGCTGCAAAAGTTATTGCACGTGGCCTGCCGGGTATTGAACCCCACGCCGCCGGGGGCAAAGCAGTCATTGGCATTCTCGACCTGGACGCACGATTCCCCCGCCTTCCTGCAGCAGTATCCGGTGGTGACGGGAGGGAGTGCGGAGGAGGAAGACGCTTGTTCCAGAACGGGGCTGACCGGGGCCGTGTACCACAACCCAAAGAGCCACCAACCCGCCGCGAATCCGAGGACGACGGCGAGAAGGAGGACAATCACGAGTTTTGCGCGAGTCATGGCAGAAAGTGTAGCGAGAAAGCAAGGTGGGGAGCAAATCGAGAAATATCACAAAAAGGCTCCCGGACCGGGCGGGTATCACGGCCAAGAATTGTTCAATTCACTGCGGCAGCAAGCCGATCTTGCTGCAAAAGTTATTGCACGTGGCCTGCCGGGTATTGAACCCCACGCCGCCGGGGGCGAAGCAGTCATTGGCATTCTCGACCTGGACGCACGATTCCCCCGCCTTCCTGCAGCAGTATCCGGTGGTGACGGGAGGGAGCGCGGAGGACGAAGACGCTTGCTGCGAAACGGGGCTCACCGGGGCGATGTACCACAGCCCGAAGAGCCACCAACCCGCCGCGAATCCGAGGACGACGGCAAGAAGAATGGCGAGGATGATTTTTGCGCGGCTCACGTGTGACGAGAGAAACGAAGGAGGAGATGAAAAAAGAGGACGGCCGGCGGCGGCTGTTACAGCTAGCGACTAAATCCGCCTCCAGGTACGGCCGGAGTAACGGCTGCTCCGCCGTTGCGGTCTCCGCCGAGAACTCCCGCGGCTCCCGTGTCTTCGATCACCGCGCACACCGGAATGGCTCCGGCATCGCCGCAGTCGACGATGTTGTTCTGCGCGTCCATGCAGGTGGATTCCAGAGTTTCACAAGAATCCGAATGGAACTGATCGGCGGATAAGCCGATGCCCTGGCCGTCGCACTGCGTCAGCGTCATCATCGGACAGGATTCCTGGTTCTGCTCCTTGTGGACGCGGCAGCACGCCACAAAAGCCTTCTGGGTCCGGAGCATTGAATCGCATGATTCTCCCGTCAACGGATCACCGACGACGTACCCGACGGGGTAGGCGCCTTCGCTGTCGTAGGGATTAAGACTGTAGAAGGGCGGGTTGAACGCCACCGTGCCCCACTCGGCGCTCTGGACGCCGCTGTTCTTATCGCGGATCCAACAGGAATTCGCCGAGGTTTCTTGGAGGGACGTGGCTCCGATCGTTCTCTCACGCAGGTAGCGGCGCTCGACGTAGAGGTGTTCGGTTCCCGGGGTTGCCGGGCGGGAGGACGAGCTGCTGCTCGAGCTCGACGACGAAGAGCTTTCTTCGCACGCGATGCGCTCACTCTCGACCTCGTACGATTCGGGAACCAAAGCGTGTTCCCACGACGTCGCGTGCCATATGGGAGCGTTGTCGTCGTCGGCGCTGTCCACGAGCGCTTTGGCTTCGCGGAAATCAGGGCTCTCTTCGCCGCGGACGCGGAAGCCGGAGACATACCTCCATTCATTGAGCAGAACATCGTTGTTCCCTTGGTCATCGTACCCCCAGAGGGTGCACGCGCCGTACGTGAAATTGCAGTAATTCAGTTCGTCTTCACTCTGAACACCGTCTTCGTCCGTATCGTCGAACGCGTTGGGGTCGGGCGCGCAACGGCCGGGGACGACCCTGTCTCGTCTGTCGCTCGGATAATAGACCGACGTGGACGAAATCCACCGACAGTACTCACTGGATTCGCAGGTGTTTCTCGCTGCTGACTCGGCATTGTTAATAGTGTTTTGGCGCGAAGGATCGTCACTCGGGAGAGCATAGGCATTCGCGACTGCCTGACTGCAGGTGAGGGCGCTTGCACCGGCAGTATTCTGGACTTCACAATTCTGCGCGCACAGGTCGCACCGGCCGCACGAACGGGGGTACACGGTGGACACGGGCGTCGCAATGGGCGCCTGGCCGGGGAGCGTGATGGTGGCCGCATGGTCGAGCCGGGTGCCGTTGCAACCCGCGGAGCCGACTTCGTACCAAACCCAGTACGGAGGTTTCTTTTGCGGATCGGTAAAATCGCACTTTACAGTGCCCGCGATAGCAGGATCACTGGACAGAGAACTCTCGAACCGGCAACCGTCATCGTCACTTTCCGGGTCGACCGGATTGGACATGAGACTGTCATCGTACAATGCGGAAAAATAATCGAGAGTGTTTGCGTCGGCACACTTTGGCACCGGGATAGACACGGCGACTGACTGCGCGGACGGCGGAATAATTACGGTGTAGCTGAGCGTCGGGGAGGGATCCTCCGCCACTTGTCCCGGATTCGAATACGCGACGGATGGGTCCGGCTCCGCGCAGTAGAAATCGCCCTGAAATTGGCAATTGGTGGTGGTGTCGCGGAGCTCGGCCCACTCCGTGTTATTGTCCGGGGTGGGGTCGCCGGAGAGCGGAGCCCATGCCGAAAGCCAGCCGTCATATGTGGTGATTTCAAAATCCTCGGAACTCATCGCGATGTAGGCGTGGAAGTACCCGCCCGGAGCGATGTGGATGGGCTCGTTGACTTGCTCGCCGGCCGGGGCGTTGAGGCTCTCGCGGGCGGGAAAGTGCACTTTGCCTTCCAACGTGTCCCAATCGTCCGTGTAATCCTCCACCGACGCTTCATCTTGTTCGGACTCCGGCGGCGCCACGAGCACGGCGCTCTTCACGGTGTATTCCACCGTGGGATAGTCGTCGGGATCGCCGAGATACCAGCCGGCCTCCGCGAAAATCGACGGAACGGACGCCCACGTAGTGCGGTCTTTGTTCGTGACGGTGATCTGGCAGACGTAGTCTTCGTTGGTACACGCGAGCGGGCAAACGACTCTCATGCCGATATCCACCGGCGCGACGCAGATTTCCTCACATGCCTGCTGGGTCCTGTACCCGAAACCGATCGTCGACGGGTCCCCCGGCAGCCGGGCAACGACAGCGTTGCTGCACGTGTAGGGAGTGACGGGATGCCGCGGGTCGCAGTACGTGAGATCCAACGCCTCACCGCAGAACAACCCGCACAGCTTGGAATCGTTGTTCCACAGCCTGCCCGGCTCGTACGAGTACTGCTGTACCCCCTGCAAACATTCGTTCTCCGTCACCTTGGCTGCGTCGTCCGCAACGATCCCTTGCAAACGCGATTGGTACGTATCGGGCGCGCAGACGCCGCCTTCCAAATACGCGTGACTCGGTATGCAGCAATACCCGCGGGGATCCGGCGCTGCGGAAGGAGCGGACGGCGTGACTCCTTCAATAAACGACTCTCGTCGCCTCTCTTCATTTTGGCCCTGTGCATGTTCAGGTCGTGCGAACAGAAGCCCGCTCCCCGCCGCTGCCACGAGAAGAAAGGGAAGAAGAAGCCGGACAGTCAAGCGCGGGTGACGCATGGGCAATTACGGGGCGACGGAATTCTGTGCCGGAGGAACGGCAGCTTTTTTCTGTTCCACGCGGCGGACGGGAGGACGACACGAGGAGTCGCACGCCGAACGGTCCCAGTTGAAACTGGCGCCGCCCTTTCCTTCGCACGCGTCGAGCGAATCTGCAATAACACACTCCCGCTTCTTCAGCATGCAGCACCACCCGGGCTGCTCGTATTGCTCGGTGCGCGCTTGGCGCGCACGGTACGCATATCCTCCCCACGCCGAAACGCCGAACAGAACGAGAAGACAAACCAAGAGAGCGATTGTCGCGCGGCTGATCATGGTTGCGACTGTAGCACCGCCATCCAGGGCAGTGCAATGGCGGGTACCGCCTCAACATGCGTCTGGTTCAGTCGATCACCGCGCACACGGGAACGGCTCCGGGGGCGGTGCAGTCGACAACGGCGTTGTTGCGATCCATGCAGGTGGATTCCAGAGTTTTGCAAGAATCCGAATGGAACTGATCGGCAGACAAACCGATGCCCTGGCCATCGCACTGGGCCAGCGTGATCATCGGACAGGATTCTTGGTTCTGCTCCCTGCGGGGGCGGCAGCATGCCACGAGATTCCTCTGGGGCCCGATGAGTGATTCGCATCGTTCCCCCGTCAGCGGATCACCGACGACGTACCCGACGGGGTAGGCGCCTTCGCTATCGTAGGGGTTCTCGCTGTAGAAGGGCGGATTGAACATCACCGTGCCCCACAAAGCGCTCTGGACGCCGCTGTTCTTATCGCGGATCCAGCAGGAATTCGCCGAGGTTTCTTGGAGCGACGTCGTTCCTATCGCCCTTTCGCGCAGGTAGCGGCGGTCGAGGTAGATGTGTTCGCGGTCGCCATAGAGCGATGAGGAGCTGGAAGCCGACGATGGAATGGAATAGGAAGAGGAGGATGCCGAGGATGCCGATGACGAGCGTGGGTCTTCGACCCGCGATGAAGAGGATGTCGACGACGATGACGTGCTTGTCGATGACGATGAAGATGTACTCGACTGCGATGACGAAGACGATGACACGGGACAGACACCGCAATCCTGCCGGCAGCTGGAGCAGGTTTCGCCCGCCCATCTGGCACAAATTTTGTCGGGACAGGTTTGTTCGGACAGCAACACCTGCTTGTTCACGACGGTCACTTCGGTGCACGTATCTTTGGTGACGTTCGCGATGGCCGGCGTCATGGACACCTGGTTCCATTCATATTTTTCCGTGGGAGGAGGAACGATTTCTGCCAGCGTGTGGATGCCGACCGGAACTTTCTGGAACAGACCGATGCCGTAGTTGTTGGTGGTCGCCAGTTTTTCGTTGCCGTCCAAGCGGAACACGATCTGCGGCTCCCACGGGAGATCGAGACCGAATGCCGTGAAACTGTGTTTGACGATCCGGATACAACCGGTTTCCTGCGACAGTGTCTCTACGAGCGTGGTATCCGCCGCGAATCCCGCCGGCTGCGACCGGTACGAAACGGTGGCGGGATTGTTCATCACCGTTCCGTCCGGCGTCGACGGGTGCACCTGCACCGTGAGCGGAAGTTTCGCGGACATGCCCGGCGCGAGCCCCGGAATGGCCCAGATCATCCGGCGGTTGACGGCGTCGTACTCTCCGGCGGGTTGCCCGGGCGTCGGCGGCTGCGGGATGAACAGGAGTGAGGACGGGAGAGTATCGGTCACCGTGATGCCACTCGGCGCCGCGACTGTGGAGATATTCGTGACCGTGATCGTGTACGTGAGCATGCGCCCCGGTTCGACCGTTTCGTAGGAATCGGTGTTCGCGACGTGGAACGACGGCTGGCCGGGAACGGGACGGCTTTGGAACACCACGACCGCCGGCGTCTCTCCCGCGCCGACCGTGAGCGTCTGGAGTGATGGTCCCGCCTGCTCAAAGCCCAACATCGGTATTTCCCGGACGCTGTAGGTCCCGGGCGTCAGATTCGGGAGAATGACCGACCCCTGAGCCGGAGCGGAAAGACTTCCCGGCTGCATCCCAACGGCGACCGCCGCGTTCAGCACGACGCCGCCGGGCGTCAGGATTTGGAAGTTGAAAGGAGGCGTGACGGCGGACCCGTCCGGCGCCGGCCCGTCCGCGGGAGGCAGAAGTTGTTTCACGATTTCCAGTCTTCCGGTTTGCGGAGCGTTCGACACCACGTCGATCGACGCCGGATGCGAGAGGGAGATCTTTTTTGCCGGGACGTCGTTTGCAACGAGCGTGACGACGGTGGAGATCGTTGTTCCCGGCTGCACGGTCGTCTTGGCTTTGGCGGTGAACCAGAGAGTCGTTTTGCCCGGTGGAAGATTGAGACCTTTCCACTGCACGACGGGAGCGGGCAGAGTCGTAAACGCGCCGCCGGTCTCTTGCGCGCCGCCGACGTACTCCAGAGAAGGCGGCAGGGGGAGATCGACCTGCACCCCCTCGGCCCGGCGACCGTCGAGCGTGTTGTTCTCGAGCGTGACGGTGTACCGGACGGTGCCGCCGGGCAGCACGGTACTCTGCGGAATCCTGTCTATCGCGGCGGGAACATGCGCGACGCCCAGCGCGAGTGCCGGCGGAATTTTCCTGTTCGTGAAGGTGATGATCGGGCACTCGCCTTCCTGTACGGCGAAGGAGGCATCCTGCGGATTGACGCCGCTCACGCCCGCGGCGTTCCATCCCGGAACCGAACGTTCCGCGATCGTGTGCGTGCCCGGCTCCACGTGGCCGAAGAGCACGTTGCCGTTGTCATCGGCGAGACGTTCGTCAACGCCGTCTAGGATGAAACTGAAACCGAATGTATCAAGATCGTCCGTGATGGGAGAGTCGTCCCACGCCACCGCGTCCTTGTGGACAAACACGCATGTTTCGTCCGAGTGGATCAGGACGGTTGTTTCGTCGACTGCTCCGGGAACAATGCCCTTTGCGGTGAATTGCGCGGTGGACGGAAGACTCTGCGCAGCGGCGGAAATTCTCACCGGAACGCTCACGGTTTTGCTCTGCCCGGGGGAGAGCGAAGCGATGGTCCAGGAGACGACACCGCCCTGCCCCGGAAGCACTCCCCCGTCGGACGGCGAAGACGCGGCGGCGAGCGGCCATTGGAGTTCGAGCGAGACGAGGGTATTGCTCGCCGCCGACTGCAACGATGTATTCGTCACCGTGAGAGAGACGGACGTCGTCCCGTTGCGCCGCATCGATGACGGCTCCGCGGCGACTGCAACGGTGAATGTGGGCGCGGACGCGACTCGTTTGTTCCGGAATTCGACGGTTGCGCAGGGAGGGCTCTTCGCCACCGAGAGGGTCACATTCTGCCCGTTCGCCGGGACCGTTTGCGTCCAGCCCGGGGGACCCGTTTGATCGATCACATACTGCCCGAGCGCGGGAACCGGCGCAGTCCAGCTGTCACCTCTCTCGGTGCGTTGCAGAGAAATGGACGTTCCGCCGCCCGCGGGCGTGGCGGTGAAGGCGAACGCGGATATGTCCGAAAGCTCAACGGGAGTGATTCCATCGGCCTGAAATCCTTTCACTATGACATCGACGCACCCGGTATCGGGGACGGACTTGGCCACCACCGTCGTATCCTGCCCGTAGTTTCCGTTTACCTGCGCGAGCGCTGTGAGGGGCGCATTGTCCGGCGCGGACGGTTTGATTGACACCGCAAAATTCCACGACACGCCGCTCCGAGCAGGGACAAAGAACGACGGTCCGGTCACGAGACCCAGTAACGGGTTGTAGGACTGCGAAGGAACGGCCACGGCGCTCACCAGACGGGTATCGGAAAGAGAGACCGTGAGCGGCGTATAGGCGTCGGTATCGGAAACGTTCCGGATCGTGATGGAGTACATCAACTGCTCTCCCGGGGCGACGGTCGTGCGGTTGTCGGTGATGGAAACCTGGAGTTCGGCGGTACCCGCCGAACCGGAGGACGACGACGCGGAAGCACTCGGCTGTGACGACGCGGACGTCGATGAAGATGACGAAGACCACGGACACTGCACGTCGTAGTCCGACGCCAGGACGATGATGCGCTGCCCGGCGGGGCAGCTCACGTCGCATGCGGGAGATTCGTCGCCGGACGGCAACCGGAAAATACAGGTGGCGTTCCCTCCGCATCCGCATGAACCGCCGGGAGGCACGTCGACCGTATTCTCGTCATCCGGACTCCATTGGGATTTCCCGGGATTCATGATGCTCGCGGAACTGCTCGAACCGGCGCCGCACGAGACCGTGACCGTGGGACGGGCGTCGCAGGCTTCCGGAACGACGAACTCGCACTCCGACGGATTGAACAGAACCGTACACGACTGCTGTCCGACGCAATCGGCGCTCCACATGCACACGTTCTCCTGAGGAAACACGTTCATGGTCTTGTCGTCGCACGACCCGCCGGCACAGACCAAGCCGTTCAGGGGCCCGCGGTGCCCAACCGCTTGCGCAAGCAGAAAAGCGGCGGTGGCACCGCAGAGCGCGAAGAAAATGAGGCGATGGGGTGCGGGACGGACGGAACGGGGCATCGTGGAAGTCATTGTAGCACCTGAAATGATTCCGAAGAGTCCAAAGATTCCAAGGACCAGTCGACAAAGGAGCAGTGAAGTATTTGGGAAGAATGATCGTGACCGTGCCCTGCACATCTCGTCCTTGGACTCCTCGGAATCTTTGGAATCTTTCCAGAACATTCAGAACGACCCTTCGATTATTTCTTCCGCCGTCTCCTCATATAACTCCACCCCGCCGCCGCGCCTCCCGCGATCGCGATGACCGCGGCCGGGCCGGTGTCGCCGGCGGCGGCGTGCGTGCCCGCGATGTCTCGGGCTTGCTCATCGGCGTTTATTCCCTGGAGATCTCCGCCTTGCGTCACATCCCCGAGCAGACTGATGGGCAGCAATTCTCCGGCGACCGTCGCTTCGCGGAGACAGAAGCGGCTGCAACCGTCGCCGGTGATGCGGTTACCGTCGTCACACTGCTCCGGTGGATCGCGCTTGCCGTTGCCGCAGAGATCCACGCACCCGCCCGAAACGCACAGTCCGCTGCCGCACTGGCTGTTCCTCTCGCAGGCGGTGCACGCCTCGCCTTCGCAGAGACCGGTCTGGCATTCGTTGCCGCGGGCGCAGACGGCGCCCGTCGGGCGCAGACAGTCGCGCGTGCAAGTATCGGAACTTCCCGCGAGACCCGGATCGCAGATCTCTCCCGGATCGATCTTATCGTTTCCGCAGAGGTTGGTGCACGCCCCGTCGCGGCAGTCGTTGCTCTGGCACTGCCCGCCGGTCGTGCAGGGAACGAACAGGCCCTTGCGACACGCAACGCTCGAGCAATCGGTATCGTGCGTGCACTGCTGGTTTTCCTTGAGGAGGCATGTGTCGGTGCAGCCGTCGCCTGCGCCTGACGAGGGATCGCAGACCTCGCCGGGATCGAGCCGGCCGTTGCCGCAGTACTGGACGCACTTGCCGCTCACGCACATCGCGCCCTCGGCGCATTCGAGCGAACTGGTACAGCCGCCCGGGGCGCAGTTGATGCAGATGCCGCCGGGAATGTTCTTGCATCCGAGCCCCTGCTTGCCGCAGTAATTGGCGCCGCCTTTGCGGCACTCGTTGCCCTGACAACTGTAGGGAGGGCTGTCCGGACCGCCGCAGTCGATGCAGATGCCGTCAGCTTTCGGCGTGCAGGAATCCACGCCGTTACTGACTGCCGAGCAGTACGCCTGGCCGCCGTTTTCGCACTCCCAATTGGTTCCGGTGCATTGTCCCGGCCGCTTGCAGGAGATGCAGATGCCGTCGGGCGCGGGCGAACAGGTGCCGCCGCTGAGTTCCGCGCAATAACCGTCGCCGCCTTCCTTGCAGTAATTTTTACCGGTGCAATCGAGGGGCGGCTCGGGCACGCACGTGATGCATTCGTTGCTCGTGGGATCGAAGCTGCACGATTTGCCGGAACGCGCGCAGAATTCATCCCCGAACCTCGTACACTCCGTGCCGAGGCAGAGCTTTTTGCAGTCGATGCAGATTTGGCTCGCGGTGTTGGAAACGCAGGTGTTGTTGTCGACCCCCGCGCAGTATTCTTTGCCCCCCAAGTTGCATTCGTTGCCGGCGCACGCGTAGTCCCCTTCGCAGCGGATGCAGTTGGCGCTGCCGGCGTCCGCCACGCATGTGCGGCTCTGCTGCGCGCAGAAGTTCTTGGCATCCGGCGTGCACGGATCGGCCGGACACCGGGGGGCGCTCGACGACGAACCGCCCTTGCGACAATCGAAGCAAATGGGGCTCGTTCCGTTGAACGAGCAGGTTTCTTTGGCGGGCAAACCGGCGCACCAGGCGCTGCCGCCCTTGGCGCATTCGTCACCCTTGCAGTAGACCTCTCCGGTGCACGTGAAACACGTGGTGCCGCCCGGATCCAGCTGGCAGCCGAGCCCCCGTGAGGAACAGAAATCGGCGCCGAATTTCCCCGGGTTGCAGACATCCGAGGAGCAGCGCGGAGAGGACGACGACCTGGACGAACTGCTCGCGACGATCCTGCAGTCCGACGAGCATCCGTCACCGTTCTTGGTATTGCCGTCGTCACATTCTTCGGGACCGACTTTGAGTCCGTCGCCGCAGATCGGCGAACAGATGTCGGGGCCCGGCGCGCTGGAGGACGTCCCGGACGTGGAAGAACCCGCGGAGGAAGCCTTGCTCGACGTGCTGCTCGACGAGACGGCGCAAAGCGTTACCTTGCCGAATTTTTCTCGTTCCGTGAACCAGATATTACCGTCGGGGCCGGCGGTTATTGCGTACGCACCGCTTTGCGGTGTGGGAATGGAATATTCCGTAATCGTGCCGCTTGTCGTTACCCGGGCGATTTTGTTCCCCTTCATCTCCGTGAACCACAGATTGCCGTCGGGGCCGGCGATGATGAATTGAGGATGGCTGTCCGGAGTCGGAATCGGATACTCCGAAACGACGCCGTCGGTTGTGATACGGCCGACAAAATCTCTATTATGATGGATAAACCAAAGATTTCCGTCCGGACCGGCGGTAATCGACTCTGCGCCAATGCCCGCCGGCGCGTCGAACTTCTTCACGATGCCATTGGGGGTGATCTTGCCGATTTTTCCTACAGAATTTTCTTCCAGTCCAAACCAGATATTCCCGTCGGGTCCGGCGGCGATACTCCTCGGTTGGCCTCCGATGGAATACTCCTTGATCGTGGGATACTCCGTGATCGAGCCGGGGATGGTCATCTTGGCGATTTTTTCACGGCTGTTCACGCCGTACCAGATGTTTCCGTCGGCGCCGACTGCGAGTCCTACGGGATATCCGCCGACCATGTAATCGTGGACTGTGCCATCCACAGCGAGGCTGCTGATGTGGTTCTTGCCATGCTCGGCCAACCACAGTTTTCCGTCGGGACCGGTAATGATTTCATGCGGATCACTGCCGACTGGCAATTCATACTCTCGCAGGAACACACCGCCCGGGGTCATCTTTGAAACCCGATTTTTTTCAGGCTCTGTAAACCAGAGATTGTCGTCGGGGCCGGCGGCGATACCCAATCCACCGCGGAGAGGAGAGAAAGCATACTCGGTGATGGCCGGCGATCCGCCGTTGCTGCAGGTGGAACCGGCGCTCGAGGAGGACACCGACAACGCGCAGCCGATGCGCCCGATCTTGTTGCCGATCTGTTCGGTAAACCACACGCTGCCGTCATTGAGAGAAGCAATACCGACGGGGAACCCGTTGGACGTCGGGATGGAGTACTCTTTGACGTTTCCTCCCGCCGTATCCATGCTGCCGATCTTGTTGGCCGTCGTTTCAGCAAACCAAATGTTGCCGTTCGGAGGTACGAACGTAAGCGCGTTGACCAAGCCGCCGCCCGGGAACGGGAACGACGTCACGGCGCCGGCCGCCGTCACATGGGCGATCTTGTCTTGTATCCCGTACCACGCGTCAGCGCCTCCGGCCACGATCTGCGAGCCGAGCGACCCTGCTGTCGCGGGAAAATCCGTGAACTGGCTCGTCGCCGGATCGAGTCGCCCGACCTTGCCGTTGCTATTGAAGACGAACCACACCATGCCGTCGGAACTGACGGCAATGCCCGATGGGGCGATCATCCCCGATGGCAGAGTGAATTTGGTGATGACGCCCGCCGTCGTGATCCGTCCGATGTAATTTCCCTGCGGAGCCGCGAACCACAAGTCGTTGTTCAACCCCTTGGAGATCTCCGTCGGGTTGCTCTGCGGATCAAGAGCGTATTCGGTGATGGCACCTGCAGTGGTGATCTTGCCGATCTTCTGCCCGACGATTTCCGTAAACCACATGTTGCCGTCCGACCCCAAGGCGATGCCGTGCGGATTGCTGTTCGGCGTCTGGATGGGGAACTCGGTGATTGAGCCATTGGCGTCGATGCGTCCGATGGCATTGTTCTGGCTTTCGGTAAACCACAAGGCGTTGTCGCTGCCGCGGGCGATCATGGTGGGGCCGCTCGCCGGCTTGTTCAGAGGATATTCGGTGACGGAAGGCGAGCCACCGTCCGTACAGCTACCGGCGCTCGAGACGGAAGACGACTGTGAAAAATTTGTGCAGGTGTACGCGGGCTCCGCGGACGCGTGCGAGCCTTCGTTGTCATCCGCCGCATTCATGCATTGCGAATCGCCCAGGTTGACGCGCCACAACTCGTTAACGGGACTGCCTCCATTCACCTGCTTCCTGGCGCCAAGATAGGCATTCCCATTCTCCACATCGATCTCAGCACCGAATCCGAAAACCCGGTAATTTGCGCCGGGAGCACTCGGCGGCTGCGGTGTTTCGAGTTTTCCCGCCACGCTGAAGTCCGAAAGGCGAACCTTTCCGATCGCCTTGCTGGTTACGAGGTAGGCCATGCCGTTGCCGCTGTCCGCCAGGACAGACCCAACAGGACCCGACCCCGATTCGCCGTTCAGGGGACCCCAGGCATCCAGCGGCAACTCGCACGCCTGGCCGAAATCGGAGAGGCGCACCCGCGCGAGAATGGCAACCATGGCGCCGGGATATTGTTCCGTCGCAAAATAGGCGTACCCGCCGTCGACATCGATTGCGCCGGCATGGAAACCTCGCGACGTAGGTGGCTGCATCGTTCCGGCGAGCGTAAAATCGGAAAGGCGGACGCGCGTGATGGGGCTGCCCGCGACATACACGTACCCGCCCGCGGGATCGATGACGGTGGCCGAAGGATCGGTCGAGGCCATCTGCAAGTCCAGCGTTCCCGTTATGGCAAGATCCGAGAGGCGGACTTTCACAAGCTTGCCGCCGCCCGAGACGACATACAGAGTGTTGGCTGTCGGATCGATCGCGGAAGATGTCGTGACTAGAACGTCCGAGAGTATCTGGCTGCCGGCGATCGTGAAATCACTGAGGCGGAGTTTGATCACGCGCGCGGGCGACGCGGCGGAGTAATCGGTCGTCGTGAAGTACGCGAATCCGCCGGGGACATCGATCGCAGCGATCTTGAACCAGGAAGAGTCGGCTCCCGGGAGTGTGCCGACGACGGTCATATCGGAGAGACGCACTTTATCGATCTGACCGCTGCTGCCGACATAGGCGTATCCGGCGGTGGAATCGACGGCCACGCTGTGCACCAGATCGTTGCCGACAGTGGCGGATCCATCCGTGCGCATCCAGTCGGTTTTTTCGTCGTCGTCGTTATCGACTCCATCGGTGCAGATTCCGCCGTCTTCGTTTCCGCCGCCGGAACTTCCCTCGCACAACGCGATCTTGCCGACGCTGTTGCCGGTGGCAAACCAGAGATTGCCGTCGTCTCCCGCGATCAATCGCATCATTGCGACGGTGACGGGCATCGTGTCGAAATTCCCTGTCGATACCTCGTATCTGCCAAGAGCAAAGCTGTTGCCGCTGCCCCCTGCCAGCCAGACATTGCCGTCGGGACCGATCGTGGAGGCGGAGACATGAAAACCGACGCCGTTCTGGTTGATCAGATCGGCCAAATTGATCTCCGTGATCGTACCATCCGGCGCGATCCGCATCAGCCAGTCGTTATTGATAAGGGTCACCCACATGCTGCCGTCGGAACCGCGCGTGATGCCATTCACTTCGCCTGCTTGAGAAAAATTGATGTACCCATCAGTTATCATTCCCTGCGTCGTGATTCTGCCAATTCCATAGGCGGAACTGAACCAGAGCTTGTCATCCGGACCAACGGCGATCTCCCTCGGCTGAGCAGAAACGCCGCTGATCGACGGAAGGGGAAACTCCTTGATGACTCCCAAAGGGGTAATCCTACCGATCTTCCCAACATCCCCCCTCACCGTGAACCACACGTTGTCATCCGGACCCTTGGCAACTTCGTAGGGAACGCTGTTTGAAGGAATAGGAAAATCGGTGACGGTTCCCGAGGGAGTGATCATCCCGATGGCGTTCGCTCCGACTTCGGCGAACCAGAGATTCTCGTCCCCCCCCACAGTGATCCCGTTTGGCGCGGAGACTTGATGGTGAAGAGAAAATTCCTTTACGTCTCCCGACGGAGTGACCCTGCCGACCTTCTGTCCTTGCGTCTCCGTGAACCAGACATTGCCATCGGGACCATTGGCGATATTGTAGAGAAAACTATTCGCCGTGGGGACGGAATACTCCGTGATGATGGGCATACATCCTCCGATATCCCCCCCCACCTGCGCGCGAAATATTCCCGGGTTCAACTGCACCAGCAACATCGCCACGATGAGCGTGAGCGCGAGGGGCGCTCCGAGGAGAAAGCCGGTGAGGAAGCGGGAAAGACGCATGAAAAACTAGAGGCAGGTTGGATAGCCGACGACTCCATTGCCAATTCCAATCAGGCACACGGGAACGTACGCCCCGCCCGCCGAGGCAGAACGCAAACACGCGTATCCCCGAGCGGCGCCATTCCATGGCGTTCCCGGAAGCGTTCCCGAACACGTGGGCTGACCGCGTGAACATATGACTGTCGTCCCGCTGCAAGAAGGAGTGCCCGAACCGCCGGAACTGTTCTGTCCTCCGGATGAATTGCTGCCGCCCGATGCACTTGATCCGCCGCTGCTGGAGGAACCTGAGCTGCCTCCTGGACATGCGTAACACATTCCTGAACAAGCGGCATTGCCGCAGGAGCCGTAGGTGAGAGGATCGATGTCTAC
>JABFSS010000021.1 GCA_013140485.1 Candidatus Peribacteraceae bacterium | reverse complement strand
ATATGCGGCGGCGCGTTGGGGTAGTCAATCGCGGTGGTGATGTACTGGCGGGACATGCGAATAGGGTAACCGAAATGAACCGAGACCGCAGGAAAAATGGTCCTCGGCATCCTTGGCATCTTCGGCATCCTCGCGGGTCGAAGACCCGCGCTAGCCTCCAGATGCCGCCTCCACCACGCTCATCACGTACATCACGATCCCGTCCGCCCCGATTGCGAGGATCAAACCCAGACACGCGTACATCACGATCTTATGCGCCTCGGTGTGCGCGTTCTCATCGCCCACCGTCATGATCATGCGAATGCCGCCGTAGATGATCATCAGGACCGCAATACCGCCGATGAACCGCAAAATGATATTGGTGAACATGAGGAGCACAAATTCGAGGCCCTGCGTCCCCATGTCGGTGTGTGGAAAGACGCTCTTGAGATCCTGCCACATGCCGTCGATCCCCGGTGCGCCGGAGCCCAGCTGCTCGATGGCAGCCGCGTGCGCGCGGGGGGCGATGATGCCGACAATGGAACGAAAAAATGTCATATCAAAGATTGAGCTCGAGGAACGCTTGAATGCCGACCTTGGCGAGATTGACGACGACCCCGCCGATGATCGCCCACTTGATCATCTGGCCGCCCTTCTTGAATTCATCGGCGACTCCCTGGGCCGTGATCATGCGCAGTCCCGCGAGGATGATGACGATGGCGAATCCGACGTTGAAGAGATTCAGAATGATGCGCACAATCGACGCCATGACGGTGATCACGGTGCCGCCCGGTGCAATCCCGAAATCTTCGGTGGTGACGAAAGAGACGATGGACATCGACGCGAGTGCGAGACCGAGCCCGCCCAGCGCGTAGAGAATCGCCTTGCGGGCGCTGGTGGTCTTGGCTTCGTCACCGTAGCTCACGGCCATCTGCGTTCCCGCAATGACGATGGCGATCACCGCGCCTCCCGCGGCGAGCTGCATGAGGAGAGTGGCGGCGACGGGAAGACCGCTTTCCAAGATCACATTGCTGGGCGGGGCGCCGCAGCCAAACAGTCCGTCGCACATGATGGGCGGATATTGTTCAACCGCGAACACGATTGCCGGGACCGCGAGGAGCACCGTCGCAAGGAGAGCCTGGAAGAGAAAAAGGAATCGATGCATGAATCCGGTGGTCACCGGTAAAAGGTGGGATTGAACACATTCATGATCGTCGCGGAGGCGAGAATGATGAGGAGCCCCGCCATCGAGAGAAGAAGCCTGTTCTTTCCGTTGCCGACCGCCCCCTGGTCACTGCCCGCTTGAATGATCTGGATCCCGCCGATCACCGCCATGAGAACGGCCGTCGCTGCGGCCATGCCGACCACCCACGGATAGAGTAAATCGAAATAGAACCCGAAGACGCCCAACCCGGGATTGTTGTTGGTGGGAATCGCCGAGACGCCCCCGATCGGCTCAAGCAGATACAGCCCGCCGGCATCCGCTGCCAGAGCGCGCAGAGGGGCTGCCAGAGCGCCGAGGAGAAGCCAAACCCGTAGAAAGAGACGTACGGACATATCGAGTAATTATAGCAGATTTTGGCTTATGGAACCAGTCTTTCCCTATGGCCAGAGGGCGTTTCTGCCGTGGTCCCGCGCACTCCCTCGTTTTCACATGTAAGAATTCCGGCTGCTGGGAGTCTTCTGTGTATATGGGTAGCACACTCTTCAAAGCATTGATCATCGCACTCGTCTTCGGCGGAGGCTGGGGGGTTTTGTATTTAATAATGAAAGCCCTGTTTTAACGCGGTCAGAGCTCATCGGTATTCCTGAGGCTTGCATCGCATGCCTGACCTTGTAGGATCTCCTGGCCCATGCGCATGTAGCTCAGTTGGCTAGAGCGTCGCCTTGCCAAGGCGAAGGTCGCGAGTTCGAGTCTCGTCATGCGCTCCAGCATTTGCTTCGCAAATGCTGTCGCGGCGCTTCGGCGCCTTGTTTTTTCTGCGAGAGGGAAACCTTCGGTTTCGCCTCTCGCGCTCTCCCTTCCGTACGCTGTATCCTTACCGCGATCGAGCGGGATTAGTACAGTGGTAGTACGCGAGCTTCCCAAGCTTGAGACGCGAGTTCGATTCTCGTATCCCGCTCCAAGCTGCTCTTCATCTTCTTTCTATGGACATCCCGTACGGCAGCACCGCCCATCACGCCTTCGTCACCAACGTCGGTCTCGTCACGAGCACCGGTCCCCAGGGCGAGAACATCATGGCCGCGGAGTGGACGCACCACCTCTCGTACAAGCCGGGCATCATCGCCGTGTGCTTGGGACCGAGCAAAGCGACGACGGAGAACATCCGCGCGACCAAGGAATTCGGCGTGAGCATCGCCGCGGAGAACCAGAACGTGCTCTCCAGCCTCGCGGGTGGATATTCGGGCAAGAAAGTGAAGAAGATGGACGCGCTCCGGGAGCTCGGCTTCCGATTTGTTCCCGGAAAAGTCATCAAAGCGCCGCTCGTCGAAGGAGCCGCGATTCACGTCGAATGCCGCTTGATGGAAGAACGCGTCTACGGAGACCACATTCTCTTCGTGGGAGAAGCGGTGGAGGGAACGGACTTCGAAGGAATTCTCCCCGTCATCTACAACCGCGGAAAATATTGGAAATTCGGCGACCAGATTCAAAAGCCGCCGGAGGAAGAATTGAACCGGATCAAAGCTGTGATGGAGAAGCATGCGAAATGACCAAGATCATGTATGTAATTTGGCGGCGCCACGTGGCGGCGCAGCCGCTTTACGTGGTGCGCTCGGCGGGATTTGAACCCACAACCTTCGGCTTCGGAGGCCGACGCTCTATCCAGTTGAGCTACGAGCGCATGTTCATAAGTGCGCGGACGAAGTATGAATTAAGAATTATGAATCAGGAAGCCCGAAAAACCGCTCCGCATTCTCCGTCGTCACTCGATCAATCTCATCAATAGAGAGCCCTTTGACCTCCGCCACGCACTTCGCGACTTCCACGACGAAAGCAGGCTCGTTCCTCTTGCCCCGATGCGGAACCGGCGCGAGGAACGGCGCGTCCGTTTCGATCATCAACTGATCGAGCGGGCAGTGCTTGATGGTATCTCGGATCTCCTCCGATTTCGGATACGTCGCGATGCCGGTGAACGAGAGCAGATACCCCCTCTTCACGAACCGTTCGACGTCGCTCCACTTTTCCGTGCAGCAGTGAATCACAAGACTCGACGGCTTGATCTCATCGACGATGGACCAGACGTCTTCCACAGATTCACGACAGTGAACGACGACCGGCAATGAGAGTTCTTGCGCGAGGATCAATTGCTTCCGAAAGACCTCGCGTTGAATATCCCGCGGGGATAAATCGTAATGATAATCGAGCCCGATTTCGCCGATGGCCCTGACCTTCTTTGACGAAGCGACGAGCGACCGCAGAACCTCCAACGTGTTCGCACCAAAGTCTTTGGCACAGTGAGGATGCAGACCAACCGTACAAAATATATGTTCATATTTTTCCGCTATGCGAAGTCCATCTTCACTTTCCTCAATCGTGTCCCCAATGCAGATCATACGCTCCACTCCGGCAGCTTTCGCCCGCGCAAGAACCGCATCCAGATCACCGGAGAATTGCTGGGCCGCGAGATGGCAGTGGGAGTCAATCACCGACCTACCCTACAATGACCGGGTGCGCAGCGTAAAACACATCATCGACGACTGGTCGGCGAAACAATGGATCATCGTGTCCGCGCTCCTGCTCCTGATCACGGGTTTCGTGCTCTACGGTCGGACGCTGACCTACGAATTCGTCGAACTTGATGACGCCCTGCTTATTCTTGAGAACACCGCCGTCCAATCCGTCTCGTGGGCCAACATCAAAATCATCTTCACTACCTATGACCCTGAGCTCTACATTCCGCTGACGTTTTTCAGTTATCAGGCAGATATTTTGATCGGCGGGCTCCATCCGTTTCTCATTCATCTGCATAATCT
>JABFSS010000081.1 GCA_013140485.1 Candidatus Peribacteraceae bacterium | reverse complement strand
GGAGAACAGGGAGCGGTAAGTACGCGTTCAAACGCCGCGGCCGCAGTCACCTGCTCCAACAGAAGAGCAAGCGCCAGAAGCGTCTCAATCGCACGGTTGTCGCTCACTCCACGAACTTCCGACCCCTCCAGTCCCTGGTCCCCACCCTCTGAACCATGCGCGTTAAACGAGGCATCGTCCGGCATCGCAGACACAAGAAGATCCGCGCTCTCGCGAAGGGCTACCGCGGCATGCGCCGCTCGACCTTCGTGAAGGCGAACGAAGCGGTGATCCGCGCCGGCACCAACGCCTACGTCTCCCGCAAGCTCAAGAAGCGCAGCTTCCGCGCACTCTGGATCACACGCATCAGCGCTGCGCTGAAGATGAAGGGCATCCGCTACTCCGTCTTTATCGATCAATTGACGAAGAAGAAAGTGGGACTCGACCGCAAGACGCTGAGCGAGCTGGCGATTCATCATCCGGAGGTTTTTGGGAAGGTCGTAGAGATGGTGGGTGCAAAGTAGTTTTCCAGTTTTCTTTATGGGGGCTCATCCTGAATTGGACGATGAAATTGGCGATCCCGGTGGAGTCGTTGCTGTTCTTAGGCGACATGTACCAAAGGTTGATGGAATCATTGAGCATGTTGAAATTGGAGAGGACAGGCAACTGGTCATCTCATTACAAAAATCGCAACTTGCCGATATCCGTGCAACGATGACCAACGGGCTGACGGAAGTCGAACTTCGGCAATTAGGACATGAAATCGACGCAGGTATCGTTGCAGCATGCATAAGCGATGCAATCGACGACACTGCTCCATCAATAGCATTATTGCGCTACAGGGCAGCACTGATAGTCCTTTCAGATCTATTGAATAATAAGATCTGATCGTTCCTCATCCACCACTTCTCTTCCTGATTGGACAGATTTGACCTAAAATTTATAACTTTATAAAGCTTCCCCAATATGCTAAACTTTATAAAGTTTCATTTTTCATGCTCATCACTTCAAAACAGCTCGGCATCATTCTGCGCCTGTCGGGGCAAAGTCAGACCGAACTCGCTCTCGAGCTTGGAGTGTCATTCGTGACCATGAACCGGTGGATCAACGGGAAGGTGGTCCCCCGCAAAAAGGCACAGGTGCGCATCGAAGCGCTGTACCGCGAATGCACCGGCCTGAAGGAAATACCCGCCGAAGCGCTGGACGCCAAGAAGGCCGTCCTCGTCGTGAAGGCGCGGCATACGAAGAACGTCTTGCGGAGAATCCTGGAAAGTCCGGACATTCGTGACAGGCTCGTATTGACGCTCACGTACACGTCGAACTCCATCGAAGGAAGCACTCTGACGGAAGCGGAAACGGCCGTCGTACTGTTTCAGAACACGACGCTGGCGGCGAAGACGCTGGTCGAACAACTGGAAGCGAAGAACCATCAGGCGGCATTGCTCTACCTGTTCGATCACCTCTTGGCGAAGCGGCCTGTGACCGAAGATCTGATTCTGCGGCTCCATGCCATGCTCATGAACGGCATCCGGCAGGACGCGGGCTTCTACCGGCGTCACGGCGTGCGCATTGTGGGCGCGGAGGTGGCCACCGCCAATCACGTGAAAGTTCCGACACTCATGAAGCGTCTCGGCGATGATCTCGAACAGCGCCCCAAAGACGGCATTGCGCACGTGGCGGACATCCACGCGCGGCTTGAACAGATTCATCCGTTCTCCGACGGCAACGGCAGGGTAGGCCGGCTGCTCATGCACGCGATGCTGCTTCTTCGCAATATGCCTCCGGCGGTGATCCGGCCCGAGAAGAAGCGCTTCTACTACGCCTTCCTCAACACGGCACAGCGAAAGGGAGACTCTGCCTTGCTCCAGGACTTTGTCTGTGACGGGATTCTGGAAGGATGGGATATTCTTGAGCGCCGATGAGCGAAGCCTGCTTATTGACTGAAGAACAAATAGATGTTTAAATATCTACATGGCATCTGCTGAACACGAATTATTGTTTACTGCGGCTGAGAACTCTCCAGCTTCTTGGGATAACATTTATATTGAATGTAAAAAACCATCACCCAGAACAGCGGAAGAAGTTGAAGATGATACAGATCCCGAATTTGCGGAATTGCGTGACTTCCTCATATCGGGTTTGAATCCAGTAGAACGATTCGAACTTGAGTCGCACCACCGCTTACCAGATCCAAAGGAAGCACTGCTTGCACTCACGATAGAAAACCTCCGAGCACTCATGCAATCTCACGCCGGTGGTGAGCGTGTCCCTTTGATAACACTTGGAAAATTTTCTTCGATTCCGAAAATTCATGAAGAGCTTAAGCCTCTAGAGAAACATGAACAGACTTTGGTGATGCAACGAGCTTTTATCTCACAAATTGCTCAGATAGTTTTTTTTGCAAGTTTGTCTTTGAGACAGCAACCCGATTTAGACATTGCAAACGTCGTTCCCTCAGTGGTTCGTGAGCTAGAAAGAAAATATTTGTCGATAATTGACGATCAAGAATGATAATGCCGCCTCCTTCACTCGCCCTGCGTTTTTCCGGAGGGCGTAGATATCATTCATAGAACATCAGGAACGATCTCCTCCACCCTCCCCGCTTCTTTCTTCAATTTCCCGTAGAACGCCGTCATTGCGAGGATGAAGAGCAGCGTGGCGACGGCGAAGAGGATGTTGTCGATGATTGTGCTGAGGAGGATAAAGTCGGGAGCGGCGGTCTTTTGGAGCCAGGCGGATCCGTAACTGAGGATCGTAGGCGGAATGTAGATCAGCAGCGTGAGGGCCAGAGTCACGAAGAAGACCGTCCAGGTCTTGCCGCGGACGACGTTGCGACTGCGGCGCAGCGCATCGCGGTACCGGAGACCTTCGGACGCGATGACCATGCTGAAGAACACCGTCCGGATCTGGTAGATGACGGCGGGAATCAGGAGCGGTATAACGAGCAGCAGCGGACCGCACCGCAGAGGAAGTTGCCGCAGGACGGGATCCAGGAAGCCGAACGTTCCCGTGTTCATAAGCGTTCCGATCTCCGAGATCAGCGGCGAGAACGTCGCGCGGCAGGCCTGCGAGCTGAGGAGGAACAGCGTCGCGGGGATGGCGGCGAGCAGCGACCACTCGATGATGATGATTTCGCGGAGCAGCGACGTGAAGAAGAGCGGCACGATGATGCGCATCGACTCGCGCCGGACAGATTTGAATGACGTTCGCGAGCGGCCGGCCATGCTTTTGACCATGCGCCGCCCGACGAGGAGGATCGACGCGAATCCCCAGAAGAAGAGGAACGCGAGCACGATCTGCGCCAGCACATATCCCATCAGCCCGATCTGTCGTACCGATTCGACGTCGCTCACGGGCCAGTAGATGTCCGTCGCATCAAGGAGGATTGCGGGAATGATCAAGAGCCAGACGAGCACATGGATGAGCGCGGGCTGGTTGCCCACGAAAGCCCAGGCCTCGGCGATGAGGCGGAAGGGGTTGATGGAGAGACGCTTTTTGGCCATGGGATAGCTGATTGTATGCGAAAGCGACAAAAGTGACAAAGGGCACAAAGGCGACAGAGGCATTTCTTTATTCCTCTGTCACTTCTGTGGCCTTTGCTGCCTCTGTGGCCTATTTCCGCTTAACCCGAATAAAGCCTGAAACATCCAAGGTGCTCAGCTTCTTCTCCTCCTTACTGAGAATATCGAGCAGCAAGTTGATCCCGATTGCGTCGCTCGCCATGTGGCTGCACTGGATCATGTTGATGTGGTGCTCCTTCCCCTTCTCCACTTCTTTCTCCGTGAAGTGCATCGCAAGAATCGTGCCGACACCGGCGTGCGATTGCTTCTCGATGAAGTCTTCCGGGCCGTTCGTTCCTCCGGTGAACTCCGTCGCGACGATCTTGCCGGGGCGGCCGCCCTCGGAACCGTTCACGATGATCGTCGGGTTGCCCTTCTTGCCGTACCACGTGTACTCCTCGATGTCATTGCACGCGTTCACGATTTCCTTGAGCGTGTCGAACGGCTTCTTGCAGATCGTCTTCTCCATGAAGCGCCAGACGAGGTTATCGGTGATCGTGTGGCAGCAGAACGCGGGGATGCCGAGAAGCTCCGCCGTCCGCTCCGTTCTAAACAGGTTATCGGCATGAATCGCGCGCCAGATGCGGTCCATGCGCGGGCGCAGGAGTCCTTCGCTGTGATTCACGGGAACGCCGGCCTGGGCGTACACGTCGACTTGAACGGGCATGGCCTTCTCCAGATCAGCGAGAGCACGGCCTTCGGGGTGGTGAATCAGAATTGCATCGATCTTCTCGCCTTTCTCGCGCAACCGATCGCAGAGGAGCATCTCCGGCGTCTCAATATCGATGCCGATCATCAAGCGCGTGACGTCTTCGTCGCCCGTTCCGTTGATAATGCGGGAATCCGGATACGGGTTCCATGTGCGCTCGTCGTCGAACCATTCTTTCTCCCGACCTTCGAGCTTCGCGGACTTCTCCTTGATGCGCTTGAACATTTTGTCGAGGTACTTTTTGCCGCGCGGGTCGGCGTCGATGCCGATTTCGACGGCGCGCTTGAATAATTTGTTCAGTTTCATAAAAACAGTGGGAAATGATGATTCGTACTGAAGGGTAATGAGTTTTTACCCGCAACGGAAGGGCATTCCTATGATATTCTGCATGCATGCAGCCACAGAGGATCGCCATCGTCGGCCTTGGATATGTCGGTTTACCCCTCGCTCATGCCTTCGCTGCGGCCGGCCACAATGTGACAGGCTACGACATCTCGCAGCCACGCATCGACGCGCTGAAGAAAGGCGAGGACTGGACGCTGGAATTGACGGCGGCGCAACTGAAGGCCGTCTCCATCAACTTCACGACCGACCCGGCATCGCTGAAAACATGTGACGTGATCATCTTGGCGCTGCCCACGCCCGTGGATGAAAAGAATAATCCGGATTTGACACCGCTGGAGAAGGCATCCGTCACGGTCGGGAAGAATTTGAAGAAAGGCGCGATCGTCGTGTACGAATCGACGGTCTATCCCGGCGTGACGGAGGAAATCTGCGGCCCGATCTTGGAAAAACAATCAGGACTCGTCTGCGGGAAAGATTTCACCCTGGGATATTCCCCCGAGCGTGTGAATCCCGGAGATAAAAATCACACGATTACGAAGATCGTGAAAGTGGTCGCGGGGCAGGATGAAAAGACGGCGGATGTCCTGTGCGAACTGTACGGTTCGATCATCACCGCGGGCATCCACCGCGCACCGTCGATCAAAGTCGCCGAAATGGGGAAAGCCATCGAGAACGCGCAGCGCGATTTGAACATCGCGTACGTCAACGAGATCGCGATGCTCTGCAATGCGATTGGTATTCCAACAAAAGACGTGCTCGAAGCCGCGGGAACCAAGTGGAACTTCCTCAAATTCCAACCGGGCCTCGTCGGCGGGCACTGCATCGGCGTGGATCCGTACTATTTGGTGGAGAAAGCGAAGCAACTCGGCATGAAAACCAACGTGATCACGGTCGGGCGCGCGGTCAACGACGGGATGAGCGGCTACATTGTGAATGCCGTCGCCGCGCACGTCCCAAAAAACGGCAAAATCCTTGTTCTCGGTCTCACTTTTAAAGAAAACATTCCCGACACACGCAACAGCAAGGCTCAGGACGTCGTGCATCACTTCGCGAAAGGAGGTTTTGCCGTCGAAGCGCACGATCCGTTCATCACGCCGGAGGAAATCAAGAAATTGAAGATGACGCCGGGGTCACTCGACGGCGGACCCTACGATGCCGTCGTCTTTCTGGTACCGCACAAGGAGTATCTCGCAGTAGGAGTGGATGGAATGCTCAAGGCGACGAAGAAAGGAGGGGTGATCTATGATTTGAAGTCGCTGCTGGACGGGAAAGCGGTGGAGAAGGGCGGAAGCAAGTACATGGCTTTGTAGGAACGACGGACCCACTGCATCACGGCGAAGAACCAGGTATTCTGACCCCAATGAAACGAGTATTAATCACCGGGATTACCGGCCAGGACGGTGCGTACTTGAGTGAGTTTCTGCTCAACAAAGGTTACGAAGTGCACGGATCTGCGCATGACCTGTCCGCGGACAAACTCTGGCGGCTGGATGAACTGGGAGTCCGCGAGAAGATTGCGCTGCGCGACGTGGACATGACCGATGAAGCGTCGGTGAACGCGCTCGTGAAATCGGTGCAGCCGGACGAGATCTACAACCTCGCGTCGCGGTCTTTTGTCGCGGCAAGCTGGAACGCACCGCTGCCGACGGCCGACGTCAACGCGCTCGGGACACTGAGGCTGCTCCAAGCGATGCGTGAGCTGTGCCCCACGGCGAAGTTCTACCAAGCCTCGACGAGCGAGATGTACGGGAGCGGCAACCAGCAGCATCGCCAGGACGAAGACACGCCTCTGCATCCGAAAAGCCCGTACGCGGTCAGCAAGCTCTTCGCGCACTGGATGACGATCAACTATCGCGAGAGCTTCGGGCTCTTCGCATGCTGCGGGATCCTGTTTAACCACGAATCGCCCCTGCGCGGCCTCGACTTCGTCACGCGAAAAATCTCCAACGGCGTGGCGCGGATCCATTTGGGACTGAGTGACCACATTTCACTGGGGAATATGGACGCAAAACGCGACTGGGGATTCGCCGGAGACTACGTGGAGGTGATGTGGCGAATGCTCCAGCAGCCGGTCGCCGAAGAATTCGTGATCTCGACGGGCAAGACGCACTCCGTGCGGGACTTTCTGGCATTCGCGTTCCGTGAAGTCGGCATCGAGGACTGGACGAAGTATGTGAAGAGCGACCCCAAGTACCTGCGCCCGGTCGAACTGCAGGAACTTTCGGGAAAGAACGACAAAGCCAAGCGCGTGCTCGGCTGGGAACCGCGCGTGAGTTTTGAAGAACTCGTGACGATGATGGTGCGCCGCGACATCGAGCGCCTTACTCCCCAAACATGAGAATCCTTGCGCTCGCACAGTGTTTGACGCCGAATGACGGCTGGGGGACCTGCTCCGGCAATACCGTTCGTGGCCTGATTGGACGAGGCCATGAGGTACTGACGCTGGTGCAGACGGTCGACCCTTCACTCCCCTTTCCGCAACGGCCCGTTCTGCCCGCCCCTCTGACGCTGCTCAGAAACCCGTTGCAGATCTGGAAGACTGTGCGAACTCTGGATGCGGCGATCAAAGAATACAAACCGGACATCGTGCATTTTATGAACGAACCGTACGCCTTCGCGCTGTCGATTATGAGTCTGTGGCGACGACTCCCGTGCACCGCGATAACCGCCTGCGGCACATACTCCGTGCTCCCGCTCGCCGACAGAAGCACGCGGTGGCTGATGCGCCGCGCGTACGCTCGCCTCGACCACGTGTTTGCCATCAGCCGCTACACCGAATTCCGCGTGGGGAAGGAACTGGAGTCGCAATCCCCCGCGCTCGCCGAAAAAGTCCGCAAGAAGATGGTCGTCTGGACGCTCGGCATCGTGCAGCCGCCGCTCCCGCCTCCGCGGACACCGGGAACCGAGAAGCGACTGGTCTTTGTGGGAGGAGTGAAGCCGCGGAAGGGAGTCCACGAAGTGATCGAAGCATGCGGCCACTTCAAAAAGATCTCCTCTGTTCCTTTTCACCTCTCCGTGATCGGCGCCGCGCCGCCCGGCAAGTACATGGACGCGCTTCGTACACGAGTGAAAGCGCTCGGACTCGACGGCGCGGTGACTTTTCGCGGCCACATAACGGATGGAGAACTCTCGCAGGCGTACGCCGACGCCGATTGCTTCCTGATGCTGAGCATTTCACACGGCCATCACTTCGAAGGATTCGGCTTGGTGTTTTTGGAAGCCAACGCGCGCGGAGTTCCGGCCATCGGTCCGCGTGATTCCGGCTGCGAGAACGCAATCGAAGACGGCCGCTCGGGTTATCTCGTCCATCCGCAGAATCCCGATGAAGTAGCCGAACGTTTGCGGTGGGTCTTGGAGGAGAATCGCATCAAGCCGGATGAATGCCGCGCCTGGGTCGCCGAACACAGCGTCGAACGGCAGGCCGAAGAGGCGGAGGTTGTGTACACACGACTCGTGAGGGCTCACGCGAGGTGATCCCGCGTCAGAACCGCCCCTGCCCGGAGCGCGTGCGTCAGAGTTTTCCCGAGAACGCTCTCAAACTCTTTCGGCGCGATGCCCGTGCCCGGCCTCTTGATGGCGATCATGTCGACGGTAATCTTCTCTCCCGCCTTCACCCCGCGCGTGAGGACGAGGCTGCGGCGCGCGACCGCGCGTGTATTCATCTCGCACGGCTGGCAAATCTTCTCTCCGGTCCCAAGCGCTTCTTGGACGACCTTGGCATTCCGCAATGCGTCGGGGTCTTTGATGATCCGGATCATCTCCTTCAACTCGTCGGGCTCCAGCGACGCCGCATGATCGGGCCCGGGATCTTTTTTGTTGATAGTGAAATGTTTCTCGAGAATGCGCGCACCGATCGACACCGCGGTGACGGCGACGGCGATCCCCTCCGTATGATCGGAATATCCGACGGGAACGGAAAAAGCATCACTAAGGGTCTGCATCGCTCGCAGATTGATCTGATCCGCCGGCGCGGGGTACGAACTGACGCAGTGGAGCAGCGCGAACTCGGTGCCTGCGTTCTTAAACGGAGCAACGGCTTCTTGAATCTCTTCAATCGTCGACATTCCTGTCGAAATAATCGTGAAGATGCGTAGCGCGGCGACTTCCCGGAGGAACGGCAGGTTGGTGATCTCGCCCGACGGGATCTTCAGCACGGTGACGCCGAGACTCGCAAGGAACCGCGCGCTGTCGCTATCGAAAGGCGTGACGATGAACGCGAGTCCCTTCGTTTCCGCATAGTCCTTCAATTGGCGATAGTCCTCGAGCGGAAGCGTCAGCCGCGTGAGCATCGCATGTTGGCTCTCCTCTCCGGAGCGCTTCTGGTACTCGGCAAGCGGCGCCTGCGCCGCGGCGATTTCATCGGGATTGAAGAGTTGGAATTTGACGGCATCGGCTCCCGCATCGGCGGCGATATCGATCAACTGCCGGGCCTTGGCGAGACTCCCGTCGTGATTCACGCCCGCCTCCGCGATGATGTACGGCGCGCCGGAGGAGAACATGGAGAGGGAAACCATGGAAGCGAAGAATACTCCGCCGAACGCCGGAGTGTAAGATAGCCGTATGAAGGTGCGGATTATCCCCCGGCTCGATATCAAAGGCCCCAACGTGGTGAAAGGCATCCATATGGAAGGCCTGCGCGTGGTGGGTGAACCGCGGGCGCTGGCGCGCAAGTACTACGAGCAGGGCGCCGACGAGCTGATTGCGATGGATAGCGTGGCGAGCTTGTATGGAAGAAGTCCCGATTTCGATTTGATGCGTTCCATTGCGAACGAGCTTTTTATTCCACTCACGATGGGCGGCGGCATTCAGTCGCTCCAAGACATCAACAACTTCCTCCGCGCCGGCGCCGACAAAGTCGCCATCAATACGTTTGCAACGCGGCGTCCGGAGTTGCTCGCCGAAGCGGTCCATCAATTTGGATCTCAATGTATCGTCCTATCAGTAGAGGCAAAGAGGACGTCACCCGGGAAGTGGGAGCCATACATAGAAGGAGGACGTGAACATACGGGACTCGATGCAATTGAGTGGATCAAGCGCGCGCTCGATTTGGGCGTGGGCGAAATTCTCCTGACGTCGGTGGACTTCGACGGCACGCGCAAAGGCTTCGACCTCGAGCTCCTCACCGCAGTAACGTCCTTCTGCCCGGTGCCGGTTGTGATCCACGGCGGAGCCAAAGACGCCGCCTCACTCACGCAAGCAATCAAGGAAGGCAAAGCCGATGCCGTCTGCGTCGCATCGATTCTGCACTACGACGACACGACGATTGGAAATCTGAAGAAAGAATTGTCTGCAAACTCTATCCCCGTCCGTTCCGCCCCATGAAAAAAATTGTGATCGTCGATTACGGCGTAGGAAATATTCACAGCGCGATGAAGGGCCTCAAGCGCTTCACGGAAGATGTCGTGCTTAGTGAAGATCCCGAAGTCATCCGCAATGCGTCCGCACTGGTGTTGCCCGGTCAGGGCGCCTTCAAGACAGGCATGGATGGTATCAAGGTGCGCGGACTGCTGAATATCATCAGAGAAGCCGGTGCAGCCGGTAAGCCGATCCTCGGCATCTGCTTGGGCGCGCAACTGCTGCTTGCGAAGGGCTTCGAGTTCGGCGAGCACGAAGGTCTCGGCCTTCTCCCGGGCAAAGTGATCCACTTCCCCACCCTGGAACCGGGCACCAAGATTCCGCACATGGGGTGGAACGCGATCAATGAACCCACATCAGCCAGGTGGAAAGGCACTGCACTCGAAGGACTGCGTCCCGGCGCCGAAATGTACTTTATCCACTCGTACATCCTCCAGCCGACAGACCCGGCACACGTCTTGGCAACGACGGTCTACGGCGGACTCACATTCCCGTCCGTCATCGGCACCGGGAACATCATCGGCTGTCAGTTCCACCCCGAAAAGAGCGGGGAGGAGGGGTTGGGGATATTGAAAAAGTTCGTGAGTTCGATTGGAGGCTGATCACACTAATACAACTTTCTCCAGGTGCCGAATTCTTTTCTCATGATCCTTCACGCCGCCCGTGAGTCTCTTATCCACACTGACCAAAACGTCCAGAATTTGATCATCCGCCTCACGCAATCTACGGAAACCAACTCTCATTTCTTCCTGAATGACATCAGCCAATTTCTGAATGGATCTCTCCAGCCTGTGAATGTCCGCCGATGTCGCCAGCAATGTGTCGTCATGCATACGAAAGATCCTAGTCCCGAGGGTTGCGCCGAGCAAATTTCGGACCCTCAAAAACCCCCGAAAACAGGGGGCGTTCCATAGGGGTGTGGAACGCCCAACTGTGGCTAACGGAAGACCAAAACTCCTCAATCTAAAAAGTGATTTGCTTGGAGGCATCTTCCGGGGGCTGGGAATCGGGGGCATTGTCATTCCCTTCGCAGATCGAAGATCTGCGCTGGATTTCTCCCCCATTTTTTATGCCAATGCCTCCGGATCTTCGGAAAAAGCTTGAGGACGAACAATTTGAACTCGAAATGGAAATCGATCGGCTTCAGTGGGAATCGGCACACGAGCTGGCCGAAGACATCATCCTAGAGATGGGATGGAAAAAAGATGACGAGGATTATGAGTACCAACTCAAAGAAGAAACCGAGCGTTTGTATGAAGAAGAGCGCGAACGTGATTATGACAAACGCAGATATCGATACGATCCAGAGTTCATGAAGATGCTGGAGGAGGAAGAGCGCGAAGAGCAATCCAAAAACGACCATGAAAAGAAAACATGAATTGAAGGTTCGGCTCGCTGGTGTGTTCCGATGCCAGTCGCATCCACTTTCCGGCCATAGGTATACGGACGTCATGCCCAAGGTACGTCGGGAATTCAGATTGCTTCAGAAACAAACAAAAAGACGACCTTATGTGCGATCTGCGTTCTTCGGGAAAGAAAAGATTTTCTTTGATTATTTCTGGATTCATTTAAATCAGAAAGATGCTCATGACCGAGCACGACGACTTAAATATTTCCCCTGTGCAATTGAACTCCTGCGCCTCTGTCGACAGGCACCCCAAACATTCATCAAAACAGCTGAATTGCATATCATCCGACATCAATTTATTGGATTAGCTTCGGACGGATCAAAGTTCGCCGTCGTTATAAAAGAAGAACGGCCGTCAGGAAAGAAAAATCTTTTATCACTCTTCCCAATTGCCAAGTAAACATATGGAAAACCCCACCAATCGCCAGTTCGGAGACTGACGGCGGGGAATCCGTTACTAAGTATACTCACCTTTACTTCACGGTCAAGATACGAGAACAAAAATCATATGGAAAACCCACCCATGGCCGGCTCGAAGACCGACGGCGGGAATTCCCACGTGGGATACCTCACCAGGTGCCGGCTCAGAGACCGACGGCAGAGGTATCCGAAGAATATTTTCAGGGTTGACCACTGTTCAGTCAATATTTTTTCCTCTCTTTCCTCACCGCCCCGCCCTCTCCTCCACCCCAAGCCCTTTGATCTCTCGGACCATAAGCGTGATGTCTTTTTTCGCGAGTGGTTGCTGGTTTTCGGTCACATAGTGATCGACGCCGGAGCCGACGGTCTCGCGCAGGGCGACTTCTTTGCCCGGGACCGTGAGCGGCGAGCGGACGATGAACATGGTGTCGGTCTCGCGGGCGTACTGGGCTTCTTCGGCGGTCATCAGGACTTCCTGCATTTTCTCGCCGGGACGGATGCCGGTGACTTTTTTCCCGATGGCGGCGGGATCGCGTCCGTAGTGCGGAGCGAATTCCTCGATGACGACATCGACCAGGTCCCCCAGCCGCACGACGGGCATCTTGAGGATGAAGAGCTCACCTCCTTCCATCTGCTCCATCGCGTCGAACGTGAGCCGGACGGCCTGGGGCAGCGACATGAAGAACCGCACCATGTCGGGGTGCGTGATGGTGACGGGGCCGCCCTTGCGGATCTGTTCCTGGAACGTGGGGATCACCGACCCCCTGCTGCCGAGCACGTTGCCGAACCGCACGCTCGCGAAGCGGATCGGATGGCCGCCGGCGGTGTACATCGCGGAGGTCATCATCTTCTCGGCCAGGAGTTTCGTGGCGCCCATCACGCTGCTGGGGCTCGCGGCTTTATCGGAACTGATGAGGAGGACGCGGCTCACGCCCTGCGCGATGGCGGCTTCGATCACGTTCTGCGTGCCGACGACGTTCGTTTTGACCGCTTCGAAGGAGTTGTACTCGCAGAACGGAACTTGTTTGTACGCGGCACAGTGGAACACGAAATCCATTCCTTCCATCGCGCGGAGCAGACGCGGCTGGTCGCGCACGTCGCCGAGGAGGTACCGCACGTCGAGCTTGGGACGGTCGCCGAGTTCCTGCTGGATCAAATGCTGCTTGTGCTCGTCACGCGAAAAGATGCGGACGGTCTTCGCGTCCTGCGCCAGCAACTGCCGGACGATTTCGGATCCGATGGAGCCGGTGGCGCCGGTGACGAGGATGTTCTTGCCGCGGAAGAAGGAAGGCATAGGGAAACGGGAGACAATCGGGATCAGAGCGAGATTCTACCACGGGAAACGGCGTTCGCCAGGCGAAGACGGTCAGTTGCGGCCCTTCCCTTGCAGTAGAGATTGAGCTCGGGCGAAGTCATCGGGGGTATCGATATCCACGGACTCCGCCGGATCCATGATGAACGTGCGGCTGTCGGCACCGTAGCGGTTCGGGGAACGGAGAAAACTTTCGGTTTTGAAAATATACAGCGCACCGTTCCGGGCAGCCGGCGCATGCGGGACTTCGGTCACGCTCACGATGGAGTCGGCTCCGGTTTCCTGAAGTAGCCGGATACCGGCATCGATGTGCGCGGACGTCCGCAGGGGTGAGGTCGGCTGCAGCAGGACGATGATCGCCGGAACGTACTGCTCTTTTTCTTGCAGGTGAGAGAGAACGTGCGCGATCACGTCCATCGACGGCGTGTCGTCCCGCGCGAGTTCGGCCGGTCGCAGAAACGGCACCTCGACGCCGCAGGATTTTCCGACGGCGGCGATTGCGGCGTCATCGGTACTGAGGATGGTGCGGGTGAGCATGCTGCCGAGCGCCGCCTCGCATGTGTACGCGAGGAGCGGTTTGCCATTGAGCAGCATGATGTTCTTGCCGGGCAGACGTTTGGAGCCTCCCCGCGCGGTAATGATGCCGAGAATACCGTCCTGTTTCATATTACGATGCGAGAATGGCGAGGGATTCTTTGAGCATTGATGCCACCTGCGCCACGTCGTCTTCCGTGAGGGCGTTGAAGAACGGCAGCGCGAGCGCGTGATCGGAGACGGATTCGGCGACGGGAAATTCGCCCTTCGTGTGGCCGTACAATTTTTGATAGAAAGGCTGGAGATGAATGCACGGGAAGTACGTGTTGCAGCCGATCCCCCACTCCCGAAGAAGTGTGAGAAGGCGATCCCGGTCGGCGGCGGTATACCGGTCCGCGAGGCGCACGACGTACACAAACCAACTCACGTCGACTCCCTTCTGTTCCTCGGGAACCCGCAGATGCTCGCTGAGAGGAGCGAGGGCTTTGCCGTACCACCCGGCGACGCGCGCCCGATTGGCCATGAACTCCGGCAGACGCTTCAGCTGGCTGACGCCGAGCGCGGCGTGGATGTCGCTGAGGCGGTAGTTGTACCCGAGCACTTGATGGTCCAACCACGCGGCATCCGGATCGCGCCCTTGGTTGCGCATCATGCGGGCGGCTCGCGCGATGTCGTCGCGGTCGGTGACGATCATGCCGCCTTCGCCCGTCGTCATTTGCTTGTTGGGATAGAAGGCGAAGGTCCCGCAGTCGCCGAACGTCCCGGCTTTTTTTCCGCCCGATGAAGAACCCAGCGCTTCGCAGCTGTCCTCGATGAGCGCAAGATTGTGCTTTTTCGCGATTGCTCTGAGGACGCTCCAGTTTTCGACGTATCCGAAGACGTCGACGCCGAGAATCGCTTTCGTCTTCGTGGTGATGGCCGCTTCCACCTTCGCGGGATCCATGCAGTAGGTCTCGGGCAGAATATCGACGAAGCGCGGGACGGCGCGTTCGAAGAGCATGCAGTTTGCCGACGCGACAAAGCTGAACGGCGTTGTGATCACTTCGTCTCCGTCGGCGATTCCGAGCGCACGTACGCACAAATGCAGCGCCGAGGTGCCGCTGTTCACCGCAATCGCATATTTGGCTCCCACAAAAGCGGCGACGGCCTCTTCGAATTCCGGTACGCGCGGCCCGAGCGACAGCCGGGGCGTCCGCAAGACCGCGGTGACCGCGGCGATGTCGGCCTCGCTGATATCGGGAGAGGACAGTGGGATTGTTCTCTGTGGCATGGCAGAGGCACACTGTAGTGGATGACCAAGACGCCGTCCACGCCGCCCCGCATCGTCTATGCCGCAAACCGCCGCATCGGCGCCGAGTGCCTGCGCATGCTTGTCGACGCGGGCATCACTCCCGTGGCGTTGATGATCCCGAATGGCCCCGAAGCGGAAGCGACCGACGATATGCGGAAACTTTTGCCGACGGTTCCTGTGTTTCTCGGAAAAGACGGAGTGAAGGAAGCAATCCAAAAGCTCCCCGCGCTCGCGCCGCAGTATTTGCTGTCCGTGCACTTCCCGCTGATTCTTCCGCCGGAGATTCTTGCCGTCCCCTCGGCCGGCACTCTCAACTTGCATCCCGCATTCCTCCCGTGGAACCGCGGATGGCACACACCGTCGTGGGCGATTTTGGATGGAACGCCGTACGGCGCGACGCTGCATTGGATCGACAGCGGAGTCGACACGGGGCCCATTGCGCTGCAGCGGCAGATCGAGATTCAGCCCACCGAGACCG
>JABFSS010000126.1 GCA_013140485.1 Candidatus Peribacteraceae bacterium | reverse complement strand
GAAACTTCTCGCAGAAATTGCGATGGCTCCGGATGAATGGATAAGATCCTGTGCATGCAGTACGCGGCCGGACATCGTTCCAATCACTTCAAGGAGTAAGCCGGCATCGATAGTGGCGGGAGTCACTCCTGAAGCGGCGGATTGGATGAGGAGTCCGCCGGTCATGGAGTCGCCTCCGGCATTGACGTAGTAGTTGACGAGGGAGGCCGCTCCGCCGGCGCCGGAATCGTCATCGGTGCAAGAGAGCGTGCCGTCGGCGGCTGCGGTGATCGCTCCCCCGTTGGTGTTGCCGGTGCAGTTGAGTCCCGCGAGTTTGACAGTGCCTTTGAGAATGGCAGTGCCTTGCACGGAAAGAGTTCCGGAACTTCTGAGCTGATTACTCGCATGCAGCTGTCCTCCCGATGCGGTTCCGAGAACCTTCAGAGATCCTGAGGATGCCAGCGTGTTTTTGGCGAAGATCGTGGAGCCGGAAAGATTGGTGAATCTGATCAGGGACCCCGTGAGGATGGCGTTGGTGGAGAAAGCATTGCCGGCACTTAATGTAAGGCCCTGACCGGCGGTGACTGCGGTACCCCCGTCAGAGCCGCAGGTGAGGACACCGTCAGCAGTTTCGAGAGCGGTACAGTTGGCGAAGCTGGAATCGAGGAGACGGAAGGAAGAGCTTTTGAAAGTTGCTGCTCCTTGGACGGTGAGAGAACCCGACGAGCGCAGCACATCCGCGGCATACACCTGCCGCCCCGACGCCGTCCCAAAGATCTCCAGCGAGGTTCCTGTCATCGTTGCAATGCGCGAGAAGGCCGTTCCCGTGAGACTCAACCCCTCGCCCGCCGTGTACGTCGTATTGGTGTCCGTGTCGGTATCAATATCACTCGACCACGCCAGTTGTCCTGCACCATTCGTCTTGAGCACTTTCCCCGACGCAGACCCATCTCCGCCCGGGAAGGTATAGGTGACGCCGTTGAGACTGAGGGTGGAACCGAAAGTCGCAGCTCCTTTAAGGTTGGTGAGACCTTGCACAGAGAGCGTTCCGGAAGATCGCAGCTGATTACTCGCATGGACCTGGGCACCAGAAGCGGTGCCAAGAACCTTGAGAGAACCGGACGACGAGAGCACGTTCTTTGCGTAGACGTTGGATCCCGACAGCGTGGTGAAGCGAATGAGAGACCCTGTCAGGATGGCATTCGTCTGGATTGCACTGCCTGCGGTGATCGTAATGCCCTGACCGGCGGAGAAGGACGTCCCTCCATCGGAGCCACAGGTGAGAACACCACTCACGGTTTCGAGAGCGGTACAGTCGGCGAAACCAGAATCGAGGAGACGGAAGGAAGAGTTCTTGAAAGTGGCGGCTCCGGCGATACTCAGAGAACCGGAGGAACGGAGCTGCCGTGTGGCGATCACTTCAGAACCAGACATGGTGCCCTGGACTTCGAGGGTGGTTTTGGGAGTGGCGGTACCAATGCCAACAGAGGCGTTGAGAATATTGAATTCATCGGTTGTCTGATCATCGAACTCAAATCTCCCAGAGGAAGATCCCAGGCCGAAGAAGGAATCGTCCGCGATGATGAAATCTCCTGCCACGGTGATATCTCCAGAAGTGGCTTCTCCGAGATCGAGTGTCGCTCCATTGGCTCCCGTGATGTCACCTCCCTGGATCGTCAGGTCGCTCTTCAGGATGGTAAGACCTTGAACAGAGAGGGTTCCTGAGGATCTCAACTGATTGGAGGCGTGGATCTGGGCACCCGAAGAAGTAGAGCGAGTCGTAAGGTTTCCTTTGAAGAGCCCGGTGGTCTCGACGATGAGAGAGCCGGACGATTTGAGGAGGTCAGCCGCATACACCTGCCGCCCCGACGCCGTCCCAAAGATCTCCAGCGAGGTTCCTGTCATCGTTGCAATGCGCGAGAAGGCCGTTCCCGTGAGACTCAACCCCTCGCCCGCCGTGTACGTCGTATTGGTGTCCGTGTCGGTATCAATATCACTCGACCACGCCAGTTGTCCTGCACCATTCGTCTTGAGCACTTTCCCCGACGCAGACCCATCTCCGCCCGGGAAGGTATAGGTGACGCCGTTGAGACTGAGGGTGGATCCGAAGATGGCGGCTCCTTTGAGGTTGGTGATTCCCTGGATGGAGAGAGTGCCGGACGATCGGAGTTGGTTGCTGGCGTGGAGCTGTCCTCCCGATGCGGTTCCGAGAACCTTGAGAGATCCCGAGGATGCGAGCGTGTTCTTGGCGAAGACGGTGGAGCCGGAGAGGTTCGTGAAGCGGACGAGAGAACCGGTGATGGTGCTGTTGAGCGTGAGGACGCCACTTGTGAGCCCCAGACCACGACCGACAGCGGTGACGGTATTGGTGTCCGTGTCGGTATCGATATCACTCGACCATGCCAGTTGTCCTGCACCATTCGTCTTCAGAACTTTCCCCGACGCAGAACCATCTCCGCCCGGGAAGGTATAGGTGACGCCGTTGAGACTGAGGGTGGATCCGAAGATGGCGGCTCCTTTGAGGTTGGTGATTCCCTGGATGGAGAGCGTTCCCGACGAACGCAGTTGGTTCGAAGCATGAAGTTGGCCGCCGGACGCCGTCCCAAGAACCTTGAGGGAGCCGGAGGATGCGAGCGTGTTCTTGGCGAACACCGTCGAGCCCGAGAGGTTGGTGAATCTGATCAGAGATCCTGTGAGGATGGAGTTCGTAGAGAAGGCATTCGCTCCGTTGAGTGTGATGCCTTGGCCGGCGACGAAAGAGGTTCCTCCGCCATCACTTCCACAGGTGAGGACACCGTCAGCAGTTTCGAGGGCGGTACAGTTGGCGAAGCTGGAATCGAGGAGACGGAAGGAAGAACTCTTGAAGGTGGCTGCTCCTTGGATGGAGAGCGTTCCAGAGCTTCTGAGTTGATTACTCGCATGCAGCTGTCCTCCCGATGCGGTTCCGAGAACCTTGAGAGATCCCGAGGATGCGAGAGTGTTCTTGGCGAAGATGGTGGAGCCGGAGAGGTTGGTGAAGCGGACGAGAGAACCGGTGAGTATGGCGTTCGTGGAGAAGGCGTTCGCTCCGTTGAGCGTGATGCCTTGGCCGGCAAGGAATGCGGTACCGGCGTCTGAGCCACACGTGAGGACGCCATCGGCCGTCTCAAGAGCGGTGCAGTTCGCGAAGCTGGAGTCGAGGAGGCGGAAGGAAGAGCTTTTGAAAGTTGTTGCTCCTTGCACAGTGAGAGAACCCGAAGAACGCAGCACATCTGCGGCGTAGACCTGACGGCCGGAGGAGGTTCCAAAGATCTCGAGGGACGTTCCAGTCATCGTCGAGATGCGCGAGAATGTCGTTCCCACGAGACTCAGTCCTTCGCCCGCCGTGTACGTCGTATTCGCATCCGTATCAATATCACTCGACCACGCCAGCTGTCCCGCTCCGTTCGTCTTCAGTACTTTTCCGGACGCAGAACCATCTCCACCCGGGAAGGTGTAGGTGACGCCGTTGAGACTGAGCGTCGATCCGAAGATTGTTGCGCCTTTGAGGTTCGTTATTCCTTGAATGGAGAGAGTCCCGGACGAACGGAGCTGGTTGCTGGCATGAAGTTGGCCTCCGGAAGCCGTTCCGAGCACTTTCAGCGAGCCCGAGGATGCGAGTGTGTTCTTGGCGAAGACGGTGGAACCGGAGAGGTTCGTGAAGCGGATGAGAGAACCGGTGAGTATGGCGTTCGTGGAGAAGGCGTTCGCTCCGTTGAGTGTGATGCCTTGGCCGGCAAGGAAAGAGGATCCTCCTCCGTCAGAGCCGCAGGTGAGGACGCCGTCAGCAGTTTCGAGGGCGGTACAGTTGGCGAAGCTGGAATCGAGGAGACGGAAGGAAGAACTCTTGAAGGTGGCTGCTCCTTGGATGGAGAGCGTTCCAGAGCTTCTGAGTTGATTACTCGCATGCAGCTGTCCTCCCGATGCGGTTCCGAGAACCTTGAGGGAGCCAGAAGAAGCGAGAGTGTTCTTGGCAAACACCGTCGAGCCCGAGAGGTTCGTGAACCGGATCAGAGATCCTGTGAGGATGGAGTTCGTCGAGAAGGCGTTCGCTCCGTTGAGCGTGATGCCCTGGCCGGCGACGAAAGAGGTTCCTCCGCCATCACTTCCGCAGGTGAGGACACCGTCCACAGTTTCGAGAGCCGTACAGTTCGCAAATCCGGAGTCGAGGAGGCGGAAGGAGGAGTTTTTGAAGGTGGCGGCGCCTTGAACGGAGAGAGTTCCGGAGGACCTCAACTGATTGGAGGCGTGGACCTGGGCACCGGAAGCAGTAGAGCGAGTCGTGAGGTTTCCTTTGAAGAGACCGGTTGTATCCACAACGAGAGCTCCGCTGGAACGCAGCAAATCGGCGGCGTAGACCTGCCGTCCGGAGGATGTTCCGAAAATCTCGAGTGACGTCCCGGTCATCGTTGCAATGCGCGAGAAGGTTGTTCCCGTCAGACTCAGTCCTTCGCCCGCCGTGTACGTCGTATTGGTGTCCGTGTCGGTATCAATATCGCTCGACCATGCAAGCTGCCCCGCCCCGTTGGTCTTCAAGACTTTCCCCGACGCAGACCCATCTCCTCCGGGGAAGGTGTAGGTGACGCCATTGAGACTGAGAGTGGATCCGAAGATGGCGGCTCCTTTGAGATTGGTGATTCCTTGGATGGAGAGAGTGCCGGACGATCGGAGTTGATTGCTCGCATGCAGCTGTCCTCCGGACGCGGTTCCGAGAACCTTGAGAGATCCCGAGGATGCGAGAGTGTTCTTGGCGAACACCGTCGAGCCCGAGAGGTTGGTGAAGCGGATGAGGGAGCCGGTGATGGTGCTGTTGAGCGTGAGGACACCACTCGTGAGTCCCAGACCACGACCCACCGCCGTCACCGTATTGGTATCCGTGTCGGTATCAATATCGCTCGACCATGCAAGCTGCCCCGCCCCGTTGGTCTTCAGGACTTTGCCCGAGGCAGAACCATCCCCGCCGGGGAAGGTGTAGGTGACGCCATTGAGACTGAGAGTGGATCCGAAGATGGCGGCTCCTTTGAGGTTGGTGATTCCCTGGATGGAGAGAGAACCGGACGAGCGGAGTCGCGCAGATGCATAGAGTTCCGAACCCGAAGCGATGCCGCGGGTCGTGAGATTTCCTTTGAAGAGACCGGTGGTCTGGACGACGAGAGCTCCACTGGAGCGAAGCTGGTCTTGTGCATGGAGAATTTTTCCAGAGGCGGTCCCGACGACTTCGAGCAGAAGGCCGGCATCGATGGCAGGAGGAGTGCCGTTGGCGAGAGACGCGATCAGCAGTCCTCCGGTCATGGAGTCCCCCGAGACGTTCACGTACCGCGGATCTCCCGTCGTGGTGGTGATGCCCACTCCGCCGCCCTCATCGGTTCCGCAGGAAAGGACTCCCGCTGCATTCGTATCAAGCGTGTCGCAGTTCTTGAGGTTGGTGACGGTCAGGGTGGAGCCGGAGATCGCGGCATGCACGGTGAGCGCGCCGTTGAGCGTGGAGACGCCCTCTATGATCAGGGTTCCTGACGATGTCAGAAGACGCTCTGCGTGCAGATGACTGCCGGAAGCCGTATCGAAGACGTTCAGTCCGACGCCGCTGGCCAGGATGGTGAGCGCGCCGTCCATCGAGTCTCCGGATTCGTTCACGTACAAATCATCTGCCGCCGTCTCATCGAGACCGGTGGTTGTCGTAGTCGTGGTGATGTTCGTGATGGTGGTGCCGCCGCCTCCGCCGCTCCCGCCACCGCCGCCGCCGCCGCGACCACCGCCCGTTCCGTTGCTGAACCGCTGCTCCGGAGCTGCTTCATGATCAGACGACTCCGTTGTGCCGCTGTCTTTCGACGGACGACGACCGATACCGGTCAGCGTTCCGGCCGAAGTGCCGCGGAGAATCTCGACAGGCAAGTCTCCCCATACCGCTTTGCCGTCCTTATACACGACGATCTGACCTTCGGCAGGCGAGCCGGAGATGTTTTGCAGAGACGCGACGAGACTGCGCGCGTACTCGTCTTTCGTCGGCGCGCTTACGGCGCGGATATTCCTGCGCTCTTCGATGCGTCCGGCGAAGGTTTCGGGCGCCGAAGTTTCGGGAATGACGGATACGGCAAAGTTCCTGCGGGCGTTGCGGCGTTGCGTCATGCGCACAGCGATATCCGTTTGCGGACCCGCGGCAATCCAGGCCGGATCATCGGACGAGGGCACGACGAGGTCTTCTTGTGTGGAGCGCTCATGAGTGACGGCGGTCCGCGGCGGGGAAAGCGGAACTGCCCCCGTGAATCTGTCCGATCCGCGCAGATGTCCGAAGAGAATAAGCACGGCGCTGATGACAAGAGCCGTGCGCCAGTTCAGGAATGCTCGCGAAAAGAAAGGCGTACCGGACGCGGGAGAGTCCGACGGAGAATGATGAACGACAGGGGATGCCGCCACGGATTGCTCTTGTGACTCACGGTATGCGGCGATGTGCCGCTCGACCGCGGCGCGCGAATATCCCGTCACGCGCTGGATGTACTGCCGGACAAATCCCCGATCGTCACGACCGAGTTCTTCGTATCCGACATGGTTCAACGCTTCGCGAACCCACTGCTGTCTGGCCGACCGTTCGGCGCGCTTCATTTCCCCTCCTCCGGGAGCGTTATCCAGATAGTCCCGGATGGCATCGATGCGCCGGTGATCGGGGGGGGTCGGTTCCACGGAGAATGTGGGTGTTTTTTTGAGGAATGAGCCCGGGCTCCTTTGGCGATTAAATCATGTAATTATAGCAGAAAGGTCATTTTTAGACAATTGCTCCTGATATGTTTTCGTAAAACGAGGTACCCTCATAATTAAGGCTCAAATAGGCCCAATAACTCTGTAATGATGATGGTAAGAAAAACTGTACGAGTGGGGGGGTGTATTTTTTACTTTTTCCCCAGCAGGACATTCACCGCGGCCGCGAGTTGAGGATCGATTTTCCAATCCCACGGAGCGCCCACGGGCTCGGGCACGTCGTCTAATTTTTTCGGTTCGACTTCAATATCCGGATGCACGCCTTCCTTCCCCAAATTTTTCCCCTTCGGCGTCAGCCACCGCGCGATCGTCACGCGAAGACTGGTGCCCCCGGGAAGGTCGACGATTTCCTGCACGGTCCCCTTTCCGAAGCTCTTCTTGCCGACGACTTTCGCACGGCCGTGATCCTGCAGCGCTCCCGCGACGATTTCGGACGCGCTGGCCGTCGCTTCGTTCTGGAGAACGACGAGTGGCATATCGGGAAGCAGTGCCGTGCCGCTGACGCGTTCGACGTCGGTGTCGCCGCCGCGGTGCTCGACCTTCACCACGTCGCCCTCCGCGACGAAGAGCGAGACCAGCTCGATGGCCCCGTCGAGGTATCCGCCGCCGTTGTTGCGCAGATCCAGAATCAGCCCGTCCACGCGCTTGTCTTTGAAGGATTGAAGTTCTTTCTTGAGTTCCGCAATGGAGTTTTCGCCGAATTGATTCAGCGCTACATATCCGATGTCCTTGCCTCCGGTGACAATGGTGTGCGATTCGACGCTGGGCACATGGATTTCCTCGCGGGTCATCGTGAACTCCAGGAGCCCTTTCCCTTCGCGGAAAACGGCGATACGGACCGTCGTGCCTTTGGGGCCCCGGATGCGCGAGACCACTTGTGACAGGCTCCACCCCTCCGTGAGATCCCCGTCGACTTTTTCGATCACGTCTTTCGGGGCGAGTCCCGCGCGCTCCGCGGGCGATCCCTTGAGCGGCGACACGATGATCACCATGCCGTCGCGAACGGTGAGTTCGGCACCAATTCCCTGCAAGTTGCCGGAGAGGCCCTCGCGGAAATCCGTATTCTCCTTGGGCGTCATGAACACCGTGTACGGATCCCCGAGTGCCCGCGTGAGGCCTTCCGCGGCGCCGTATACGAGCGGCGTCACCTGCACTTTCTTCGGGTCGATGTACTCGTCGTTCAGTGTTTCCCACACCTCCCACAGCAGTGAAATGTCGACGTCGCGTTCGGGATTATTCACCGTGATGCCGCTCGCCGTCACTCCGGGGTGAATCAGACCCGATGACGTCCCCTCCCCCACGCGAACGGTGCGCCCACCGCGCTCATGCATCACGCCGAGTTGCCACCCCAAAAGGAGTAGCAGGACGCCGGCGGCCAAACGCAGGAATAAACGTGAATTCACCAAAGCATGATCAACGATTCACAGCCAATCATCAAGGAAGTTTGAACGGTTAATCATTGATAATTCCTTGATGATTGATCATTGATGATTGATCATTCCAACGCATGACAAAGCGTAAAAACTCATTCATTCACCGGCAAATGCCGATCGCGGAGATCGTGACGCTGGTCCCCGAAGCCAAGTCCGTCCTCGCGGAGTACGGCCTCCACTGCTTCTCCTGCGCGGGGAGCGAATATGAAACACTCGGCGAAGGATGCTTGGGCCACGGCTTCTCGGATGAGGAAGTAGATGAACTCGTGGATGACTTGAACGTGATGCTGAACGAATTGCCACCCCGTCCGCAGCTTCTGACACTGACGGCGGATGCCGCCCGGGCGATCAAGAAAGTCGCGAAAGACGAAGGCCAGGACGATGCGGGCCTGGAAGTGATCGCGGATGCCGCGGGAGGATTCTGTATGGAGTTCTGCACAGACATGGGAGCAGCCTTTCTGGCTGCGCATTCAACATTCCAGAATCCCCAGATCCCCGGCGTCCGCCTCTTCGCCTCCCCCCTCACCCTCAAGCGCATCGGAGGGGCAACCATCGACTTCCGCGAGGGGCGGTTCAAACTGGACCTACCGGAAGACGCCAAAATAACCGACTGCGGATGCTCGGGAACCTCGTGTGGATGTTCCAAAGGAAGCTGCGATTGTGACAGTAAAACCGCACAGAAAGCCAAATGAGCCTGGAGCAATGCAAATGAGCCCGGGCTCGTAGCTTGAATGTGCCAATTCTCTATATATACGCTTCAATATGTAGGTGGCCCATCTCCCCTTGTCCCTCGAACGCCGTCTGAAAGAAATCTTTCCGGATCCGGACGATCGTGAGCGATTCGTCGTGGATGCGATCGAGGAGGCTCTTTCGAAAGAATCATCCGATATGACCGGCCTTCCCGACGCCGTCGGCGGCACGCTCCACCTGTTCACGGACGGCGGATCGAGAGGAAACCCCGGCCACGCCGCCATCGGATGCGTGCTGATTGACCCGACCAAGGGCGTGACGCTGAAAGAGCATGCGGAGCGTATCGGCGAAGAGACGAATAACGTCGCCGAGTACCGCGCGCTGATCGAAGGACTGAAAATCGCCACGCACTACCGCCCCAACCGCCTCATCTGTCATCTGGACTCCGAATTGGTGGTGAAACAGCTCAATGGCGAATACCGCGTGAAGATGCCGACGCTGCAGCCGCTCGTGGACGAAATTCATGCGCTCACGATGGACCTCCCCGACGTCGTCTTCGAACACATTCCGCGAGAAGACAACTGGAGGGCAGATGCGCTGGTGAATAAGGCGCTGGATGAGCATCCGGCACCGAGACAAATGAAAAGTTAATAGTGAAAAATGAAAAATACGTTTCTGGTAAAGATGATGGTCGCTGTATATTCAATTCGATGTTTCACCGAAATTCTTTTTTTGCGGCCCTCATAATCACCTCTGCACTTTTCACTGTTCACTTTTCACTTTTCACTCCCCAAGTCGACGCGGCACCTCTCACCTACCGCTACCAACACCACATCTTCACCATTGACCCCGCCCAGCATGCGGAATGGCGCACACCGACGGAAACCTGGACGTACAACGGCACGCCGTTTGAACCGCCGGCCGAATGGCGAGTGGACGGAGACGAGGTCCCGGCTCTCCCCGCAGGCGTGCGGCGCAGCGCAACCTTCACGCTCAACCGCTCTGCGATTGCCCGGACGATTGCGAAGATCATTTCGCCGCAAATGGATCGCCCGGCGGGGAACGTCACGATCCGACGAGAGGTTCCAGCGCAGGTCTTCGACCTGCGGACGAAGAACAAGCCGCAAGCAGGATCGGGAAAGATCGTCTTCGACGGCGTCGGGCTCACCGGACGCAGTATTGATAGTGATGCGGCAGCCGATCTGACGATGACGGCGCTGGCGCAAGGATTGAATGAGATTGAATTGCCCGTGACCGAAACGCAACCCGTGATTCGCGTGGATGATCCGCAGTTACGGGAAGCGGGCATCACCGAAGTCGTGACCATCGGCGAATCCATCTTCGCGGGATCGCCCGTCAATCGCCGACACAATATCGGCGTCGGACTGAACAGATTCAACGGAACGTTCATCCCTGCAGGTGCGATCTTCTCGTTTAACGCCGTGCTTGGAAAAGTCGACGGCAGCACGGGGTATAGGAAAGAACTGGTGATCAAGGGGGACCGCACCGAACCCGATTACGGCGGCGGGCTCTGTCAGATTTCGACCACCGCCTACCGCGGCATTTGGGAGTACGGTTTCCCGATCCTCAAGCGGAAAAACCACAGCTACACCGTCCGCTACTACGCGCCCGCCGGCACGGACGCGACCGTCTATCCGGGTTCCGTCGACATGGTGTTCCAGAACGACCTTCCAAACGCGATGCTGATCCAGACGCACCAGGAAAAAGACCGCGCCTACTTCATTTACTACGGCACGCGCGACGCGCGGAAGACGGAGATCGTCGGCCCCTTCATTTATGACAAGACCTCGGCGCCCGCCGACAAGATCGAACTGACGACGAACCTGCCGCCGGGCGAGAAGAAGAAGTTGAACGAGCGCGTACCGGGACAAAAGTCCGCCTGGTACCGCATCGTCGAATCAGGAACGGAAGCGGGTCCCGGAAAAGTCGAAGCCGTCTACTCGCACTACGAAGCCCGCCCGCTCTTCACGGCTCTGGGTGTGGCGGAATTGCCGCCGGGGTATGGACCTCAGCCGGCTGAAGATGAGGCTCCCGCCGAAGAAGCTGCAACCTCATCTTCTGCGGCACAATCGAGCTCATCCGCACGCCCCGTGAGACCGTCAAGACGACGGTAACGAGCTCAAATGACCTCATCCAGCATTTCCGCGATTGCGGGCGTCTCTATAGATAAGGAAGAAGACGGCATGATAATTGTTGAGAACGCGGTTGGATCCGCTTTAGGACGCTCGCGCGTCCAGGCAAATATCTTCCTGCCTTCGCTCTTCGCCCACTCTTGCAATTTGGGAATCGCGGACGTGAACCGGTACCGGATGTCCCGCTGAGTCCGGTAGGCGATGCATTGCAGTAGAATATTCGCAGACAGGTACACGATCGTCATCTCGCGCTCCTTTCGTCCGGTATTTTTCCCATTGTAGATATAGCTGCACGCGGTATCGCGTTCGAGACGTTCCCGGGTCGTATGAAGAAGATCGAGACATTTTTTGCCGTACTGCAGAGTGAAAATAATGTCTGCTTCGCTGTCCCATCCAAACTCCGCGGACTCGAGAATCTTGCAGGCTGTACGCACGTCCGCCGGGCTGCTCGGTGATGACGTTCTTTTGCTCTTCATGAAGCGGATAATGGTACCCGCTTACGGCTTTTCCGGCTACACCATCGCCGCCGCGATATCCGTCGTCTTCAGCGGCGTTCCCAAGTGCTCACTGAGCAAAACGGACCGCAGTGTCAGGAGCCGTCCGCAATCGCAGTCAAGATGCGGAGCTAGGAACTTCCCCTCGCGCGAGGACTGCACATACGCGCGCTCATGTTCTTCCAGCGATGAAAATTCCTCCAACTCCTCTTCTCCCGGCAAAAGCCCCAATTGATGCAACAACGAAAAACTGTACCCGAGGCTTGCGTGCCGTACTCCTTCTCGGCATGCAGTGATGAAGGACAGCGTCGTATCGAAAACGTCGGTGAGCGCTCCTTCGTCGGTCACCAGTCGTAGCAGCAATTCAATTCCCTCTTCGAGGGCGGTGAACGTTGTGAGAGCGTCAGCAGAGACACCGATGTCTCCGCTGAGATTGTCTGCGCTGACATCGTCGCTGACATTTTCCTGCTCCCCGCGAAGCGCTCCCGCAATGATCCATCCTCCGGATCCTTCTTTGAGCTCCACAGTGACTCTCCGGAACGGCAAAAGCGCTCCGCCAAGACGAGAAGTGAGCCTTCGTGCCCCGGATGCCCGCGCCGCAATGCGTCCTTTTTCTCGTGTAAAAAGAATGCAATACCGGTCCGCTTCCCCCACGTCGTACGTCTTCAATACCAGAGCTTCAAATGAATGCGAGTGTGCCATGCGGAGAGGAGTGTACTCTTTTGATGCCAAGCACCGCTCCCACACATCCCATAAGAAGTACCGCGATAATTTCGGCGACGATCAGCGCTGGAGTATTCGCCGCAATCAGCCGCTTCGCTTCCGCGAGCACCGGGAGAGACGACGGCAATGCGTACGCCGCAAGGGCTGCACAGACGAGACTGAGGAGAAGGGCGATGGAAAGCAAAACGACGGCTTCGACGGCAAACGGGAGGGTGATGGATAACTCTTCCGCGCCGGAAATCCGTTCGACGAAGAGATCTTGCTGACGACCAAGCGCGCTGCGGCACGTCAGTTCCAGGACGACGAGGAAGAGGGCAACACTTGCCAGACCGAGCAAGAGAAAGGCGACGGAGCCCGTCCATCGCGCCTGTTGAAGAGCTGAAAGCTGCTCTTCGCGTTGCGCCGCTATGGCCGCAAAAGCCGCCGGATCAACCGTGTTGTTCCAGTACGGATGCTGCACGAACGCGGCGAACTCGTCGTACGCGGAGAGGCCGGTCAGCATGATGATCGCGGTGTCGTTGAAGGGATTCAACGCATCCGATTCCAGGAGTGTGACGACTTCTGGATGGGCCGCACGCTCGAGTTCCATCGCTTTCTCGCGCGGGACGTACTCGACCGATGAGACACCGGGGAGCTGCCGCGCGCTCGCGAAAAATTGTTGCACCTCGCGGTCAGTCGCTCTCGTCAGAAGCGGGATGCTGAATTCACTGCGTACGGCAAAAACCTGCGTTCCCAACCCGAGCGCCAGGAACGCCTGTGCGATCAGGACAACGCCGAAGAGCGCCGCAACGCCGAAGAATGTCCCTCGGCTCCTGCGAACATTGAGGAGACCGCGGCGGAGGGGGCGGAGGAAAGCCGTAGCTGGATATGGGCGCATCTTGGAAACGATTATAGGCGACTAAAGGAATAAATGGAACAAATGGGTGCGCATACAAAGACCGATTACCTCTGTCGCTTCTGTCGCCTTTGTTCCCTTTGTCGCCTTACCGTTGCTCCGCCACCGCCCGCGACAACCGCTCCACGGCCGCCAAGCACTCCTTCGCCCGGGTGTTCCCGGGTTCCAGTTCCAATGCCCGTTCCAAGAGCGTGCGGCTCTTGGTGAAGTTCTGCACCTCGAGATACGCAACGCCAAGATCACTGAGAGTCAGAGACGAATCGGGGTCGAGATTGAGCGCGCGCTCCAGCGTCACGATGCCCTGCGCACGTTGGCCGGAATGGAAGAGTGCCCAGCCGAGGCAGCGAAGAATTTCGGCATTATTGGATTTAAGTTGGTTGGCTTTACGAAGATGGTTCGCCGCATCGGTCCACTGTTCACCGCGCGAGCGGAGAAAACCGAGAATGTAGTGTCCCGTGTAGCTGGCACCGTCGAGCGTGATCGCCTGCTTCGCCGCGGTTTCGGCCCGGCGGTACTCGCCCAAACTCAGCTCGTTGTCGGCGACTTCTTCGAGCGCCGAGACGTTCTCGGGGTCTTCGAGAAGAAGTTCTTCGAGAATACCAAGCGCATCGCGGTACTTGCCGTCGAGCTTCAACTGCTCGGCGCGCTCCAAGCGCTCGAGGGTTTCCGGTGAGGGGTCTTCATGCGGCATGAGGACGATTGTATCGCTAAAATGAAGGATCGCCACCGACGAAAAGGGATTTTTTTGAGATTCTTCCTGCCACCTCTCATACCCTCCCTAATAACTAACCCCTAATCACTAATAACTCGTCACGGTGCCCATTCGTAGAGGAAATACAGCACCGTCCGCACGATCGCATATGCTCCGAGGACGAGCGCCAGCCCAATGAGCGCGCTGATCATCAGTTTCTTGCCATTATCCACCTTGGTTTGGTCTCCACGGGACATGGTGAGCATCGCCGCACCGACAAGGAAGAGGAGGGTGCAGACGCCGACTGAACTCTCGGCGATGAAGACCGTCAGGTTGGCCATCACCTGGCTGAAATTCAACCGGACACCCGTACCGAGGATGATCGAGCGTTCGGCGAGCGCATGAACCTGGCCGGGGGCGAGGAGAAGGTGAACAAGAGACATTTCCGTATAGTATAGCATGAAATGAGATATTGCTGAAGGCGTGTGATAGTCGGACTCTTTAATCGCCAGGACAATTGCCGCATCTCCATAACGTCCGTAGAATTCACTTCTCATGCCCTCTGGCTTCACCATCCGTCCCCTCGATGTCAGTCGCCGCTTTCGCGAGCGCAAGCCCCGGGCGAAATGGGAAAAGATTCTGCACGCCCCGAACGTTGCCATTCGGTGGCTCTGGCGAAAGAAAGAGGATCTCGGTTGGCGCAAATCATTCCTCTATATCTTCTCAGCCCTCTCCACCCTCTTCGTCCTCTACGCCCTCTTTCTCTGGCTGACTCTTCCTTCTCTCAGTGAAGAGAAGATCTTTGCCGCATCCCAGAGTACGGTGATCACGGATAGGAACGGCATCGAGCTCTACCGGATTTTCGGAGAGCAGGACCGCACGAACGTTCCCGGGAGCGACATTCCTCAGCATACGAAACAGGCGATCATCGCGATCGAGGACCGCCGGTATTTTGAACGCGGATGCATCGACGTGCGGGCGCTCGCGCGCGCAGTGCTCAGCTTCGGCAACTCGGGCGGAGCATCGACCCTCACACGCCAACTCGCGCGCAACGCCCTGAATTTGAAACGGGAGTACCTGCTGAACCGCAAGATCAAGGAATTCATCCTCGGTTGCCAGATGGAATCGGAATATACCAAGGAGGAACTCCTGAATCTCTACTTGAACTGGATTCCCTTCGGGCAGAACGCGTACGGCGTGGAACAGGCCAGCAGCCGCTACTTCGGCAAGCATGCGAAGGAACTGACGCTCGGGGAATCCGCGATCCTCGCGAGTCTCCCGCAGCTGCCCTCGTACTTCAGCCCGTACGGCCGGCATGTGCATACGGACGTGAGCGCCGAACTGCGGGCGAAGATTCTCGACGGAACGGTGACGAGTGTCGATGACATTCTCGACGATGACGTGACGATCGGACTCTTGGGGGTGACCATAGGAAGCGGTGCCACCGTGAAGAACGGCAGTGGAAAATCGCTCTATGTCGGCGGGCGCGCCGACCAGGTGCTGCGCAGCATGCAGGACGCGGAATTCATCACCGACGACGAGCGGTTGAAAGCGACGGAGGAACTCAAGACGCTGACGTTCAAGAAAGTCCGTGAGGATATTCGCGCTCCGCACTTTGTGCTCTGGGCCAAGGACCAGGCCGAAACGCTCTTCGCGAATTCGCCGGACAAAGGATTGCTCGAGCGCGGGGGTCTCACCATTCAGACGACGCTGGATTGGCGTCTGCAGGAAGCCGCGGAACAAGTGGTCGCCGCGCACAAAGAC
>JABFSS010000110.1 GCA_013140485.1 Candidatus Peribacteraceae bacterium | reverse complement strand
TTCTTTGCGACTGCCTGCAGCCGGTTACCTTATTGCGTTGCTTTCGTTTCCGATATTTCCTGTCATAGCCCAAGACGCCCAGTCCGACGCGCCTCCGTCCGGAACCATTATTATTGAGCAAACCAGCGAAGTGGATACCGTTGGAAAATGGACCTTGCTCCAGCCGAATCACGAATCCCTCGAACGGACCGACGCCGCACTTACGCTGACAAACTTGCGCCCGGGCCTGTATTCCTTTTTTGCCTCAGCACCCGAGGGTACGACAGCGCACGTCGACGTCATGCTCGGCGACGACTCCATCGCGTCTGCGGACAGTCCTCAAATCAGCTTTGAACTCAAAGACACGATGACGTTGAAGATCGCCATCAAGTACTCACTCACGATTTTCGGAAAAGTCGGCGTCGGCAGCGATCCGCTCGGCGTTCCGTTTGAAATGCGCGGCCCAAACGGGATGACTCGAAGCGGAACGACTCCGATGGAGTATTCACCGTCGCCCATCGGCAACTACAGCGTCACCTACAAGCCCACAGGCTGTCCTCAGCCGCCGATCCAGGCAGGACTTCTTCAGAAGGAAGACCGCGTGAACTTCATGATTGTCATCGTCTGCGACGGCTTCGTCCCCCATGTCACGGAAGAGAAATCCAAAACAGTCGTCACCGAACTCGGCGGCAAAACGACGACGTTTGACGACGTACCGACGGATTCGTGGTTCGGGCCTTTCATCTCGACCATCGTCAGCCGCGGAATCATGGGAGGCTATACGGATAGCAGCGGCAATTCGACCGGGAAGTTCGGTCCCGGGGATCCGGTCACCGTCGCACAACTCGCAAAGATTTCGCACACCGTCGTGAAACTAAACCACGACGAAGTGAAGTCCGCTCCGCTGAACCCTCTTTCGCGCGGCCAGTGGTTCACCCGGTTCATGGCGTCTGCGGAGGAGCGCGGCTGGTCGGTGTACGTCGATGGCACGGTCGATCCCAACCGCCCGGCAACGCGCGGCGAAGTCGTCGCCACGCTTTTGCAAGTGCTCGATATCTCCGTGCAGTGGCCGCACGGCGACAAGTTCACAGACGTGCTGCGAAAGACGCCGTACGCGGGAGCCGTGGAAACCGCAGCATCCGAAGAGATCGTCGCAGGCAGCACCAACGCGGACGGAACGCCGACGGGCTTGTTCCATCCCGGAGATCCCATCACGCGTGCGGAGATCGCGAAGATGCTCATCGCGATTCGGGAGAAATATCAGGTGAAGAACGACGCAGAATGATGTCCCTCGGTACGCTCGCGTCTCCAACGCGAGCTACTCCAGCCTTCGCTCCTGCGGGAGCTACGGACGGGCAGGCGGGATGACAATTTATATGGCGGTGTCATGCCGAGTAACCGATTGCGGAGCAATCGGCGTAACGAGGCACGTCGCCACGTTCGTAATATCCCCCGCCCCCATGCACACGAGGACGTCGCCGGTCTTGAGGATGTCTTCTTTCAGCAGGCGTTCGGTTTCCTTGAGCGACTTCCCGTCGATGCATTTCACATTGCTACTCTTTGCGATGTCTTTAAGAAATTTGGAAAGATCCACGCGCTCAGTCTCAATGTCCTTCCTCGCTTCGTAGATATTCGGGATGATGACGGTATCGACTCCCCGGAAGGCGGTGGTGAAATCATCGTAGAATTTCAGTGTTCGGTCATGCGTATGGGGCTGGAACACGCAGACGATTCTCTTGCCCGGATATTCTCCGATGATCGCCTCGAGGCTTGCAGTTATTTCGCGCGGGTGATGGGCATAATCATCGATGACGGGAATCTCGTCACGGAAGAGGCCTTTACGCTCCAGACGGCGCCAACTCCCGGCATATCCAGAGACTGCCGCCTGCGCCTGTTCCGGCGGAATCTGGAGGTGATCGGCCAGCGCGAGCACCAACTGCGCGTTCTGTTGCATATGCTTGCCCGGAGTTTTGAGTGGTATGAGCGGATGTGTGTCGGCGTTGATCACGATCTTGCCCGATGACTCGGCAATCGCCGCGCAGCCGGGATCGTCCAGGTGCGTGATGAGCACGCCGTCGGCGGGTAATTTTTTTAGGAATGTCACGAAGGCCGCCCGGTAGTCTTCGAGTGATGTATAGAAGTCGAAATGATCGCCGTCGCAATTCGTCATCAGAATGATCGACGGGTGGTAGTTGTAGAACGAATGGCGGTATTCACAGGCCTCAAGAAGGAACGTTCCGTCCTTTCTTCCTTTTCGCCAGTTCCGGCCTCCAAGCTCATGGAGCTTCGTTCCGACCACCACGGTCGGGTCGCGACCGCTGTGCATGAGCAATCGCGTCGCCATGCCCGTCGTCGACGATTTGCCGTGCGTGCCGCAAACAGCGATGACCGCCGAGTGTCCGCTCGAAAGTTCTCCGAGCGCCTCCGGATACGATTGCTGCGTGATACCGAGTTCCTTGGCGCGTACGCGCTCTGGAGCATGCACGGGTATCGCTTCGGAGTAGACGAAGAGATCGGTATCGTCAGGAATTGCTGCGCCGGATTGATCAAGAACAATCGTGATGCCCTGTGAACGCAAATCTTCAAGAAGTGCGCTCTGCGAACGGTCGCTTCCGATAACGTCATGACCTGCCGCGAGTTGCAATGACGCGTATGCGCTCAACCCGATTCCACCGATTCCTGAACAATAGATCTTCACGATGGTATTCTACACGGGATGGCCTACCAAGATCTCGAACCGATCAGCAAACAACTCACCATCGTGGTTGGCCTGACGGTTGTGGGCTTCATGGCCTTCGGCCTGGCGCTTTCGTATTACCGCAATATCATCTTCGACGAGCACTTGCTCGAAATCGGCAGGCAGAACGACGAGTTGGCGATCGAGATCCGTAGTGAACAGGGCGACCTCGATTACTACCGCTCCACGCAGTACAAGGATAAATATGCGAAGGAAACTCTCGGCAGGCTCAATCCGGGAGAGAAGGCATTGGTCATCACCAAACAGCCAAAGGCGCCCGAGCTCAGCACGTCCATCGAATTCACACCCACGGAGCAGCAGCAAGCCGCCTACGACGAAACGCTCCGCGAAACTCCGGTGTACCAGCACTGGGAACTGTTTCTATTTGAACGGGAGAAGATCGAGGAACTGAAGAGAGGGATATGATCGCTATCAAATGGTTGCGGGGGTGGGATTTGAACCCACGACCTCGAGGTTATGAGCCTCGCGAGCTACCAGGCTGCTCCACCCCGCGTCGATCCAAACGATTGTGAAGCAGGACTTTTGCTCTTGCAAGCAATAAGAACGTCTATAAAATGTACCAGCTATGGCACATAAGAAAGCGGGTGGGTCTACCACAAACGGCAGAGACAGCAGAGCGAAGCGCCGCGGCGTAAAGCGCTTCGGAGGACAGCTCGTGCACGCGGGTGAGATTTTGATCCGCCAGAAAGGGTACTGGTACTTTCCCGGCAAGAACACGCACGTCGGAAAGGACTGGACCATCCATGCCGATATCGAAGGACAGGTCGCGTTCGCCCAGAAGCGCCGGCTCAAGTTCGACGGGGCTCGCGAGCGCTGCACGGTTGTGTCGGTTCAGCCCGTTGCCGTCAAATAAGGATTTTTAGGAAAATTCCTCGGCATCTTTGGCTTCCTCGGCATCTTTGGTTTCGGTAGACTTTTGGCATGTCCGAAATGGGAGGTCTTGAGATCGGCGTGCCCGGCGAGGGGGGCTCGGGAGCTCCCGAGGCGTTAAGCGAAGAAGCCAAGCAACGTTTTGCAGCTTCCGGCGCGGCGATGGCTCAGATTCAGCGCGAAGAGAAGCGGAGCAAGAAGCGCGACACGCGCGTCGCAAAAACAATTCTCCAATTTCTACAAGATGACCGATATACGCATCTTTTCGTGCTCATTTCGAGACTCGTCGCTCGTGACTGTCCCTCCGTTTTAATTCTCTCGATCCTGTCACTGATCAACGAAGATTGCCGCACCGTTGTAAAAGAATATCTGGAGGAAACGAAGCAAGAAATGAAGGAGGCAGCCACGGATCTCGTCGATGACGACATACAAG
>JABFSS010000088.1 GCA_013140485.1 Candidatus Peribacteraceae bacterium | reverse complement strand
CACCCAGAGCGTCCTCACCATCCGTGATCCTCTCTCTGCCGCCGCCCGCTTCCGCGGTCCCGAAGCAATCAACGCCGCCGAGCGAGGCAAACTGACCGCCGAGTTCCAGACCGAAGCCACCCTCCTGCGCACCCAGCCCCCCGGCTCCAAGGAGCGCCAGGACACCTTCGCCCGCATGGACGGGGTCATCAAGCGCATCCAGGCTCTCAACAAGGCCGGAGCCTCTCCCGAGCTCAAGTCACTCCTCGATCAAGACGCCCAGCTCACCGAGCAGCTCTCCAAGGTCAACCCGGCCGATGAAGCTGCCTACAACAAGATCCGCGCCCAGATCGATGCCTTGGCCCCCCAGATCCAGAAGGCCCGGCAGTCTCCCGAAAATAACGAGCAGCGCATCAAGGACCTCACCGCAGAGTGGCGCCGCAGAGATACGCTCATCACCCGCGAAACCTCCCCCTCCGAATTCTCGGGCACCTTCACCGCCGTCCTGGGCGGCAATCCCGAGAACCTTGCTCAAACCCCCCAGAACGACGACCGCCTCACCATCACCTACCGCCCCGGCATCGATTTCGCCGGCAACGCCGAGGTCTCCGCTCTCGCTTCCCAGATCCAGTCCCGCTTGGGCATGGAGGTGGAGATCCGCGGCAACGTTATCAGCATCAAACCCATCTCCGGCTCCGACGCCGGTCTCTTCGCCGAAGGCAAAGTGATGACCGGACTGCGTCATCTCCTCTGGGACCAGCTCAAACAGATCGGGGACAGGGCGGGGGAGAAGGGGAAGGTTGTGCCTCCTGCAACTCCAGAACCGGCGCCGGGATCGTCCGACAAAGGTCTTGATGCGTTGAACAAGGAAATCATTGAACTTCGGGCCGCAACGCAAAAAGCTGTAGAAGCATTCAATAAATCCGCGGGACAACCGAATGATGCGCGCATAAAACTTGGGCGCGCTGCGGAATCGGCTGCACAAACACAATATAACCGTGCGGAAGATATCGCCGGCAACTCCGATGTGCCGGTGACGTTCCGTGATGGCGCGTACAACGCCCGACAGGACGCTCAAGTCATACTAAAAACGATTCGCCAGGAAATCGCGAAGCTGGAGAAGACGGCGAAAGTAGATTCCTCTTCTCCAGAACTCGCCGCTAAAACAAAGATTGAGAACGCCGCCGCGGTCAAAAAGACGATAAATGAGAAGATCGCGACAGCCGCTAAAATCAAAGCAGCTGGGGAGCTGAAGGCGAAAGCCGCCGAACAGCCGGCCAAGAAAGCCGGAGCAGACAAGATCGCGGCCGAGCCCCCAAATAAAATTGGTGCAGAACCTCCAAACAAGATCAATGCGGAACCGCCCGTGAAGGTCGCAGCCGAGACTCCCGAAAAGCGCCTCGATGCCTTCAATAAAGAACGCACGGGTATGGCCGACCGCACCAACAGGCAATTGCAAGGTCTCCGCGACGTCCGGCTCTACGGTAACTACGAAAACTTCGTGGTGCTCCATGACCGTGAAGACGGGTACCTGGTTGCAGCGACGACACTTCTCGACGGCACCGGCGCCAACGGAAAGAAGACCATCGTCGAAGTGGCCGCGCGCCGCAAGCAACTTGCGGTGATGCGCGCCGAAGCCGATCAGATCGGCGACCAGATTCTGCAGATCACCGGAAAAGTGAAGATCGCCGCCGCTGCCAAAATCAAGGCAGCCGGGGAGACGAAGACAAAAGCCACCGAAGCTCCTACGAAAATCAGCGTCGAACCGGCATTACCCGTCCCGCTCGAAATTCAATCTCAAATCGATACGTACAACACCAATCCCCGCCGCTTGGGCAATATTGCTTCCGTCCGTGCGCTACCGGACGGTACCTTCCGCGTCGAAATCCAACCCTCGAGCCTTATGAACCAAAAAGCGTTTAACGAAGCAGTGCAAGGGATCAATGGCAGAATGCAGCTGCTCACGAACGGCGCCCGCACCGTTGATCTCACGCCTATGCAGGTTGCCAATCTTGTTCGCACATACAGATCGATTCCCAATACTTCCGCCTAATCTCTCATGACGTTCGCCACCCTACAAGACGTCCTCTTCTCGGATGTCGCCGGCTACAGCCTCTCGGCCTCGGGTAAGGCCGCCATCGACCGCGAAGCCGATCCCGCGCTCACGTACGGGGAATGCACGCCCGAAGCGGTGGAGCATATCCTCTCGATCACGGGCGCGAAGCCCGGCGAGGTGTTCTACGATCTTGGCTCCGGCACGGGGAAGATGGTGGTGTTCGCCGCGTTCTTCATGGCTTTCAAGAAGTCCGTCGGCGTCGAACTTTTGCCGGAACTCCACGAAGCGGCGCAGATGGTCGGCAAGCGTTACATGGAGGAAATCCAACCCAAACTGGAAGATGACCGCCGCGATACCAAGCTCGAATACCGCCTCGGCGATATCTTCGAGGCAGATCTTTCGGACGCCGATATCGTCGTCAGCCATTGCTGCACATGCTTCGACGACGCGCTCATGCAGAAACTGAGCGACAAACTCGAATCGTGTAAGCCGGGCACGCGCATCGTCACGGTCACCCGCGCACTCTCCTCCCCCGCATTCGAATCCGTCGGCGTCAGCCCCGTCCAAATGGGCTGGGGACAGGCGACGGCGAATGTGTATCTTCGACGCTAATTCCTATCTCATCACTATTCCCCCCACTCGTATGACCGCTACCGAAATCCACGATCTCCTCTTCGGCGCCGTCCAGGGCTACTCGCTCTCCGCTGCCGGACGCTCCAAAGTCGGTCGCGAAGCCGATCCCATCCTCACGTATGGTGAGATCACGCCGGAATCGGTGCAGTACATGATGGAGATGACGAACCCGCAGCCGGGCGAGGTCTTCTACGATCTCGGTTCGGGAACGGGAAAGGCCGTCATTCTTGCAGCGTTCATCGCCCCCTTTAAGCGGTCCACGGGCATCGAACTCATCGAAGATCTCTGGCAGTCCGCCTCCGACAGCGCGGCACGGTACCACAACGAAGTGAGGCCGATGCATCCCGAAAAAAACGAGCAGGAAGTCAACTTCCGCTTCGGCAGCATGTTTGATCACGACACGTCCGACGGCGACGTCTTCTTTACGCACTGCACGTGTTTCGACGATCCGATGATGGACCAAATCAGCAAGAAGCTGGAGTTGTGCAAGCCCGGCACGCGGGTCATCACGGTGACGAAGGGTCTCACGTCTCCCGAATTCGATCTTATCCACTCGACGCCGTTTCGGCTCGGCTGGGGAGAGGCGACCCTATGCTTCTATCGGAGGAAATAGGGCGAGTCATACCGCCGGAATTCATAACACTCCTGCCAAGGCTCGTTTGAACCTATTTTCGGAGATTCCTTGATGATTGATAGACGATCATTGATGATTCTTTCATGCCGGGGTGGCGAAATGGCAGACGCGCCAGCCTTAGGAGCTGGTGGGAGCAATCCCATGGAGGTTCAAGTCCTCTCCCCGGCACCACGTAAAGCCGCTACGCGGCCACGTGGCACAGCCACGGTCGTCAGGTCGCGAAACAGAGCTCACATCCTCACTTCTTCCCCTTCTTCTTTTTCCAGGCGCCCGCGAGCGAATCCGGAACGGGCAGGAAGAATTCCCGCGCTCCCCAACTGACGATGTCGAGGATCCCTCCGGCGATGTGAAAAGATTCCTTTTTCTTGGCCGGTGGCGGCGTTTTTGAGGCCATGCAACCGGGAATTGTACGGCAACCTTTCTTGAGCCCCAAGAATTCTCCCGAGATTTTTTCCAAAGCATGGTCAAATCCCCAACCTCTTCCTCTCCTTGGCAACGGCCGCCTTCTTCGCAGAGACGCTCGCATCGATATCGGCCTTGTGGCGCTGGGTGAAGCGCTCGGTCTCGTTCTTCTTTTTTGCGGTGTCCTGGTCCAGTTGTTGCCGATGCTGCCCCTCTTCCGTGAGCAGATCCGCACGCTTCTTCTGCATCTGTTTCGTCAGTTCGTCCAGGCGGGGCTTGCCTGCCGGACCCAGTCCCTGCAGTTGCGCTCCGGCACGCGCTTCTTCGTCGTAGCGCTTCCGCTCCAAATCTCGGTATTGCCTCGTCATCTCGTCTCGTTTGC
>JABFSS010000039.1 GCA_013140485.1 Candidatus Peribacteraceae bacterium | reverse complement strand
CCAATCCCCATGTCCCGCCCCACGAAGACCCAACTCCGGCAAGCCCGCCTCCGACGCGTCCGCGCCAGGATCCGCGGCACGTCCGAGCGCCCGCGCATGTCGGTGCACCGCTCTCTCAAGGCCATCCGCGTGCAGCTGATCGATGACTCCGCTGGCAAGACGCTCGCGTTTGCGTCGAGCCTCGAGGCCAAAGCGAAGCTGACGAAAGAAGGCGCCAAGAAGGTCGGCGCACTGATCGCGAAGAAAGCCAAAGATGCTAAAGTGACCGCCGTCGTCTTCGACCGCGGACCGTACAAGTACCACGGACGCATCAAGGAACTCGCCGACGCAGCTCGCGAAGGCGGATTACAATTTTGATTCTCCTCTTTTATGCCCCCCAAACCTCCACGTAACGACCGCAAAGGCGGCGGCCACCGCCGCCAGCGTGAACCGACCGAATTCTCGGAGGTGACGCTGAGCGTCGACCGCGTCACGCGCGTGGTGAAAGGCGGACGCCGCATGCGTTTTCGCGCGATCGTTGTCATCGGGAATAAGAAAGGCAAAGTCGGTCTCGGCACGGGCAAGGCGACGGAAGTGCAAGCTGCCGTCAAAAAGGCAACGGCCGCCGCCAAGCGTGCGATGATCCGTATTCCCATAGTGAAAGACACGATCCCGCATTCCGTGGAAATCAAATTCAAAGCCGCGCGCATCCGTTTGCTTCCCGCAAGGCCCGGAACCGGCATCATCGCCGGCGGAGCGCTCCGCGTGATCCTCGATCAGGCAGGCGTGAAGAATGTTCTCAGCAAACGCTTCGGCACGCGCAACAAACTCGTCAACGCGCAGACCTCCATCATGGCGCTCCAGATGCTCAGAGGAGTGATCGCTCCCACGACGGCGGAGCTCGCAACAGCGGTGGTTGATGCTGCGGACGGCTCGACCAAGAAAATGTCCGATGACGTCATGAAAGGCTCCGGTCAGGTCTATGTTCCGGGAGGCGCCCAAGAAGTCCGCTCCGGCGGTCTTGGACTCACGGAGATCGCGAAGAAGGATATCGAGAAGCAGAAGGATATTCACCGCAAGGGGAAGGATCTCTGAGCGTTTCCATATTATCTTGCTGAGTGCTGCGGCGAAGCAGAGGGATGTTCATCGGAAGGGGAAGATTGAGTAGTCCCTCGTACGAAATTGCTGCGGCAATTTCTACTCGGGATGACAATGGTGTTTGTACACAATGCTGTGATCCTCAAGCTTGTGTTTGTTGTATGATGTTTTTATGAAGAAAGCTCTTCTCATCATCGCCAAAAAGGGCTTTCAGGATGTTGAACTCAACGGCACGCGCGACGGTCTTGTCGACGCGGGTTTTGACGTCATCCTCGCGTCGACCGAAGCGGGGGAATGCATGGGGAAGTTCGGGGCAGAGGAAGAGGCCGCGGTCGCGCTCCAAGACGTCGACGTGAACGATTACGACCGCATCGGATTCATTGGCGGGCCGGGAGCATCAAATCTCTGGCAGAACGCTGACGCGAAGCGGATCGCTCAGGATACCGTCAAAACGAAGAAGCCGCTCGGGGCGATCTGCATTGCGCCGAAGATCCTCGCGGCGGCGGAGGTGCTTGCCGGCAAGAAGGCGACCGTCTGGAATGAAGACGGGGATCAGGCGGGGTTCATGGCGCTGCATGATGTGGAGTACACGGGAGAGGCGGTCACGGTTGATGGATTGATTGTGACGGGGAATGGGCCGGGGGCGGCAGAAGATTTCGGGCGGGCGTTTGCATCCTTGTAATCGGCCTATTAGTGATTAGTTAGTAGTGAGTAGTTATTAGTGATTAGTGGATTTTTTCCAGGCTCCTAATAACTAATCACTAACCACTAATAACTATTTCTGTTTCCCCCCAAAATGTTCCACCCACACCCCTGCGCTAATGCCGATGCCGGTGTCGGTGAAGTCGGGGTTCATGATGGCTTCGCGGTGGCTGGGGGAGGCGAGCCAGTCAGTCACCACTTCCTTCGCCGTCTTCTGCCCGCGGGCGAGGTTTTCGCCGAGGAGGAAGCGCGTCACGCAGAGGCACTCGAGCCGGAAGAACGGCTTGTAGTAGCCGGATTTCTCCATACGCTCCTTCAGCGTTTCACCGCCGGGACTCACGTGCCCGAAGAAATCGTCGCGGGCCATGCTCTCGGCGTACTGCTGGGCGGACGTTTCGAGCGTGGGATGCTGCTTCAGCGTGCCCAGGCCGGCTCCGACGCGTGCCGCGTTGACCAGTGCGAGTACGTCACGCCGCAGCGACGCGATTTGCCGCGTATCGGCGCCCGGCGACAGTACTTTCTGCAGGTACGAGAAGAGCGACGGACTGGACGCCGGCGCACTGTGCGTCGCCGGACCACGCGGCTTGATGAGCGCCACGCTCTTCGTATTTGTGGAAATCTTCGCGTTGTCGTTCATCGACCCCACCGCGATGTTCTTCAATTTGGTTTTGTCAGACGCGTCGATCAACAGCTGCACCGAGCGGGCCACTTCGGCATGGATCATGTACTCCTCCGGCCGCAGGACCGACTGGTCGGGATCGGCGGGGAACAGGTTCAACCGCTGGGCCATGCCGGCGACCGGGGCGTACCAGGCTTGGGCGGACACGTCCTCGTAGGACGGAACGAAGAGACTGACGTTCACGCCGAATGTCCGCGCCGCCATCGAGAGGAATTCCGCGCGGGTCACGGGGTCTTCGGGGCGGATGCGGTTGGTGACGGGGTGCGCCTGCAGGATCCCGAGTCGTTCGGCGACCACGACGTAGCGTTCGTACCACTCGCCGCGGGGAACATCGGGGAATTCGCCGTTACTGAGCAGCGGCGGGATCGTGGGCACACGCGCTTGGAGCAAGAGCATCGCCGCCTCGGCGCGCGTCACATAGGGTGTCTGAAACGTGGGACGCGCGGCTTCCAGTCGCCCGATTCCCATCATCGTGATGATGGAAAACAGGCCTACAGATACGCGAATGCGGTGACGGAGAGAGATGTGCATGTTTGAACAAATTATACCACAAAACAGGGTTTTAGACTACTTCCTCTCAACAGCGATTCCCCCAAAATTTTGGACCCACAGGCCTCCTGCGAACCCCACACCCAGGTCCGTAAATTCACGCTTGAGAATATTGTCCCGGTGGATTTTTGAATTCATCCAGGCGGTCATCACGTCTTTGGCGGTCTTCTGGCCCTTGGCGATATTTTCCCCGTACGAGAAGGTCACGGCGCAGTTGCACGGCTTCACAAAATATCCCGCCGCGCGAATGCGGTCTTCCGGTTTCGCGCGATCCGGCGATTCGTGGGAGAAAAATTTTTGCTTCACCATGTTGTCGGCATGCGCCTGCGCGGACCGCTCAAGTAGGGGATTACTCTTGAGTGCCGGCAGTCCCTTCTTTTTCCGTTCCCGGTTCACCAAATCAAGAACGTTCTTGCTGAATTCCTGCAAAGCCGATGGAGCGGATGACGACGAAGAGGCACGGAGTTCCACCCGCGTTTTCGGCACGACTAAATACGGTACTGTCTGAGCCTGCAGCCGGAAATATGCCTGTGCAGGCTGGGGACTCAACAGCAGGATGATCAGTGTCAGAACGAGCATGTCGTTGCCCACGGTACCGCCAATATTTCCCGAATTCCACCTCTGCGAGCCCTTTCCTTTGCGGAAACCATGCCCTAGACTGTCGCCCTCGGAGGTCGTACCCTCATTTTTCCATGCTCCACACCCTCAAGCCCAATCCCGGCTCCCGTCCCACCCGCAAGCGCGTCGCCCGCGGCAACAGCGCAGGTGGAGGCACCACCGGAGGCCGCGGCACCAAAGGCCAGCAGTCCCGCGTGGGTAAAGGACGCAAGTTCGGTTTCGAAGGAGGCCAGGTTCCGCTCATCCGCCGCCAGCCGAAAATGGGCGGTTTCACGCACCCGCGACGCCGCGAATACGAACCGCTGAATCTCGACGTGCTCGAAGAGATGCTCGACGCGGGTTCCTACGATCCCGCGAGTCTCCGCGAGAAGCGCATTCTCCGGACGCGCTTCCCCGTCAAACTCCTCTCGCGCGGAACCGTCTCCAAGAAATTCACTCTCTCAGTCCATGCCGCGTCGGTGAACGCCAAGAAAGCGGTGGAGAAAGCCGGAGGTACTGTCACCATCATTCAGAAATAACCATGGCTGTCCTCTCCTATTTTCAACAACTGTGGCGTTCTGAAGACTTGAGGAATCGAATCCTCATTACTGTTTTTCTGCTGCTCCTCTACCGTGTCGCCTCGCACATCGCCGTGCCGGGAGCGGATCCCTTCGCTCTCAAGCAGTATCTCGACATGCAGAGTTCCGGCGGCAACGCGCTGGGTGTCTTTGCGGCGCTCACGGGCGGCGGCTTTGATCACTTCTCCATCGTGCTCCTCGGTCTCTCGCCGTACATCAACGCGTCGATCATCGTGCAGCTGTGCACCGTGATCTTTCCCAAACTTGAAGCGCTCAGCAAAGAAGGCGCGCAAGGCCAGCAGGAACTCAACCGGTACACACGCTGGCTCACGTTGCCGCTCAGCTTCCTTCAGAGTTACGGTTTCCTCCTGCTGATCGGCAGCGGCACCGGCGGCGTCAACCTCGTCGATACGTCGTTCCCCGGAGTGCTCTGGCCGATGCTCTTCGTGACGGCCGGTTCGCTCTGGCTCATGTGGCTGGGCGAGATCATCACCGAAAAAGGCATCGGCAACGGCGTTTCGATGATCATCTTCGTTGGCATCGTCGCAGCCATTCCGTCCCGCTTCGGGAGCATCTTGCTCGCGGGCGACGGCAAAATCGGCGCGTTCTACTTGTTCGTGATTGTCTCGATCGCGACACTCGTCGCGGTCGTGCTCTTCACCGACGCGCACCGCTTGATCCCCATCACGTACGCGAGCCAGGGCGCGGGCCGCGGTGTTCAAGGGAACATCCCTATTCGCCTGAATCAAGCAGGCATGATCCCGATCATCTTCGCGGTTTCGCTCATCACGTTTCCGTCGATCCTCTCGCAATTCCTCCAGACCGCCGACCGCTTTAAGCCCGTCGTCGCGTTTATCAATACGTATTTCAACTCGCAGAACCCGAGCATGCTCTACATGGCCGGGTACTTCCTGCTCGTCATCGGGTTCACGTTCTTCTACGTGTCCGTCACCTTTAAGCCGAACGAAGTCGCCGAGACGATCCAGAAGCGTGGCGGATTCATCCCCGGCGTGCGTCCCGGTCCGCAGACCGCCAACCTCCTCGCCAAGACCAGCAGCCGCTTGAACCTGTGGGGCGGCCTCTTCCTCGCCATCGTCGCCATCGTCCCGCTGCTCTTCACGAAATATTCCTCACTCGGCTCCACCGATCTGCTCATCTCCGGTTCCGGTCTCATCATTATCGTGGGCGTCGTGATGGAACTCATTCGGCAGATCAACGCGCAGATGTTGGCGCATGATTACGAAAAACTCGTCTGATGGATCTCGTGCTGTTCGGCATCCAGGGGAGCGGCAAGGGGACTCAGGCCAAGCGCCTTGCGTCCGAATTCACGTACGACATTTTCGAAGCTGGCGGTGAGCTCCGGAAAATTGCGGCATCGGGATCAGAGCTCGGACAAACAGTGAAATCATTCATCGACGCAGGACACCTCGTGCCGCATGAGATCATCATGCAGGTGGTGAAAGAGGCGATCTTGGCGCGCCCGAAGAATCAAAAAATTCTCTTCGACGGTATTCCGCGTGATGAAAATCAAATGAAGGGCTTCGATGAGATCATGCAGGGTGCTGGGCGTCCATTTCGCTGCATTCACATCTTGCTCAGTCCCGACGAGGGGATGAAGCGCATTCTCGGGCGGGCGCAGCAGGAGGGCAGAGCCGATGATGCGGATACGGAGATCGTAAAGCGGAGGATGAAGACGTTTACAGAGAAAACAATGCCCGTCATTGAGAAGTACAAGGAGGAGGGGAATATGATGGAGATTGATGGGATGAAGTCTGTGGAAGACGTCTACAGAGACATGACGGAAATCCTAAGCTCTAAAACCTAAATCTTAAGCAAACTCAAAGGTTTAAAGAATTAGGATTTGCTTAGGATTTTGAGCGTAGGATTTAGGATTTTTGTGCTTTACACTGCCGAAGTGTCGTCATTTCAGATCTTCACCACCGAGGAAATTGAGTCCCTACGAAAAGGCGGGAAGATTTTGCGCGATTGCCTGATTGCCACCGGCGCGATTGTGAAGCCGGGCATGACGACGAAGCAGTTGGACGTCTTCGCCGAGGAGTTCATCCGGTCTCACGAAGGGGCAACGCCGGCCTTTAAGGGATACCACGGGTTTCCGGCCACGCTCTGCACGTCTGTGAATGACGAGTGCGTGCATGGCATTCCGGGACCACGGACGCTGAAAGAGGGCGATATCGTGTCGATCGATTGCGGCGTGATTTTGAGCAAGCTCTACACGGATGCGTGTCTGACGGTTCCCGTCGGCGCCGTGTCCGACGTCATCGCGACGTTTCTGAGCTACTCCGAAGAAGCACTTGAGAACGCGTGTGCGATCGTGGCGCCGGGCGTCAAAATCGGCGATATCTCTTCCTGCGTTCAGACATACGTCGAACGCGGCGGATATTCCTGCGTCAACGGCCTCACGGGGCACGGCCTCGGGACGACACTCCATCAATTTCCCGACGTGCCGAACACCGGCAAAGCGGGGACCGGACCCAAATTGCCCGTGAATACGATCATCGCGATTGAGCCGATTACATCGATGGGACGGCCCGAGATCCGCGAATCCGACGACGGCTGGACCATTGCGACCAAGGACAGGTCACTATCGGCGCATTTTGAACATACGGTGCTGGTCACTGAGAGGGGCGTGGAGATACTGGCTTGATTGGGGAGAATGTCTTGCTGTCGCTGCTACGCAGGCATCCCTCGATACGCTCAGCGCTCCGCGCCGAGCTACTCGGGATGACAAATGAGATTATTTTGCAATATTATTAATTTATTGCAATACAATTTGCCATCCCTTTCGGTTTTCCCCATCCCTCCGCCTTGTCCAAGCCTCTTTCCATCCGTAAGATGCCTCGGCTTTCCGCGCCCTCTCGCTTTCCTTGTGTCCAAAGACGTCATCGAACTCATCGGCATTGTGGAAGAGTGTTTCCCCAATGCCACGTTCCGCGTCCGGGTCACGAGCGAGCAGGCTGCAGGACACACGCTGCACTGCCATTTGGCAGGCCGCATGCGGGTCAATCGCGTCCGCATTCTCCCGGGAGACCGCGTGAAACTCGAGATGACTCCGTACGATCTTGGAAAGGGACGAATCGTGTATCGGTTTTCGCCCTCATCGCCACCACCACCTTCGGGCACGACACCACCACCCGCAGTCGTTCCTCCTCCCAGCGCAGCTCCTCTCCCAACCCCGCCCCCCGTTCAATGAAAGTTCGCCCCTCCTGCACACCGATCTGCAAAAACTGCCGCCTCGTCATCCGGCGCAACGGCAAGGGCAAACGTGTGCGCAGAATCGTCTGCGAGAATCCCAAGCATAAGCAGCGACAAGGCGGTTGATCCCTCACCCGGCGCTGCGGCGCCACCCTCTCCCACTGCGGCGGGAGAAGGACCCATCCCCTCTACAACTTCTCTCACATGCTCCGCATCTCTGGCGTCGTCCTCCCCGGCAATAAACGAATCGAAATCGCCCTCACGGCGATCAAGGGCATCGGACGCCCGCTCAGTCGCAAAATCCTCAACGAACTCACGATCGGTTTCGACACGAAAGCCGACCAGATCAATGAAACCGACCAAGCCCGTCTGCGCGGACGTATCGAGAAGGAACTCACCGAAGGCGAACTGACACGAAAAGTCTCCCTCGACATCAAGCGCCTGCAAGACATCGGCACGTGGCGCGGATACCGTCACCGCCGCAAACTCCCGGCCCGCGGACAGACTTCCCGTCGCAACGCGCGGACCAAGCGTGGCAAGAAGAAGACGGGGTTGTCCGGTAGAACGACCCTCACCAAGACGTAAAGCCCTCCGGCGCGCTCGAAGCGCGCCGCCCTCACCCGGCGCTGCGGCGCCACCCTCTCCCGCTGCGGCAGGAGAGGGAACCATCTCCCCTCTATCAATCCTCCCTTATGGCCGACGACAAGAAAACACCATCGATACTCGAACAAGCCCTCGCAGGAGGCGACCCGGTTCCGGGCGCCGAAGGAGGAGCCGAAGCCACGGGCAAGCCGTCGAAAAAGAAGAAGATCAAACGGTCGCTCCCCAAGGCGCGCGTCTGCATCCATGCCGGCGAGAACAACACGATCGTCACGTTCACCGATCTCCAGGGCAACGTGATCGGCTGGAGCAGCAGCGGCTCGGCGGGCTTCAAAGGCACGCGCAAGTCGACGCCCTACGCTGCCAAAGTCGCTGCCGAAACGGCGGCGGGAAAGGTCAAACCCTACGGCATCGAAACGATCACCGTCGAAGTGAAAGGCCTCGGACCGGGACGCGAACAGGCGATCCGTGGTCTCCAGGGCACCGGTCTCAACCTCGATGCGATCGTCGATGTCACTCCGATTGCCCATGGAGGATGCAGAGCTCCGGGACGCCGTCGTGTGTAGTTATCCAGCGCGAGCAGAAAGCTCGCTCCCCATTCAATTCTTTCTATGAAATATAACGGACCCAAAGCAAAGAAGTGCCGACGACAGGGAATGAACCTGTACGGCACCGACAAGTACGACAAGATTCTGCAGCGCAAGCCGCATGGTCCGGGCAAGTCGCCGCGAGACCAGCAGTCGCGTTTGTCCGAGTATGGACAGCAGCTCAAGGAGAAGCAGAAAGCGCGCGATATGTACGGCATCAGCGAGCGCCAGTTCCTCGGCATGTACCTGAGGGCCACGAAAGTCGCCGGCCAGACGGGCGACGCTCTCAAACAAATGCTCGAGCGCCGTCTCGATAACGTCATCTACCGCGCCGGATTCGCGATGACGCGCATCCAGTCCCGCCAGTTCGTCGGACACGGCCACTTTCTGGTCGACGGCGTCCGCGTGACCATCCCTTCCTTGCAAGTGAAGCCGGGCCAGGTTGTGACCGTCCGCACGCAGTCGAAGGACTCGCCGGTGTTCTCTCCCATTCTCGCGTCGCACGAAAAGTACCTTCCTCCGTCATGGCTTACGGTCGATTCCAAGGCCATGCGCATCGAAGTCCAGGCTCTGCCTCCTCCCGAATCCGCCGAACAGGCGGTCGATATGCGGCAGATCGTGGAGTTCTATTCTCGAGCTTAATTTTTCTCCGCAGGTCGAAGACCTGCACTGGTATCTCTCTCCTCTTCCCAACTCGCGTATGCATATCATCCAGGAAGACATCGGACTCCCGACGTTCACGATGAACCCCGTGAAGAAAGGGGATACGACCCACGTGATCTTCATGATCGGGCCGCTCCCGCCGGGTTACGGCATGACGCTCGGTAACGGCATCCGCCGCGTGCTCCTCTCGAGCCTGCCGGGTGCTGCGGTCACGTCGATGCGCATTTCGGGCGTCCAGCACGAATACTCGACCATCAAGGGCGTCCGCGAGTCGATGCTCGACGTGGGCCTTAACATGAAGCTGCTTCGCCTCCGCAAGCACAACAAGGATCCTGAAGTCATCACGCTCGACGTCAAAGGTCCGATGACGGTCACGGCGAAGGATCTCAAGACGAGCTCGGACATCGAAGTCCTCAACCCCGACTTGGAGCTCATGACGCTCGAAAAGGGCGCGTCAGTCGAAATGCAGCTCACTGTTGAGAAGGGTGTCGGATACGTCTCCGCGCAGGAGCGCAACAAGAAGCAGAATGAGCCGGGCCTCATCTATATCGACGCCATCTACAGCCCCGTCGTCCGGGTCCGCTTCGATGTGGAAGCCGCCCGCGTCGGTCAGCGCACCGATCTTGAAAAGCTCGTCCTGGACGTCGAGACGAACGGTTCGCTTGGCGCCGAGGAAGCAGTCATCTTCGCGTCGCAGCTCCTCCAGAGCTACTTCGGTTACTTCGCGTCCGATAAGAAAGTCATCGAACCCGAATTCGTCGCCGATTTCTCGCGCGTCACCGCGCAGCACGTCGAGGATGCCTCGCACGCTCCTGTCAAAGAAAGCTACACGCCGATCGAGATCCTCAACTTCTCGCCCCGCACGCTCAATGCGCTCATCAACGCGGGCGTCGGTTCCATCGAACAGCTCACCAAGTGCACCGAAGCGACTCTCCAGAACTTCCGCGGCTTCGGCGCCAAGGCGCTCGACGAGGTCAAGAAAACCCTCGGAGATCGAGGCCTCAAGCTTGCGGATGAGAGTGTGGAAGTGTAGTTTTCCTGGCCCTCTCCCGCCCTCATCCGGCGCGCTCGAAGCGCGCCACCTTCTCCCACTGCGGCGGGAGAAGGACCCACCCCTCTAAGAATCCCTTCATGAGACACCGCTTATCCCGCCTCCGGCTCCGTCACAAACCCGCGCATAGCAAGTCGCTGCTGCGGAACCTCGCCACGTCCGTGCTTCTCTACGAGTCCGTCCGCACGACCAAGAAACGCGCCGAGGTGGTCCAGCCGATCATCGAGAAGATCATCACGACGGCGAAGACCAAGGATGCGCGCAACGCCATCCGGGCGATCAACACGGTCGTGACGCACGTGAATGCGTCCAAGAAAGTGATGGAACTGCTCAAGGTTCGTTATGCCAAGCGCTCGTCCGGATACACGCGCATGGTGCCTCTCGGCTTGCGCCAGGGCGATGGGGCCAAAATGGTAGAACTCTCTCTGGTGGATTCAGATGTTGCTACCCCTTCTTCCGAAGAGAATCCGACGATGCCAAAGAAGCCGAAGATGCCAAAGACTCTTTCAAAGAAAGCATCATGAAGACCACAACCGTTCCAGTATCGGCTCCTCTCTGGCACATCGTTGACGCGACGGGCCTCACCATCGGATTCGTGTCATCCAAGGTCTCGCACGTTCTGCGCGGCAAGCACCGTCCGACCTTCTCTCCGCACCAACTCTGCGGTGACCACGTGATCGTCATCAACGTCGAGAAGCTGTCCGTGAGCCCCGAGAAAGGCCGCCGCAAGACGTACTTCCACCATACGGGACGCATCGGCTCCGGAAGCATCAAAACCCTCACCAAGATGATGGAAGAAACGCCGGAGAAGACGATTGAAAAGGCCGTCTACGGCATGCTCCCAAAAAACCGCCTTCGCCACGCGATGCTCCGCCGCTTGCACGTCTATCAGGGCGATAAGCACAAGTATGCGCCGCAGAAGCCGAAGGCTCTTGATCTCGCTACCATCTAATTAATATGACAACCCGCTCCTATCTCGCCGGACTCGGAAAGCGCAAGACAGCCCGCGCGCGCGTGAAGCTGTACCAGGAAGGTTCCGGCGAAGTGACGATCAACGGCATGAAGATGAAGGAGTACTTCGCCGCGGGATTCCAGACCGAAAACGCGCTGGCTCCGCTCACGATCGCGGGCGTCGCCAAGACCGTCGATATCGAAGCCCGCGTTTCCGGCGGCGGCAAGGCCGGCCAGTCCGACGCGGTTCGTCACGGCATCAGCCGGGCATTGCTCCTCCTCAACGCCGATTACCGTCCCGACCTCAAGCGTGCCGGATTCCTCCGCCGCGATGCGCGCATCAAAGAACGCAAGAAGCCGGGTCTCAAGCGAGCACGCCGCGCGCCGCAGTTCAGTAAGCGCTAAAGTTTTCATCGTTTTCATTTCCCCTATGAATCATCTGTTGAGAAAATCTTTGTTCTCCACATTCATTGGGTTTTTGCTCATACCTGGAATTGTCGTTGCCATGCCGCATCCGGCTCCGGTGCAGGCAATGGAGATGCCCGTTGTTGCTCTGCCGGATCTCTCTCTATCTCCTAACGTCATTATGACCAATGTCCTTGCCGCTCCCGATCGACAGCCAACCGTTCCTCAGGATCCTCCCCCACCCCTCGATCCCAATTTCTGCTTCGCGAGACTCAATTATGATGTGCGGATGAACTACACAGGATGCACAGTCACGTACGATGGTCGCATTGTCGATTACACGCCGATCGAACTGACCGAGTCGGGTTGCCGAACTTTTTGCCAGAGTGTACGAAGAAATCCATAAGTGATTTTTCCAGCATTCTTCCCGTATGGACGACGCTCAGATTCAACGGCTCTGTAACGAATTCCTCAGCAATCTCGGGGTGTCGGGCTTCATCGTCTTCGGACGGCAAGATGAGGGCAACCAGTGGAAAGTCACCTATTCGCTCCACGATATGCCGGTCAAAACCGCCGTGCGGGGAATTCTCAGCACGGTCGATCAATTGGTGCAGCAGAATTTGCCATAATCACCCTCGTCCCTCGATACGCCCGTTGCTCCGCAACGAGCTACTCGGGATGACAATCACGCAATGGTCAGCTCCATTTTCACGTAGTACAAACTCTTGCCGTCGTCGGTATCGAGGATGAACTTCGCGTCGAGCTGGCTCAGGTTCATGATCGTCTGGCACATTTTCAATAACATTCCGGGAGGCAAAGCGATGCCCGATTCGATGCACGTGGCGCAGAGGCCGGCGGCGTCCTTGGACCGCAAATACATCTCGCCGCGGTTCTGAATGACGGTCCTCAGGGATTCCTGCACGGTCAGCACAAAGCGCTCCACGTAGACTTCGAGCTCTTCCACGGGCACGTATTCGACCTCCGGGAGGGCTTCGAGGATATCGAGATCACTGTGGATCGCGTGGGCGATGCAGGCGTCGATTGTCATAGGAAGAGTGGGTGTTTGTTTGTGATCGGCAAATCTCCTCATGATAGCAAAAAAACGGTGCGGAGTACAGGGGTTTCTTCGTCCTTCTCACCGGGGGCTCGCGGCAATGGTCCCTCCGGGCCCCGTTCCTGAGGGGGGAAGCTCTTCCTGGAAGCCATTGGTGAGCTCGCTGAAGATTTCCTGGTACACCCTGGGGGTCAATAGACGGTCCTCGATCGTCTGGTGGTTCGTATCGCGGATGGCGATGTTCCGGTCACCAGGCTGAGGATGTCGCAGTGCCTGGCCCCGAATCACATGCGTGAGTGCATATGCGCCGGGATCGAAATTCAGGCCAATGGAGGATCCCGGAAGAGGCTGCACGGAACCGCTATCGACGTAGTACTGAGTATGTTGAAAGGCGCCTGGCGTCCGCTGAGTTGCGACAGGCGTGGGACTGGCCACACTCCCTCCCGTACCGAATTCTATTCCATCGATAACAAAAGAGCGCACAGGCGGGATGCGAAGGCCCGTGTTGTTGCGAGCGGCAACCGCGTCACCCATGAGAATATTCGCCATGCCCGTGCCGTAACTGTGTGAGCAGATATCGATTCCCGTGCAGAGCTCGGGTTGGCCCTCGAAAGGCCCGAGACCGGTCAGCATGTCCATGAATGCGTTTCGCGCATGCGCAAGAGCAATCTCGTTGGTGCCATCCGGGTGGCCGCTTTCGAAATTTCCCGATCGGAACGCGATGATGTTGCACTGGTTTCCGTACCGCATTTTTATCTCGTTGAACATCTGCTGCAGCATGCGTGGCGAATGCAATCGATGGGGTTGCTGCGAATGCTGGAAGAACGTCTGCCGGTTCCCCATATTGAACATGATCGTCTTCCGCGGCCTGTTTCCCCGTGCGATATGGACGCGGATGAAATCTCTTCCTTCCTGCTCCTGGCCATTCTCCGGGACCGTGATCGATGCAAGGTATGCGCGTTCCTGACCTCGCCCGAAGCCGTTGCGATTTTGGGCCAGTCTCGCACGCCACTGGCTCAACGTTTCATCCCGTCTCCGGAGAGCATCCACTGTGGCTTGAATCTTCCGCAGTTCTTCTGAGACGACGTCATGGGTTTTCTTATGGGATTGCGCCTGTATTTCCGCCGGATTCGGTTGTGAGGGGACGTCGCCCGGCTGGTCAACGCCACCCTCAAAATGCAGCAAGCGGTGTTCCCGAAAAGGACAGATATTTTTGTTTATTATTTATTATACAATAATTTAATATATTAGACAATTCATGTATTCTGGGCCAAATCATGCACTGCGTTACAGTATTCTCGTGAAACGTCCCGTCATGTTCATCATTGCGCTGTTCTTCGCCCTCTCCGCCCTCGTCTACGGCAAAGCTGTCTGGCAGAGCGAATTTGTGCGGTGGGACGACGGCATGCTCGTGTACGAAAACCCGGCGATTCGCGAAATCTCTCCGGCGACGATCAAGCACATCTTCAGCACCTACGACCCCGAGCTCTACATCCCCGTCACGTTCTTCAGTTACCAGATCGATTACCAGATCGGCGGGATTCATCCGTTCCAGTATCACCTGACGAATTTTCTGTTTCATACGTTCAATGCCTTGCTGGTGGCGTGGTTTGTCATGTTGATATTTGTACGCGGGCAGAAAGCCCGCTCCCTATTTCTAGGGATTTTCTGCGGCCTCCTGTTCCTGTTGCATCCTCTCCATACCGAAGGCGTTATGTGGGTCAGCGGACGGAAGGATCTTCTGTCCACGTTCTTCCTGCTCCTGACACTCATCTATTGGGTGCGGTGGCGCGAAAATCCCGTTCGGCGATGGTACCTGATGGCGATCGGGTTCTTTGCGCTGGCATTGATGTCGAAGGTGATGGCGATTACGTTGCCGGTCATTCTTTTGTTGATCGATTGGCAACAAGGACGTCTCCGTGAGACGCCCCTACGCGTTCGGCAAATATTCACCGAAAAAATTCCATTTTTCGCATTGTCGATCATTTTCGGGCTGATCGGCATCGGCGGGAAAACGAAAACGGTCGCGTCATCGTCAACACTGGAGAAGATTCTCATGGCGGGGAAATCGTCCGTCTTCTACCTGCGAAAAATTCTCTGGCCCGATAATTTCTCGCTCCTCTATCCCTATCACAAGGACGTCGTTCTCACGTCGCCGGATTTTTATATTCCGATCATCGTGTGGGTCGTTATTTTGATCATCATCGTGCTGCTATGGAGGCGTACGCGGGACGTCGCCTTCGGCGTCGCGCTCTACGCCGTCACCGTCGCGCCGACATTCCTCAACTTCACCAAAGGAGGGGATTTGGACGTGTATTTCGCGTCGGACCGGTATGCGTATTTTCCGTCGATCGGCGTGTTCATCGCCGTCGTCGCGTTGATCAGCCTGATCGCAAAGCAGCGTATCCCGAAACAGATCGCCATCGGGATCGGCGCATGTGTGATCATCGCACTCGGCGTCCGCTCGTACGTCCAATCCCAAGTCTGGCGGACGACGTACACGCTCCTGACAAACGTTCTGGTGCATTACCCGGAATCCCACGTTGCGCACAATAACATCGCCAACGCCTGGCGGCTCGAAGGTCGGCTCGACGATGCCATTGGCGAATTTGAGAAGGCGCTGGCCATTCGGCCGCACGCGAAGATTTACGCGAACCTTGGGGCCGTCTACCGCAAGCAGGGAAAAATTCCCGAGGCGCTCGAGGTGTACCGCAAAGGCATCGAACTCAATCCGCACAGCCGCGAAATTTACATGGGGCGCTCGCTCGTGTGGATCGCGCAGAAGAATTACGTCGCTGCGGAACAAGATCTCCTCCGTGCGCTCCAGGAAGATCCCACGTATCTCGAAGCGCACATCAACCTCGGCGCCACGTACGCGTATCAGGGCAACATGCAGAAGGCGATTGAGCAGTACCGCATCGCGATCAATCTCAATCCGTTCTACCCCGATGTTCGCTTCAACCTGGGCGTCGCGCTGCAATCCACCGGCGACATCGAAGGCGCGATGGCCCAGTACGAGCGTGCCGTTCACCTCGCTCCGCGCTCCATTGCCGCACGCATTAATTACGGCATCCTGCTCTATAAAACGGGCGATGCCGACGGCGCGCGGGAGCAGTTTGAGGAGATCCTCACCATTGATCCGGAGAATGCGACGGCGAGGAGTGCGTTGGAGCAGTTGGGCCAGTGAGTTCGTATTTTGATAAAGCGTGGGTAGCGGCTCCTCCTCATAATTTTTGATTATATATGATATATATGTTATAATATATTTTATGACGCGACATTCTCTCGAAGTACTTCCACCCCACCCCGCACGACCGGAATATTCTGAATCAGAAAAGGGAGTATTGGCTTTATCAATGAAAGATATTATCGAGCAATATGGTCAGTGTACGTTCAATTAATCCAAGCTCATGTGGAATGAAGGATTTACAAAAAAAATAGATAGGAAATTGGGCCTGGTGCTTTCGAAAAT